>NZ_CP071605.1:0-300000 GCF_017357225.1 Rhizobium binae | reverse complement strand
CAGAGCGGCTGGTCGGGAAGAATGATGCTGCCGCCTTCCATCAGCGGGTTCATCCAGCGCTCATGGCCCCCGTCCGAGCTGAAGGGCAGGAAGGGCAGCTCGCGGGATTCCGAGCTCATGCCGTAGACGCGCGAGGTATTCTGCAGGTGATGCGTCAGTGGGCCGTGCTCGACGGCCACACCTTTCGGCAATCCCGTCGAACCCGAGGTGTACATGACATAGGCGAGCTGATCCTTGTGGATGGGCACATAGAGCGGCGTTTCCGGCTCGCCGTCGAGATCGATCTTGTCGAGTTCGAGGATGGTGGCATCGAGCCCCACCGGCAGGCGGTGGCGCAGCCAGCTGTGGGTGAGGACGATCTTCACCCCGCCGTCGCGCAGGATGTGATGGTTGCGCACCGGCGGATGATCCGGCTCGACGGGGATATAGGCACCGCCCGCCTTCAGCGTGGCGAGGATGCCGACGATCGCTTCCGGCGAACGCTTGATGAAGTTAGCAACCGTCACTTCGGCGCGAACACCGAGCTGCCGCAGCCGATGCCCGAGGCGGTTGGTGCTCGCCTCCAGCCAGCCATGGCTCCACTCTTCGTCGCCATAGACGATCGCCGTCTTCTCAGGCGTCCGGCGCGAATGGGCGGATATCAGTTCGTGGACCGGCCGGTCGTCGTTGATAACGTCGTCCTCGTAAGGCGCCGACAACCAGTCGAGTTCGTCGCCGCCGACGAGTTCGATATCCTTGATCCTGAGGCCCGGCTGCGCGACGATCTGCTCTAGCACCAGGCCGAAATGCCTTGCGACACGGGCGATCAGAGAGCCGTCATAGAGATCCTGAGCATAGTCGATCAGCCCGGATGCGCTGCCGTCCGAACGCGCCTCGATCACCAGGGAAAGCTCGCTGTCGGCGCGCGCACCTGGTGGTTCCAGGTTCGTCGCATCTCTCGCGACCGGATAGGGCTCGCGGAATTCGAACAGCGCCCTGACCACGGCTTCCTGTGCGGCCGCCTCGTCGACGACCAGTTCCTGGGTGATGCGCTCCAGCGGCACGAGCCGGCGAAGCCCCTCCTCCGTTACCGACGAGATCACGGCGACGACGTCGTCGAGGGAATGTCGGGAGGCGAGTGGCAGGACGAGCGGAAGCACCTGTTCGGCGCGACCGCGGCTGGCGAAATGTTCCGTGCGGGGCCGCGCGACCAGCAGACCGGTCAGCAAAGCATAGTTGCCGCTGTAGCGCGCCAGCAGCGCGCAGAAGGCGGCGTGAAGCACACGGTCGACTTGAAATCCCTTTTCGTCCGCATGCCGTTCGAGCTTGTTCCAGAGCTCCGGCTCGATCGCAAACCGATGCTCGGCGCGCGCCACGCCTGCCAGCCCGCCGCTGTTGAAGCGGGTGGCAAAAGTCGAGGCGGCATAGTCGAGACCGATCGTGTCGCGCCAATAGGCCAGCGCCTCCCGCGCTGCATCCGTCTCCAGCCATTCTTTCTCCCGAATTCCCGCCGATATTTCCGCCGGCTGCACGTCGCCGGCCGGTTCGCCATCGAGAATGCGCGCCAGCGAAGCGGCAAGAAGGGATTTTTCGCGGTCGTCGCAGATGATCGGATGCAGCACGATCGTCAGCAGCGACTGCCCGTCGGGCAGCAGGATGATGTGGATGCGCGCCCCCGGCCCTTCCAGGAGATCAAAGCGCCTGTCGCGAAAGGCTTTCCGCGCTGCCAAGGCTTCAGCCTCGGAAAGAGCGGCTCCTTCCTTGCCGAGGATCTCCATCGGCACCGCGTTCGACGCGCCGCGATATTGCTCGATGCGGCCGCCCGCCAGCCGGCGGAAACGAGTGGAAAGCGACGGGTTCTCAGCCAGGAGCGCGTGGCAGGCGCCGGCGATCGTCTCGACGCCGGTCGTGGCGCCCAAGCGCAGCCCGATGACCTGATCGGGGAAGACCGTGTAGTTTCCGATCTGCTCTAGCGACCAGATGCGCTTCTGCGCGATCGTCAGCGGAAAACTCTCGAAGACGGCATCCACAGCGTCGGTCGGGCGGGCATCGGCGAAATTGGTGATCTGCTTGTTCATCTTGCCATCCAGACGGTTTCAGAGACGCGCATCGGCAGACATGGCCGAGCGCAGGGAGAGCGGGCGAGGATCGGTCCAGATTTCACGGATATGGGCGAGGCACTCCTGGCGCGAACCGGCAAAACCCGCAGCCCGCCAGCTCACCGGAATGCGCTTGTCTTGCGGCCAGACCGAGTAGTGATGCTCGGCGTCGATGACGACGATCCAGAAATCGTCGCGGGGTTCAAGATTGTCCATTGGAAGCTCCTGCAGAGATTGACGTCATGCGCAAATGACGGATCCCGCCTGCTGGAGTTTAGAAAATTGCGGAGAATTTTTTTCTTCGTTTACCCCTAAATCCGCCAACGGATGGATCGTCATTCTACCAAATCGCCGCAGGAGCAGGCTTCATGCTCGCAGCATCAAAAGCCCTGCCGATCAAGGAGAACATCATGGATTTCGACGCCGCCAAGCAAAGGCGGGCTCTGCAGGCGCGCAGCTATGTCAGGCTTGCCCCCAATATCGTCCATCTCAACACGGTGCACGGGAACCACGAAGTCGCCCTCGAAGTCGAAGCCGGCATCGGTTCGCTCACCTTCTACGAGGGAAATCCCGTGCAATCGGCGGAGCTTCTCATGGCCGCCGCCGAAGCGGTGACGGCGCAAGACCGCTCGATAAAATCGGTCGTCTTCGAAGGCCATCAGGCTAGCCTTCCCCGACACATTTCAGGCACCGATGGACGGCTCGATTCCGCGATCCTCTGGCAATGGCCCTCGCTGTGGCTGCCGCAGCTTTCCTATCCCCTGCCGCCGGTGCAGCAGATGACCGCGGGCCGCTATCATCCGCGCCGGCCGGCAAAGCCGAAGGGCACGGTCTACCAGCGCTTCATCCCGTGGCTGGAGCGCGACATCAGCTTCAGGGTGGCCGATCCCGAGACCGATCTAGCGGCATTCCATCGCTGGATGAACGACGAGCAGGTCCACACGATCTGGGAGGATGCGGGCTCGATCGACAAGCACCGGGAGATCCTGGAAGAGAGGATCGCCGATCCGCATGTGCTGCCGCTGATCGGCAGTTTCGCGGACATCCCCTTCGGCTATTTCGAAGTCTATTGGGCCAAGGAGAACCGGCTCGGCCCCTTCTACGACGCCGACGATTACGATCGCGGCTGGCATGTCGCGATCGGCGAGCCCGATTACCGCGGCAAGAAATGGATCAGCGCCTGGCTTCCTTCGCTGATGCATTTCATTTTCCTCGACGACCCCCGCACGCAACGCATCGTCGGCGAGCCGCGCGCCAGCCACGAGCAGCAGATCCGCAATCTCGACCGCTCGGGCTTCGCCAAGGTCAAGCATTTCGATTTTCCGCACAAGCGGGCGCTTCTGGTGATGCTGACCCGCGAGCGCTTCTTCGGCGATCATCTCTGGGTGCCTGCATCATGAACGACATGAGCGAAATGAGCGGCAGCCTGCGGAAACAGCGGCTTGCACCGGATGATCTTGCCAGCCCGCAGCTTTTCCGGCTGCTGCTAAGGCTCGGCCTGCCCGCCATGTTCGGCCTGTCGATCAACGCCGCGCATCACACGATCAACATGGTCTTCGTCGGCATGATCGGCGAAGACCAGATAGCCGCGATCATGATCGTGCTGCCCATCCTCATGCTGGTCGCCGCCTTCGGCGAAGGCATCGGCGTTGGTGTGGCCACCGAGGTCGGGCGGGCGCTCGGCGCCGGCAATCGATCGAGAGCCGGCTCCCTTGCCTCGATCAGCCTTGCCGCCGGCGTCGCCTTCGGCGCGGCAAGTGCAGCCGCCATCGTTGCCTTTCCATCTTTCCTGCTGTTCGGCGCGACACCGGCCATCCAACCGCTTGCGCAGCATTATCTCCTCATCATCGCGGTCTCGATCCCGTTGACGATGGCGCAGATCATTCTCGATTTCCTGGCGATTGCCGAGGGCAATGCCCGCTTCAGCATGTGGACGCTGGTCGCCTGCTTTGCGTTGAACATCATCCTCGACCCGATCATGATCTTCGGCTTCGGTCTCGGCCTGCAGGGCGTGGCGATGGCAACCATCCTGTCTCAGCTCGTGGCGCTCTCAATCTACGGCGCCTATCACGCAAGGCGGCTTGGGACGATCCGGCTGACGCTCGGCTGGCGGGTCGCCGACATCAGACATCTCAGGCCGGTCCTTGCCGTGGGCTCGCCGACGACGCTGACGAGCCTCGCAACGGCGGGCGCGATTGCCGCGATGCTGTCGATCGCCGGCACCTATCACGGTGAACACGGCATCGCCGGCGTCGGGATCGCCTTGCGGCTGCTTGCGGTCGGCGCACTCCCGGTCATCGGCATTTCGCTCGGGGCCCAGTCCATCCTGAGCTTTGCCTGGGGGCGCGGAGATATATCGCGGGTGCTGGCGGCAGCCCGCATGCTTTCCGTGGTCACGAGCGCGGTCGGCGGCGTCTACGGGCTGGCAGCGATCGTCTTTTCCGAGCGCCTTGCCTCGTTCTTCACCGACGAAGCTTCGGTGGTTTCGATCGCCGGCCAGGCGGTTGTCGCAACCCATCTTCCCTTCCTGCTGTTCGGCGTCAGGCAAACGGTGCTGATCCTGTTCCAGGCGCAGCGGAGGCCGAAAGCCGCTGTCATCATCGGCCTGGCGCAGAACGGATATCTTCTCTTTCCGCTGCTTGCGCTCCTGCCGCCCTTCTTCGGTTTTTCGGGCCTGCTCGCAGCCATGTTCCTGGCCTCGGCACTGACCGGCCTGCTGTCATGCGTCTGTCTGACGAGATCACTCAGCGCGCTCCGGCAGCGTTCGGCCGGCGATCTAACCAGTCTCCGTCGCTATCCCAGCTTTTGTCCATGAGAGGATTATCATGAACCAGTCGTTCAGCCCCAGCGACCTTGGCGGCCATGCGGCCGCCGGCGATCTGTTCACGCCCGTCGATCCGGCCGCCTTCAACGCCGTGTCGCCACCGATCTTCCAGACCTCGCTCTTCACCTATGACAGCTACGAGGCGATGGAGGATGTCTTTGCCGGCCGGACGCGCAACTTCATCTATTCGCGCGGCGACAATCCGACCGTCCGCGAATTCGAGCTTCTGGTCGCCCGCCTCGAGGGCGCCGAAGACGGACGCGCCTTCTCCAGCGGAACGGCCGCCATTACCGCGACTATTCTCAGCCTGGTGGAAGCGGGTGACCGGGTCGTTGCCGTCCGACACCTCTATAATGACGTCTACCGCCTGCTGGTGAAGCTGCTCGGCCGGCTCGGCGTCACCGTGGATTTCGTCGATCCCTCCGATCATGACGAGGTGCGCAAGGCACTACCGGGCGCCAGGCTGCTCTATCTCGAAAATCCCTCCTCCTTCGTCTTCGAGCTTCAGGACATCGTAGCCCTGTCGGCCATGGCGAAGGAGGCCGGCGTTACCACAGTCATCGACAATTCCTGGGCGACGCCGCTCTTCCAGAAGCCGATCCAGCATGGCGTCGATATCGTCATTCACGCCGCCTCGAAATATCTCGGCGGCCATAGCGATACGGTCGCCGGCGTCGTCGTCGGCTCGAACGAGGCGATCGCCCGGATCAACTCGACCTCCTACCCCTATGTTGGCGCCAAGCTATCGCCCTTCGAGGCCTGGCTGCTGCTGCGCGGCATGCGCACGCTGCGCGTCCGTCTCAAGGAGCACGAGCGCAGCGGGCTTCTGCTCGCCGATCGGCTGAAGCAGCATGCCGCCATCGCCCGCGTCCGCCACCCGGCATTTCAGGATCACCCCGGGCGGGCGACGCTGTCGGGTTATGCCGGGCTCTTCGCTTTCGATCTGACGCCTGACATCGATGTCGCGCGCTTCGTCAACGCGCTTCGCGAGATCCGTCTCGGCGTCAGCTGGGGAGGGCCGGAGACGCTGGTGGTTCCAGCCAAGGTCGCGCTGCAGATCCCCGACCGGATAACCACCTTCATCCGGTTCGGCGTGAGCGAGCAGACGATCCGTTTCGCTGTTGGACTGGAAGAACCGGGATTGCTGTGGAACGACTTGCAGCAGGCGCTACACGCCGCGAAGCGGTAACGTCCCGTGGGCGCTCGTGATCGGGGTGGACGGGCTCGGTGACCGCCAGATGGCAATGCTGCTCCGCCGCCTTGATCATGAAATTGACGAGCGTCCTGGAGACACCGAACTCGGCCGCGATATCCTTCTGCGGCACGCCGTTCAGCCGGTGGCGAATGAAGGCGTCATTGGTTCGCTTCGGCAGCGCCTCGAGCGCGGCAAGCACGTCGCGCAGGGTCTCGGCTGCGACCAGCTGATCGAGCACCGTGGGAATTGGAGCGGTGATCTCCTGAATCTGGTCCATCGACCTATGGTTGTTCGACTGGTGGCGCCGCCGGCGGCTCTCATCCAGCGCGAGATTATAAACCATCCGAAATGCGTAGCCGATCGGGCAACGAATGCCGTCGACATTGACCCCGTAAGCCTTGATGACTCCGTCTTGAAATATATCTTCGGAGTATGACTTTGATTTAATGACGCTTTCGATCGTTTTCAGGAGCTTGTCCTTGTTTTCGATCATTGCGTCGACAACCGCATTGCCGTTCACATCACGATGCGATGCTCGCATTGTCCTGCACCCTTTTACAAATGGAAAATCAGGCTCTGTCTTACTGGTCGGTTCGGCATTGGCGCTCCTTTTTCAAGCGGGAGTGCACGATGTGATTGCAGTGTCTATTTTAAGATGATAACAAGAGTCAAGTTTAAATCGAAGGGCTGAAAGCGAGAACTGATGGGAAGAACAATCGAGATCCTGACTGGCAAGGCGGAGCTCTGCCGATCGATCATGGGGGCCCTGCCCGACTGGTTTTCGGAACCCGAAGTCATCGAGGCGAGCGCCGAGGCGGTCGAAGATCTGCCGGTGTTCGGCTATGTCGAAGCGGATGTCGTCACCGCCTTGATCGCCCTGAGACCGCACCTGCCTGATGCCGTCGAGATTGCGCTGATCGCGACCCGGCCCGAATATCACGGTCGCGGTGCCGGGCGCCATCTCGTCGACGCGGCCGAACGTTTCGCCCATGATTCCGGCGCCCGGCTGCTGACGGTCAAGACGCTCGCGCCGCGCGGCCGTGACGAGCCGCAATTCGAGGCGACGCGGCGCTTTTATGACCGGACCGGCTTCGTCCGGGCGGAGGTCTTTCCCAGGCTCTGGCATGAGGATCATCCGTGCCTGTTCATGGTCAAGCCGCTCGTCGGGCAACGGCCGAGCGAGACCGCACTTTGAGACGACGGGACTTTTTTTTAAGCACGCTGGCAATGGCGGCTGCACCCGCTATCGCGCGCGCTGGCGAAGGCGGCATCGTTTCGCTCGATTATGGATTGGCATCGACGATGCTGGCGCTCGGCGGCGTGCCGCGTGCGATCGCCTCACTGCGGAACTGGTCGGAATGGGTTGTCGAGCCGGCCATGCCACCAGGAGTCGTGGATATCGGCACCACGTCCGAGATCAATCTTGAAGTCCTGACCAGCATTCGGCCGTCGCTGATCCTCAGCACGCCCTTCCTTGCGGCGCTGGAGGAAAAACTGGCCCGGATCGCGCCTGTGGAGATCTTCACCGTCTATGCCGAGAACGGCGAGGCGCTTGACCGCTCTTACGCCGAAACGCTGCGTCTCGGGGCGATGATCGGGCGACAGAGGCAAGCCAACGCATTTCTGTCCCGCGCCGATGCCACGTTCCGCCGGCTACGAGAGCGGGTGACGAGCCTGTCCGCGCCTCCCATCGCCGTCATCAACTTCATGGACCAGAGGCATGCGCGCATCTATGGCGGCCCCGGGCTTTACGGCGGCGCGATGAGACGCATCGGCCTCGAGAATGCCTGGAAGGGCGAGGCCAGCTACTGGGGATTTCAAACAATCGGCCTGGAACAGCTGGCTGAACTCAATGAGGAAACCCACCTCGTCGTAGTATCGCCGCTGTTTCCGCCCGATGTCCTAACCCGGCTTTCCGACAGCCCGCTCTGGACCAGCCTTCCCTTCGTCCGGCGGCAGCGGATCTCGGTCGTTCCAGGCGTGCTGATGTTTGGAATGGTCCAGGAAGCGCTGCGCTTTTCGACTTTGATGGTCGATGTTCTGGAGACTGCCGCCCGATGAAAGTGCAAATTTCCGGCTTCGGCGCGCCCGCACTCGCGACTCTGCTGCTGTTTTCGGGTCTGGCCCTGGCTTTGCTCGACCTGCTCCCGGCGCTGCCGCATCTGGAGGAGGCCGAAGGATACGACGCGCAGCACCTTCTCCTTCTCTATTCGACGCTTCCGCGCATGGCGACGGCCCTGATCGCCGGCGCGGCCCTCGCGCTGTCGGGCACGATCCTGCAGCAGGTGCTGCGCAATCCGCTGGCTTCGCCGACGACGCTCGGCGTCTCGGCCGGCGCCAATCTGGCGCTGGTGTCTGTCATGCTCGCCTTTCCATCGCTGACGGGAGGGGGCCGCGACGCGGTCGCTCTTGCCGGAAGTGCTGCTGCCGTCGTCGTCATCTTCTCGATCAGTGCCCGGCACGGATTTTCGCCCTTTTCCCTTATCCTGGCGGGCATGATAATCGGCCTATGGTGCGGGGCGGCGGCGGCCATTCTCGTTCTGTTGAACGATCAATATCTCTCCGGGATCTTCATCTGGGGCGCCGGATCGCTTTCACAGCAAAGCTGGGCGATTCCCGTATCGCTGCTGCCCAAGGTCGCCCTGCTCGCCGGCCTTGCCTTTCTCGCAGCGAGGCCGCTGGCGCTGAGCCAGCTCGGCGATGCCGGCGCGACGAGCCTCGGTCTGCGGATCAACTGGTCGCGCGGTTTCATCCTGGCGATCGCGATTGCGCTCAGCGCCCTCGTCACCAGCGCCGTCGGCGTCATCGGCTTCATCGGGCTGGTCGCGCCGCAGATCGTACGACTGGCCGGCGCACGGCGCGTCGTCAGCCAATTGATCTGGTCGCCCATTGCCGGTGCCGGCCTTCTCCTTCTGACGGATGAGGCGATCAAACTCCTTGCTCCCGGCGATTTCGTGCCGACCGGAGCGGTGACCGCATTGCTCGGCGGACCGATCCTGATTGCGCTTCTGCCACGCCTCGGCAACGCCACTCGCGCGCTGTCCGGCATGGCCCCGGCAATGGATGCGACCGATAGCCGAACATCGTCCCTTGGCCTGCTGCTTGTCGCGGTCGCAGCATTGGCGATGGCCGCGATCTTCTTCGGCCGCGCGCCCGACGGGATCTGGACCTGGCTGCCGGCCGCCGTATGGGATGAGATCCTTCCCCTTCGCCTGCCGCGCGTCGCCGCCGCCTTCGGCGCCGGAACCGTGCTCGGCGTGACCGGGCTGATCCTGCAGCGTTTGACCGGAAACGAAATGGCAAGTCCCGAGGTGCTCGGCGTTTCGGCCGGTGCAACGCTCGGTGTCGCAGCCGCCATGTTCGCCTTCGCCGCACCGGGCCTGACCGTCCAGCTTGCCTTTGCCGGTGGCGGCGCGCTTGGCGTGCTGCTGCTGATCTTCCTCCTGAGCGCCCGATCGGACTTCGGCCCGAACCGTGTGCTGCTCGCCGGCATCGCCGTTGGCGCGATCCTCGATGCCGGGATCGGCGTGCTGGCGGCAAGCGGCGATCCGCGCGGCCTGGCGCTGATCCGCTGGATGTCGGGCTCGACCTATTTCGTCGACAACAGCGTTGCGGCAAGCGCCATGCTGATTGCGCTTGCCTGTCTCGTCGCAGCCTTTCTCGCCGGTCGCTGGCTTGCCCTGCTGCAGCTCGGCTCGGAGACGGCGAGCGAACTCGGCCTCAGGATCGCACCGGCGCGAGGGGTCCTGTTCGGGCTCTCGGCGATCATGACAGCAGCAGCGACGCTTGTCGTCGGCCCTTTGAGCTTCGTCGGGCTGATGGCGCCTCACCTTGCCCATGGGCTTGGCCTTCGCCGCCCCTCCATCCAACTGCTCGCCGCCGCCCTCGTCGGCGCGACCTTACTCGTCATTGCCGACTGGGCCGGCCGCATGATCGCCTTCCCCTATCAGGTGCCGGCCGGCTTGATCTCGGCCCTTGTCGGAGCGCCGATGCTGCTTTTCGTTCTGCGCCGGCGGCCTTGAGAAGCTGTCTTCATCCCGCCAATGCTTCGGCGTCGGCCCCTGCAGGGATGCGCAATGGAGAGGAAGGATCGGTCGCAGCGCGCCATACCGCCTCGACGACGTCGACCGGCTGTGTCAGGGCGGTCTCCGGTTGCTGCTCCCACGACGCGAACACCTCTGCGACGACCGACGAATAGGCTTCTGGGAAGCCGCCCTGTTGTTGAATCCGTGCGCGCGCCGTATCGCCGAACCGCGTCTCCGGCGCGCGCCCCGGAAGCACGATCCTCACACGCACATTGAACGGCTCGAGCTCAAGCGCGACAGATTCGGTAAAGGCGTTCACCGCGGCTTTGCTGGCCGTATAGACCGAGAGGAGCGGAAGCGGCTTGAGCGTCACTCTCGACGTAACGTTGATGATAACGCCTTCCTGCCGCTCCCGCATCTGCGGCAGAACCGCCTGCGTCATTGCGATCGTTCCGAGCGTGTTCGTCTCGAAGATTTCGCGGGCGGTCTCCATCGACGTTCCCTCAACCGCGTTGAGCCAACCGATGCCGGCATTGTTTACCAGCACATCCACAGGACCTGCCGCGTCAACCGCACCGCGGATGCTTTCAGGGCTCGTGACATCGAGCGCAATGATCTTGAGTTGGTCCGAAGGCGGCAGAAGGTCTTGGCGAGGTGTTCGCATGGTGGCGATCACCTTCCAGCCCTGCGCGAGAAAGAACCTGGCAATTTCTAGCCCGAATCCCGACGAGCATCCTGTAACAAGAACGGTCTTCATGTCTGTCTCCTATTCATGCTGACAGCAACAGACGTAGACGGCGATCGCAGTACTGACTATCATGCATCGTCCTCGTTTCATTATCAGGAGTATCGATGAGCGACCCTTTGGCTGAAATGGTCACGCTGCTGCAGCCAGCGGCGCGCCATTCAAAGCTCGTCAGCGGCGCAGGGACGTGGCGCGTTGAGCGCCAGGAGACGGGCCAGCCCTTCTACTGCGTCGTCCTGGAGGGTTCCTCGCGGCTGAGCGCGGAGGACGAGCAGATCACGCTGCACGAAGGCGACTTCATCCTGATCCCGGCGGCCCATGCCTTCACAATGTCGAGCCTCGACGACGGATTATCGTCCGGCATCGATCCCCTCACCGTCACCATGCTTCCTGAAGAAACCCGTCATGGCGATCCCGAAGGGGCGCCGAACGCACGATTGCTGGTCGGCCATTTCGCCTTCGGCTCGCCTGATGCGGCCTTGCTGGTTTCCCTGCTGCCGCGGATCATCCATATCCGCGGCGATAGCAGACTGTCGGCGATCGTTCAGCTCGTCACCGACGAAGCCCGCGCCGAGCGGCCGGGAAAGAACATGATCCTGGCGCGGCTGTTGGAAGTCTTGCTTGTCGAGGCGCTGCGCTCGAATGTCGGGGAGAAGGCGCCGCTCGGCATCCTGCGGGGCCTGAGCGATACACGTCTCGCTCCGGCCATCCGTCGGCTGCACGAAAATCCAGCCAGGGAATGGACGGTGGAGCAGCTAGCCGGCGAGGCGGCGCTTTCGCGGTCGGCGTTCTTCAATCGCTTCCGCCGCACTGTGGGGCCGGCGCCAATGGAATATTTGATATGGTGGCGCATGGCGCTCGCCAAAAATCTGCTGAGGCAGGAAGATATCGGAATTCAGGAGATCGCCGAGCGCGTCGGCTATGGCTCCGCAAGCGCGTTCAGCACGGCATTCACGCGCTTTGTCGGATTGCCGCCGTCACGATATGCCGAGCAGGCAAAGTCCATATCAAACGCCGCCGCCTAAACGGAAGCGGCCTCAATGCCGCCCGTCCGGCAGCGGGCAGGCTTCGCCGCAGCCGCCGACGCCCGGCAGATTGTAGCGCAGGCAGCAGACCTTGCGGCGGGCGAACTCCAGCCCGCATTGCTGGCGCGCCATGCGGATCATGCCGAACATCGGATTGCGCCCGCCCCCCGGCCACTCGGCATCATTCAGCAGCGCCAGACCGCCTTCGACGAGGCTGGGCTCGTGACGGTGAGCGATCTCTTTCAATATCCAGCAGAGATAGGCCGCGGCATTGTTCCAGAGCAGCTTCGGCGCGACGCCGGCATTGGCAGCGATCGCCGCAATAACCGGTTCGGCATGGCCAAGCATCAGCCGGTGAAGCTCGGCAGCCGGATCGGTGGCAAGCTCAGGCCGATCGGACATCACGAAGGCTTCCGGCTCGCCTGTCTCACTATTGCAGACCAGCGACAGCCGGTCCATCTCCAGCGGCAGCGCGACGCGGTTGACGAACATATGGACGCTCGGAGCGATCGTCAGCATGCTGAAATAATAGAGCGTCCACATGGAGACGATCGCACGCCGGTCGCTGCCCGGAAATTTTTCGGCATAGCGGGCGATGATCCCGTTAAGGACGTCGGGGTCGCCAAGATCCCTGCAGGAAACCACCAAACCAGCCGGCGGCGGAGAAGCGAGCAGCTTGCCGCGGCAATAGGCGAATGGGCCATCGCCCACCAGGCCGTCGAGGTCGATGGCCTGGTGGGCGACAGGGCGATCGGCGATCGAAGGGTGTGAGGCCGCCCCGTTCATCTCTGCCGCCATGGTGCTACCACCGATACTTCAGGGTGCCGGTCATGTTGCGGCCCTGGCCGAGATAGCAGAAGCCCTCATTGCAAACGGTGTCGCGTTCATCGGCAATGTTGCGGATGGCAAAGGCCGCCGTCAGGCCTTCGTATTTCTTGTCGACCGCCCCGAAATCATAAGCGGCGGAGGCGTCGATGTAGAAGCTCGAAGGATTCTTCGACGTATTGGCCGTATCCGTCCAATTTTCGCTGACATAGCGGACACCGGCGCCAACTGACAGACCATGGAGGGGATTGGTTTCTTGGAACGTATAGTTGGCCCAGAGGCTTGCTACATGCGAGGGGGTTAGGGCAGGCGTATTGCCCTCGTTTTCACCGCCTCCCGTCACTTCTGAATGATTGTAAGTGTAGGCCGCGATAAGATCCCAGCCATCGGCTACCGCCGCGCGGGCCTCAAGTTCGATACCCTTTCCGGTCACTTCACCGAGCGAATCATAGGCAAAGGTCAGCGGATCGACCAGCACCGGCTTGTTCTTTTCGACGATGTGATACGCAACGGCCGACAAGAGGATGTCCGAGCCGGGCGGCTGGTACTTCACACCGAGCTCGTACTGTTCACCCTCTGTCGGCGCCAGGATCTTGCCTGAGGTCGACCGGTTGGTCACCGGATCGAATGAGGTGGCATAGGAGACGAAGGGAGCAATGCCGTTGTCGAAGAGATAGAGTGCACCGGCTTGCCAGGAGAAAGCGTTCTTGTCGACTTCCTCCGAGCTGATCGAAGGCAGTGTCGCATCGCGCGTTTGGTTCACCCATGTTTGCCGGCCGCCGAGATTGAAGCGCCAGTTTCCAGCCTCGATCTGGTCAAGGGCATAAATGCCGACCTGCCGCATGTCGGCCTTGGAGGCCAAGATACTATAGTCAGGCGTATCGCCCGAGACTCCATAGGTCGGGTTGGCGATATCGAAGTCGAATGCCGGATCGGCTGCTCCTGCGCCATAGCCAAAGCTCGATTTGAGATTGGTATAGTCCAGCCCGAACAGCATCGTGTGAGCAAGCGGGCCGGTATCAAACTTCGCCTCGAGCTGGTTGTCGAGCTGGAAAACGTTCATCTCGTCCCGGATCGCATTGGTGCCACGATGTGCAACGGTCCCTGTCCAACCGGTAACGCCGAGGTAGCGAGCCCTGAGATCGAGATGCGAATAACGCAGGTTCTGCCGGAAGGTCAGGCCATTGTCGAATTCATGCTCGAATTGATAGCCGATCTGCTGCTGCTTGACCTTCTGGTGGTCGTAGTCGGGATCACTCGCCCTGAGTTCGTGAACCGTACCGTCCAGGGTCGTAATCGCGCCGACGTTGGAGTCGGTTTCGTCAGCCTGAGCCAGGCCGTAAACCGTAAAGGTCGTGCCCTCGTCCGGTTTCCAGGTGAAGGACGGCGCCAGGAAGTAGCGGTCGTCTGCAATATCGAAATTGGTGTCGCCGCGGCGGGCGAGGCCGACGATGCGATACAGGAAATCGTCGTTGTCTTCGCTGATCGGCCCGCCGAAGTCGAACATCCCCTGCAATCGATCCTCGGTGCCGTAGGTGATGCCGACTTCCCGGATCGGCTCCTCGGTCGGAAGCTTCGATATCTTGTTGACGAGACCGCCCGGCGATCCCGCACCGTAGAGAACGGAAACCGGTCCCTTGATCACCTCGACACGCTGCAGCTGATAGGGATCGGTGCGGAACATGCCGTAGTTGATATAGGGCTGACGCAAGCTGTCGCGAAAGTCGCCGACCGTCGTGATGTTGAAGCCGCGAATGTAGATCTGGTCGAAACGCGGATCGAAACCGTTCGGGCCTGTCGTCACGCCGGCCGTATAGCGCACCGCCTCGATGACCGTCTGCGCGCCGCGCTGCTCGATTTCTTTCTGGGTGGTGACCGAGATCGAACGCGGCGTCTCGACAAGCGGGGTGCTGATCTTGGTCGCGCCGGCGCTGTTCTTGGCGGCCACCGACGTTCGGTCGGCCTTGCTATCAGAGGATGCACCTTGAATGATGATCGGTTCCAGCGTCGTGGCGCTGTCGCCAGTGGTGGCGCTCTGAGCGAAAGCGGACGATGCTGAAATACTGATCACCAGGATCGCTGTCGTCGCGGCGAGGCTATCTCTATAGATTTTTGGTAGATCCTTAGAAACATTCAAAAAAACATGCGGCATTGCACTGTCCCTGCGTCACGGATGCGGGCGGAACCTATGTAGCGAAATGGGCCTTGTCAACATAAGATGATTATTTTTCTCATCTTTAAATCGATAATTTGCGGGTTCCCGGCATTCCCGACCAGGTTGCACGCAACATCAAGATCTGAGAGCGCATTTCCCTGCGGCCTATCAGCCGCCGACGCCCTGGTAACGCCGGATCCCGAAGCGCCAGAAGGAGGCGGCTATAAAGGCGGCAACGGGTCCGACGGCGACGGCCACAGGGGCTGCGGCATGACCGAGATAAGGAACCGGCTTTCCGATCAACGCGGCGACCGGCACATAGGCCATGTAGGCAAACGGCAAGCCGGAAAGCAGCAGAAATTGAAGCGGTGCGGCAAAGATCGTTATGGGATAGCGGGAGAGTTCCCAAAAGTCGAAATATATGCCGAAAAGATAACGCGCGCGCCGCAGCACCAGGGCGGTCGCGCCGATCAAGGTGATGACCGAGCCGGTCAGAAGCGCCGCACTGAAAAGGCTGGCCGCCAGCTGTAATATGGTCAGCATGCCCCAGTCGATCGTCACCTTGGGCAAAGCCCAAGCCATCAGGCCCACACCCAGGATGACATGGCTGCCATACTCGATGTTGAAACCGGAGAACGACAGAAAGGCCCATATATTCATCGGCCTGGTCAGCAGCGTATCGAACTCGCCATCCCTGACGATTTCGTCCATTCGGCGCAGCTGCACGAAGGTGAAGCACGCCCCGAGCGCATAACCCAGCGTGTGAAAGCCCAGCAGCAGCGCCATGTCTTGCCACTGCCACCCGCCCATGCCGCCAAATCGCGTGAGGATGATCCAAAGCGAGGCGAAGGCGCCGGCGTAACCGAAACCCTGCGAGACCCAGGCAAGGGCGAGTGCCACCCGATATTGCAGCCGGGTCCGCATACGCAGCCGCATCAGATACCAGGCGAGCGCCAGCGTTTCCTGCATGATCAGCCTCCCTGCACCACAATCCGGCGGCAGGCGCGGGACCACAGCACCGCGATCAGACCGACGAGGCCGCCGACCCAGCAAAGCCCGATGACCAGATATGTGAGCGACGAGACGAGATCGAGCTGACCGAGATAGACGGCCATCGGATAATAGGTGATCCAGGCGAAGGGCAGCACGTGGGCGGTTTCGGCGAGCACCGGCGGAAAGAACCATAGCGGCACGAGCCCGCCGGACAGGAGCGCCCCGAATCCGCGCATGAACCATTCCAGCGAATGCGCGTCGAAGACCCAGAAGGACAGAAGACCGAACAGGATCGCGATCAACAGAAGCAGCGTCGTGGAGACGGCCACATAGCCGATGAAAAGAAAGCCATGCGCGAAGCTCGCCGGCGGCAAAAGCCCATATAGAAGCGAGAATAGGATGATCACCGGCGTGCAGACGACGGCGAAGTTGAAGAGCCGCGGCCCGAGATTTTCGGCAAACAGCATCAGCGGAAAGCTTGCCGGCCGAATGAGCGTGTTGCCGATCTGGCCGGTGCGGATCGCCGCGCCGATTTCCCGCACGACCAGTGCAGCATCCCAGTTCGACAGCAACGTAGCCCCGATGATGGAATAGGCAATCATCTGCGGCAGCGTGATGCCGGCCACGGCATGTTGGTCGCTATAGACGGCCTTCCATATCGAAATACGGGCGAAGACTTCGATGATGGCGCCCAGGATCATCGAGAGGATTTCGGCACGATAGCCGGTCTGCTGGCGGACCGCGGCCACCGCAAAAGCGACAAAGCTCCGCATCTCACCCCCTCGCCTGATAGTGCGTGCGGATCACTTCCTCGATGCCGGGCTCGTGCAGCCGAACGTCGCGAAGCGCGGCCCTGGCCGTCAGCGCGCCCATCAGATCGATCAGGGAGCGACCATCATCTGCCAACAGAAACTCGCGCACCGCCCCCTCTCCGCCGAGCAGCTCGGCTCCTGCCAATGAGACTGCGCCGGGTTCGCCGTCAAACTCCAGCGTCAACCGTCGTCTCGCGCCGAAAGTCACGCGCAACTCCGCCAGCGGACCGTCGAACAGAAGCCGACCTTCGTCCACCATGATCAGCCGCGGGCAGATTTCCTCGATATCCTGCAGGTCGTGCGTGGTCAGAATGATCGTCGTGCCGCGTTCTCTATTCGTGCGAGCAAGGAACTTGCGGACGACGTCCTTGGCAACGACGTCGAGCCCGATGGTCGGCTCGTCGAGAAACAGGATTTTAGGCTCATGCATGAGCGCCATGGCGATTTCGGCGCGCATGCGCTGGCCGAGGCTGAGTTGACGCACCGGCCGCTCGATGAATGAGGACAGCTGCATCATCTCGACCAGTTCGGCCCTGTTGATGCGAAAGGACGCATCCGGCACCCGATAGATGCGGCGGTGCAGCTCGAAGCTCTCGGCAAGAGGCAGGTCCCACCACAACTGGGTACGCTGCCCGAAGACCACACCGATCTCGCGCGCATTGGCGATCCGATCCTCGACAGGCCGGCGACCGAGCACGCTGACCTCGCCGGAGGAGGGCATGAGGATGCCGGTCAGCATCTTGATCATGGTCGATTTGCCCGCGCCGTTCGGCCCGAGATAGCCCACTGCCTCCCCCGCCCCTATCGTGAAGGAAATCTGCTCCACGGCGTGCACAGGCTTCGTCACCGGCGCGATGAAGTTGCGCAGCGCCCCGACCAGGCCCGGCTGCGGAACCCGCTGGCTAAAGGTCTTGCTTACGTTCTTGGCACTGATGATCGGCAGCATGAGGAAATCCGGCAAATTGGGACGACCCCGATAAGAGAGTCTCATGAAAACTATGCAACGGATGCGGCCTGAGATAGACAATTCTTTTGATACAACCGATCAATCGTCGGAATGCCGGGGCTGCGAGTGACACCATGCGCGACCGCGGGTGCTGCTGCCGCTGTTCGACAAAAGGATCAGGACCGGTCGCACCCTTCTTTCCATTCCAGTGATCCCGTGAGGAATTGGTACAATATGCTCGAAGCGGAGTAACGGCCTGAGCGATACATATCCGAGACCCTCGCCTCGATGATCTTGATCAGGACAGGAGTTTTCTATTGAGGCAAATGAAAAATCTGGTTTACTGGCACTTCGCTTGTTGGCTTTCAGGGGGAACGTGGCCGATGATGTGGAACCGCAGGAACATTGTGCTTGGGGGATTGGCGTTGCTTGGGAGCGGCGCTGTTCGGAAACCGGCGCTCGCCGCCGCATCTTCTTATTTTGACGGCACGGCCGTCGATAACGGCGTAACGTATCGCAGCACCAATTTCTCCAAAATCGACAAGCGGTGGCACCGTCAGGTCGTCAAATATTTCAGCAGCGAGCCGATCGGCACCGTTGTCGTCGACACCAGACACCATTTCCTCTACGTGATCATGGAGAACAAGACCGCCATTCGCTACGGCGTCGGCGTCGGCCGCGAAGGCTTCAAATGGTTCGGTCGCGCCACGATCGACGCCAAATCGCTCTGGCCGCGCTGGACGCCGCCGCCGGAGATGCGCAAGCGCCATCCCGAACTGCCGGAATTCGTCGATGGCGGTTCACCGAAAAATCCGCTCGGACCTCGCGCCATGTATCTGCATCGTGACGGCGTCGATACCGGCTATCGCTTCCACGGCACGCTGGAGCCATGGAGCATCGGCAAGGACGCCTCCAGCGGCTGTATCCGGATGTTCAACGAAGACGCCGTCGATCTCTATCAGCGCTGCCCCATCGGCACGGCCGTGCAGGTTCTGCCGCACATTGCCGACCAGGCGGATAGTACCGCTCAGCTTGGCCAAGCAGCCCCGGTCGAATGAGGAAGATGACCCCGATGCCCGCTACAACAGCATATATGAGGCGGCTGGCGGCCGCGGCCACGCTCTTGGCGCTCACCGCCTGCACCACCGCTCCCGATGTCGCCTCGCTGGAAGAACCTGCCGTCGCCCCGATGACGGGCCAGACCAACGATCCCGCGCCCGGTTTCGAGAATGTCGCAGCGGGCAGCGAGGAGGATTTCATTCTCAATGTGGGCCGGCGGATCTATTTCAAGGAGGATTCTGCGGCCCTCGATTCCGTCGCCATGGCGACACTGGACAACCAAGCGGCCTGGCTCAACAAAAACCCGAACTGGCTGCTCAAGCTGCAAGGCTTTGCCGACGATTCCGGCTCCCTTTCGACAATGCAGACGCTGTCGCAGAAGCGGGCGGATGCGGCGATGGCTTATCTCGCCTCGAGAGGCGTGGACCCCAGCCGCATGTGGGCCAAGGGTTACGGCAACGACCGCGAAGTCCGCGATTGTACGGAGCGCTCGTGCAAGGTGCAGAACCGGCGCGTCGTCTCCAATCTACGCGCCGCGCGGGAGACAAGCTGATCATCGCTGAGCGTCACCTCAGCCGACCCAATAAGAAGGGCCGACTTCGCGCCGGCCCCAGTTGATCCGCAGGCTTTTTCAGGTGCGTGCTTCCAAAACGGCGCTTGCGGTCGGCAGCTTGCCTGCCGGCTTCGAAAGCAGCGCCTTTGCTGCATCCTTTGCGCCGCTTGAGCGACGTTTCCTGATCTGCACGATGAACGGCTTTATCCGGGACTTCATGAAGAAGCTCTCCTTAAGCCACCTGACGCTTGGCTTCGATCTGAAGAGGCGCCTGCTGAAAGGAGCCGTCGCCGATGGCGATCTTGCGCGGTTTCATCGCTTCAGGCACTTCGCGCTTCAGCGCGATGGAAAGAATACCATTGGTCAACGATGCATTCTCGACCCTGACGTGATCGGCCAGTTCAAAGCGGCGCTCAAACGTGCGACCAGCGATACCGCGATGCAGATATTCACCGTCTTTCGCTTCGGCCTTCTGCCCCTTCACCACGAGAACGTTCCGCTCCTGGGTGATGTCGAGGTCGCCCTCCGCGAAACCGGCAACCGCCATCTGAATGCGATAGTCGTCTTCGCCCGTCTTGACGATGTCATAGGGCGGCCAGGCATCGATCGCCTGCAGACGCTGCGCATTGTTCAGAAGATTGAAGACACGGTCGAAGCCGATGCTGGACCGATAAAGGGGGGCGAAGTCGAATTCGTTTCTCATAGCCATATCCTCCGTAAAGCAACATGGGTGGAGACGCGTCGGAAACCTGCGTCTCCGCTCTGATCATCGGCCCGCTTTTGCGCTGCCGACGAAAATGATCTGGTTTCAGGTGATTTTCGATTCAAGAGGTGCGTCAAAAAATTTCAGCATGCGTTTACCGCAAGCCAGAAAGCCTCTTGAACGTTGCTTTTTGCTCACTCAAATCGTTCGACACCTGAAGATGTTCTTCGATTGTCTGTGAGGTTTCGGGAGAAATCTGATGACGAGCAAAGGCATGACCGATGCCGATGACGCCTTTAGCTCGAGTTAAGGAAGCCCGTGGTCGCTTGACGGCGTCAGCACGTAGCCCGATGGCGAGGGCAGGTCGATCACAGATCTTATGTCGGCAGCATTGGCCGCCACGATCAGCTGATAATCGCCCGGCTCCACCCGGAAGGCGCCGGCCTCGATGTCGAAATAAGCGAGATCTCGCGGCAGGATCTTCAGGACCGCTGTGCGGGTCTCGCCGGCCCGCAACGAAAGCTTGGCGAAGGCACGCAGTTCCTTGTCCGGCCGCTCCACCTTGGATTCTGGCGGGCGCACATAGAGCTGGACCAGCTCCGCTCCGGCCCGGTCGCCGATATTGGTCAGATCGACACTGATCGTCACGCCTTCAGCTCCCATTTCGCGCGCCGACAGCCGCGGTTCGCTCCAACGGAAGCGGGTATAGCCAAGGCCGAAGCCGAAGGGGAAGAGCGGTTCGACGGCGCGTGTATCGTGATGGCGGTAGCCGACGAAGACGCCTTCGGCATAACGCACATGACCGTCCTTGCCGGGATAGACGGTCGGATCGCCTGTAATGGCGGAATTGTCGGTCAGCGCCTTGGGGAAAGTCTGCGGTAGGCGCCCGCCGGGTTCGGCATCGCCGAACAGGACGTCGGCGACGGCGTTGCCGAGTTCCTGACCGGGATACCAAATCTCAAGCACCGCGCGGACTTTGCCGAGCCAGGGCATTTCGATGGGGCCGCCGGTCTGCAGCACGACGACGGTGTTGGCGTTGGCGGCGGCGACCCGTTCGATCAGTTCCTCTTGCCGGCCCGGAAGCCGCATGTTCGGTAGATCCAATCCTTCGGTATCCCATTCGCCGTCGCGGCCGACGAAGAGCAGCGCCACATCGGCATTGCGCGCCGTCTCGACGGCGGCTTCGATATCGGCCTCGCCGAGCGG
Organism: Rhizobium binae; assembly: GCF_017357225.1. Taxonomy (NCBI): domain Bacteria; kingdom Pseudomonadati; phylum Pseudomonadota; class Alphaproteobacteria; order Hyphomicrobiales; family Rhizobiaceae; genus Rhizobium; species Rhizobium binae. The sequence continues at coordinate 278,856 of NZ_CP071605.1, read as the reverse complement.
CTTCTCCACACCGAAGCGGACGGCGATGAGGTTGATGCCCTCCTCGGTCGCGGTCGACGGCTCATATTCGACGCTGAGCTGATAGGACCGGCCCGCTTCGAGGGCCGCGCTGCCGCGCTGCTCGTCATTGGCGGTCCCGAAATAATTCTCGCCGCGCGTCCAGCCTTCATACCCATCGACCGTCAGTGCGCCATCGACGAAAAGCCGCGCCAGCCCGGCATTGGTCATGCCGAAGACATGCTCGCCGCTCTCAGCAGGCGCGAACTGCATCGTCATCCGGGCGGAGAAATCAGCGGGATCGAGTTCGCCGGAGGGCAGCTCGAACCAGAAGAACTCACCCTTGTCGACCGTCTCGACATGGAGGGGATTGCCCTTGCAGCCGCGCCCCTTGAAATATTCGACCGTAATCTTTCCCTTGAACACGTCGATCAGGCGGTTATGGCGGCAGCCCACCGCGTGGCTGATGCTGTTGGCATTGGAAAGTGCAGCGCGAATGCCTTCGAGCGGGCTCACCGTATAATGCGCCGCGATCTGCGCGCTGCCGCCGCCCATGACGCGGGCGCTCGCCGCATTGGGACCGATGACGGCGATTCGGTCGAGAGAGGTCTTGGCGAGCGGCAGAATGCCGTCGTTTTTCAGGAGCACCGCGCCCTCTGCCCCGAGACGCCGGATCAGCGCCCGGTCCTCCGCCAGGTCGACCGCCCGCTCGGTGAGATCAGGCTTCGTCTCGAAGGCGCCGACGCGCTCCAGCAAAACCAATATGCGCCGCGCCGCGGCGCGTACCGTGGCGGCTTCGACCTTGCCCTCGCGCACGGCGGCCACCAGCTTCTCGCCGCGGTCGCGCGCCGGACCCGGCATTTCGAGGTCGAGCCCGGCATTGATCGTCTCGGCGGTGGAATGCGAGCCGAACCAGTCGGACATGACGATGCCGTCGAAGCCCCATTCCTCGCGCAGCACCTTGGTCAGCAGCCAGTGATGCTCGCTGGTATAGGTGCCGTTCAGGCGGTTATAGGAGGACATGACCGCCATGACGCCGGCGCGGCGCACCGCCTGTTCGAAGGGCGGCAGGTAGATTTCGCGCAGCGTCCGCTCATCGATATCGGACGACATGGTCTGGCGCTCGATCTCGGATTCATTGCCGGCAAAATGCTTGATCGTCGCGGCGACGCCCTCGCCCTGCACCCCGTCGATATAGGCGACGGCAAGCTCGGCCGTCAGCATCGGATCTTCGGAGTAGCATTCAAAATTCCGCCCGTTGAGGCCGGAGCGGTGAATATTCACCGTGGGCGCGAGCAGCACGGCCGCCCCCTTGCTCTTTGCCTGGCGGGCAAGCGCCGCACCCATCTCGCCGACAAGACCGGGATTCCAGCTGGCGCCGAGCGCGATTGCGACGGGAAAGCAGGTCGCCTTGACGCCCGCGACCAGCGAGCCGGCGCCGCGTGCGCCGTTCGGCCCGTCCGTCACCTTGATCTTCGGCACGCCGAGACGCTCGACCGGAACGGTCGTCCAGAAATCGGCGCCCGAGAGCAGCGATACCTGCTCCTCGAGGGTCATCTTGTCGAGAATGGAATCGATCATGCAAGCCTCCCGGGGACAATCCTTAAACCTACCGATTACTCGGTATTTTTAAGATGTCAATCGCTCAAGCCTGATGTATGGAATGGAGAGCATGGAAAAGGCACCGGGAACGATGGCGGAATTGACGGAACAGAATGTCGGAGAGGAGAAGCGTCGGAGGCGATCCCGCAAGGGGGAGACGCGCCGCGCGGAGATCCTGGCGGCGGCGATGCGGCGTTTTGCCGAAGACGGCTACCAGAATGCGGCGATCGGCGATATCGCCCGCGATGTCGGCCTGTCGCTGCCCGGCCTGCTGCACCATTTCCCGACCAAGGTCGATCTGCTGCTTGCGATCCTCGCCAAGCGCGATCTCGACAGCGCCGATTTCATCGGCCACTATCGCGCCGATCTCAGCGGCCTGCTCGAGGGCATGGTCGAAATCTTCCGCCGCAATGCCGGTATGACCGAGGTCATCAGGGCTTTCGCCATCCTGAATGCCGAGAGCCTGATGAAGGACCATCCCGCCAAGGCCTGGTTTCTCGACCGCGCCACCGAGATGCAGCAGCATATCGCCGCGACCTTCGAGCGAGCCGCCGCCGAGGGCGCGATCGATGCCGGCATCGACGCCAAGGCCATGGCCGCCGAACTGATCGCCGTCATGGACGGCCTGCAGATGCTCTGGCTGCGCGATCCCGACCGTTTCGACATGGTCGGCGGGCTGGAAGCCTATGTTATCAGGTTGCTGGCGAGCCTCGGCCTGAAGGAATGAGCAGGCCCGGACACGGCTACCCGACACTGCGGCAGAGTCGACCTGCTTTCCTCGACAATCTCGAAGCAGGCATTGATGCGGTCGACCGACAGGGATACCGGCTTTTCGCGGAGAATGGCCTTGCCGGCTCGCGCCGCCGCCTCGATGAGATCGGCGTGGCTCGGCGCGATGAGGATCGCATCGACGTTCTGGGACTTGATGAGATCCTCCGCCTCGGCAACCTCGGCGCCCGTCCGCGCGGCAAGCTCTTCAGCTGAAGCCTTGATGGCATCCGCGACATGAACAAGCTTCGCATATAGTGGAGATGATTACCGGAGCCCGTGCCGTCGAAGCTGTCACCTTGCCAGCTCACCTCGTTCCCAGACTATCCGCTTGATTGCCGGTTTTAAGAGGAAGCGCGCCGGATGCCAACTTACCGCATCATGCACCGTTAAGTCCGTTGGGGCGCGTCGCGCCTGGAAGGGAGCAATCTTGCAAGCGTGCCAGCCAGTCCATGATCCTGCTGACTGCTTCTCGATATCTTTGCCCGACCAGCAGACCCGTATGCGTCGTGCCGGGAAGACCCAGATATTCGCCGCCGATATGCCGTGCCGCCGCCCGGCCGCGCCGATCATCGTCGTCATTGCCAACGGCTGAGATGACCAGGCTGGGACAGGCGATGCGGGCTCCGTCGACGGAAACGCCCTTCGCTCCGAAATGAAAGGAGAAGGCGCCGAAAGCCTTGCCTGACTCCATCGACAGGTACTTCCGCTGGAACGCGATATCCTCGCAGGTCTCATCGGCGCTGAATTGCTCGCCGCGCGCCGGCGCGGGCACGACGAGACCGGGCGCCTGCGGTGCGAGGCCCTGATAGGGCACTTCGTCATGCACTTGCCTGCAGATGCTGGAATCGATCAGCACCAGCCCGGCAATCTCGACGCTTTCCGCCAGTTTCTGGCTGAGAATCCCGCCCATGCTGAAGCCGATCACGACGGGCGGACCTCCGCTGTCATCGACCACTTCCGCGATCGCCTCTCGGATATCTTCCAAGTAGTCCTCGAACGTGAGCTGCGTGAAGTCGACCGATCTGCTTTTGTAGTGGCCCCGCAGATTGATGCAGTAAGAGTCCCATCCTGCTGCCATGAAATGCGGGATGTATTTGCTCCACATCCAGCTCCCGGTGAAGGCGCCATGGACGAACAGCAAAGGCGGCCGGCCGGGCTGCTGCGAGCCATGGTACCTATGGAATATCTCCAGGAAGAGGTCATTCTCTCCGATAAATTTTTCCCCGTGTTCAGGCAATTCCTTTGCATAGTCCCGCATACCATCCATTCCTTCAAGTTGGCCAGCAATCGGATAAAAAGGATATTTGTTACGCAATATTGATCAATGGGAGGACATGGACTTACATAAAGGAAAAAATGTCCTCAATCGGATGTGGCCGTGGATAGTCTCGCAAGCGTCGTCGCCTTCGTTCATGCCGCCGAACAGCAGAGCTATGTCGCTGCCGCGCGTCTTGCCGGCGTTTCGCCGTCGGCGATCGGCAAAGCGGTGGCGCGCCTTGAAAGCCGCCTCCGCGTGCGGCTTTTCAACCGCACGACGCGCAGCATCAGCCTGACCGAGGAAGGGACAGTCCTCTACGAACACTACAAACGCGTCCTCGACGACATGCAGGATGCGGAGGCGGCCGTGTCCAAGGGCCAGGACCGGCCGAGGGGCCGCCTGCGCATCAGCGTTCCACATATCGTCGGCCACCATCTTCTGATGCCGATCCTGCCGAGCTTCGCCGCGCGCTTCCCCGAGATCGAACTGGACATCGATTTCGAAGACAGGGTCGTCGATCTTATTACGGAGCGGCTGGATGTCGTCGTGCGCAGCGGCGAGCTTGCCGATGCGCGGCTAATCGCCCGTCGTCTCGGCGAGCAGCATTTCGTCGTCTGCGCAAGTCCCGCCTATCTCGAACTTCACGGACAGCCGGAGACGCCTGACGATCTCTCCCGGCACGCCTGCATTCACTTCAAATACCCATCCACCGGCCGTACCGCGCCCTGGGCGTTCCGCCCGCCGCACGAGCGGCTGCTTCTGCCGAAAAGCCTGACATTCAACAATACCGATGCCGGGCTGCGGGCGGCCAGGGATGGGCTCGGCCTCGCGCATCTGCCCGTCTATGTCGCCGAGCCGCATATCCGAGCCGGCACGCTGGTCCCGGTCCTCACCGCCTTCATGGTGCCCTTCGGTTCGCTCTCGCTCGTCTGGCCGTCGAACCGTCAGCTTTCACCAAAAATCCGCGCCTTCGTGGATTTCGTGGTCGAGAATTTCGCCGCCCGGCCCGAGGCTTTTCGACCGGCGGCAAACTGATCACGATTTCTTCCGCACAAACAGGCCCGCTTTCAAGAGCCGACCGTACGCGGTTCCGTCACAACTCCTCCCAAGGCGACAGCGGCCGCGTGCCTCAGAAGGCGCTGGCCGGCGAGGTCACCGGCCAGCGCCTTCGGCGTCGCGTAGCGGCATCAGCCGCGGCCGCTTCAAAGCGACCAGGCCGCCCCCCGGGGAAGGGCGATCAGCCCTTCCGCAGCCTCCAGGTCCGGATTTCGAACGGCATGATGTCCTCGGGCCCTTGGCGCTCCATCGGCTCTTCGAGAATGTTGAGCGGCTGCGACGCGTTCCATCCGGAAGGCAGCTCGAGAGAGAGCCTGCCACGCCGGCCGGCGGGTTCGTACAGGCGCAGGATGAGGCCGTCGCCCTCTTCGGCGGGCTTCAGGCCCGAGAAGGCGACGGGCGTGCCGGAGACGGCGAGCGGCGCGAAAGTGCCGGCGGAAAGGCCCTGCGCTTCGGCGGTCACGAGCGGCTGGTTGAGATCGAGCGCCTCATCCAGCACGCCGCCCTCATGCCAGGCGCCCTCATGCGGCATCAGCGCATAGGTGAAGCTCTGCTCGCCTTCGTCGGCCAGCGGATCGGGATAAATCGGACCGCGCACCAGGCTCATGCCGATCACATTGCCGCGGGCGCTGTGGCCGTATTTGGCATTGTTGAGCAGAGCAACGCCGAAGCCCGGTTCGCTGATATCGACAAAGCGGTGGGCGACGGCCTCGAACATCGCCTGCTCCCAGGAGGTGTTGGTGTGAGTCGCCCGTTCGACCACGCCGAAGGCGCATTCGAAGGTCGCCTTGCGCGACCTGACATCGACGGGATTAAGCGTGCGCAGCAGGGTGCGGCGGTCGTGCCAGTCGATCGTCGTTTCGATGTCGAGCCGCTTGGCGTTCGCCGTCAGCACGTAGGTCTGCGTGACGCTCGAATTGCGGTAGCGGTGGACGACGCGGATGGCCGCGCGGTGCGGGCCGGTTTCGACGAGGCTGATGCTTTCGGGCGCTTCGAGACGGACGGCCTTTTCGGCATAATCGGCATCGATATCCCAGGCATCCCAGTTGCGCGGCTTGTCGGCCGGATAGACCCAGAGCTGGTTGGCCGAGCCGTCGACCGCTTCGCGGCCGCTCGCCTTGTGGACGAGGCTCGCGACCGCGCCATCCTTGCCGATCACGACGGCGAGATGATCGTTCTCCAGGCAGTCGGAGGTTGCCTTCAGCCCGCCCGCCGGCTGCAGCGCCTGCCTGTCGAAAACGGCGACGGACAGGGGGGCGACGATGTCGGCGGCCGAGACGACGGTGCCGTCGGCGAGCGTGGCGCTGAGGGGCCGCGGCGCAAGCGACGGATTGACGACGACGAGAGCCTTGCCGACGCCGCTCTTCGGCAAGTTGGCGGAAAGCGCCTGCAGGGCCTTTGCCTGCTCGGACCTGGCATTGTCAATGACGCCGCCGAGCTCCTGCTCCGCATCCTGATAGACCTCGCGGATGCTCGAACCCGGCAAGATGTCGTGGAATTCGTTCTTCAGCACGACGCGCCAATCCGCCTCCAGGCTTCTTGGCTTTTCGGCTCCGAGCATATGGGCGAGCGAGGCCAGCGTTTCGGCGGTGATCAGCGCACGTTCGGCCTGCCGATGTTTGCGCTTGACGCCGCTTTGCGTCGTCAGCGTCGCCCGGTGCAGTTCGAGATAGATCTCGCCGTCCCAGACGGGCAGGCTCTTCTCGGATGCGGTGCGGTGCGCATCCTCATAAAAGCCTTTGACCGTGCCCCAGCGCGCCTGCGGGATGGCCGGAAAATCGCGCAGCTGCACTTCGCGCTCCACCATTTCAGGCGTCACACCGCCGCCGCCGTCGCCATAGCCGACGGCGAGAAGCGAGGCGTGATGCTGCACCTTGCCACGGAAATTCTTCCAGGTCGGAACGTAGCAATCGGCCTGCACGAAGCCATTATAGCCCTGCATCGGATTGTCGAAGGTGTGGGTAAGAACCTTGCTGCCGTCGAGGCCCTTCCACCAGAAAAGGTCGGAGGGAATATGGTTGGTCTCGCTCCAGTTGACCTTGATGGTGAAGAAGCTGTCGATGCCGCCTTGTCTCAGGATCTGCGGCAGGGCGCCGGAGAAGCCGAAGCAATCCGGCAGCCAACAGACCGAGTGGCGCGCGCCGAAAGTCTTTTCGAAATAGCGCTGGCCGTAGAGAACCTGGCGGGCGAGGCTCTCGCCTGTGGGCATGTTGGTATCGGGTTCCACCCACATGCCGCCGACGGTTTCCCACTTGCCTTCCGCGACCTTCCTTTTGATGCGGTCCAGAAGCTCCGGATCTTCCTCTTCCATCTGTGCGTAATAATGCGCGGTCGACTGGTTGAAGCGGAAATCGGCCGAGCGCTCCATCAGCGACAGCGCCGTATTGAAGGTGCGCCGCATCTTGCGGCGCGTCTCGCGATAGGGCCAGAGCCAGGCGAGATCGATATGCGCGTGGCCGGTCAGCACCAGCTCACCATTCTGTGGGAAGCGCTTCTGCAATTCCTTCAGCCGCGCCGTCAGCGCCTCGAAGGCCGACGCCGCCGAAGCGCTTTGCTCGTCGGAGAGGCCTGCCGGGTTCTCCGCAAGCTCAGGGAGCTCCCAGATCTTCTGCTGCATGACGGCATCGGACGTGCGGGCGACGTAAGCGGCGGTATCCGACGGCCAGTCGAGACTGCGCAAGCTCTGCTCGGCCGCATCCATCATATGCGGCACGACTTCATGCTCGCCGAGCACCTCGATCGCCTCGGCCACCTGCTTCAAGAGAAGGTGCAGGCGATGCGCCGGGCCATCGAGCCGGATCAGCCGGGCCTTGTTCAGCCGCGGCGCCCGGTTCGGTTCGCCGAAGGGAAAGCGCGCGACGCTTTCCGTCGCAATCGAAAAACGCTGGCCCTTGACCGGAAATTCCTGATGATAGGGATCGAGCCCGAAGGTCTCGCTCTGTCCATCCGGATAGCTCAGCGTGATCAGGCTCTCGCCGCCGAGATCGAGCTGCAGGCGAATATCCTCGAGCGGCCAGCCCTCCGGCGCCTCGGCGCGCGCGGCAAAATGCACGACGCCTTGTCGATGCGGCCAATCCTGATGATGGCCGATCGGCTCCCCCTCGAAGGTCCAGCCGTCGATCGGGCTGCTCTGGCGATCGCGCCAATGCGCCAGCTCGGCAATGCGGACTTTGAGGCGATCGAGGCGTTGGGCAATGGTCAGAGGCATGGCTTATCCCTGTTGAAAGATCGGCGGAGACGACCCGTAATCATGGCTTTGGGAGATGAAGATGGCGCGAGAGAGATCGCGATTTGCCGGCCCTCCTCCCAGCGGTTCCTGCTGGCGCTTAGATTAAGTAACTTTGATTTGCCGTCAAGTGGGGAGGTTGGGGTGAAGCAGAGTACCGCCGCGTCACCTCGACGTCAAAAAAGGACCTTGCTCCGACCGCCTTGTGCCGGAAGTGAGAGTGAAGCTCAATATACGCGAGGCTGCCTGCTCCACCGACATGGCAGAGGTGTCTAGAATCTCGCATCCATGCGCCCGCGCCTCCCCTCTAAGATAATTCGCCCAGTCCATCATCTCGGGATTAGCGAGTTCGGGCTGTTGCCGGTCGAAAGTCAGCCGGGTGGCTCTTGTGGCATCATCGCAATCGACAAGGATCGGAACATAGTCGTGCCAAGCTGCGGCCATCGCCCCCTCGGCCAGGAACGAAAGCCGAGTTTGGCCTTCGAATACGACCCGCCGTCCTGACGCTGCAATCTCAGCAATCCTCTGCATCCATTCAACGGTCTTGGCCAACTGCCAAGCTTCGCCCGATCCATATTCTCTCATCATGTCCTCGGCGCTCGGCACCCCGATCGCGTCAAAGAAGAGAACATCCGTATTGTCTGGAGCGCGCTCGGCAATTGCGTGAGCGATGGTCGTCTTGCCGGAACCTGAGGCTCCAATCAGTATGGCTGCGGGCATGGTCTCCTCCGCTCGGAAGCCGGCGTCTAGCTTTCAACGAATAACGGAATCTTGATCGGACGCAACGGTTTACCGCTCGCCGCGTCGGCCTATCTGAAGAGCAATCACACTGAAGACGCTGGCTCTCAGCCAGCGATGGGGAGGGTGGGATGCTCCAGATTCGCAAATCATTGGCAGCCGCAGCAGCCGTCGTCGCGGTTGTCGTGTCCTTGTCTTCGTGCACGACCAGCTCAACCGATTCGGTGCAAACCGGCTCGATTGGATACAGCAGCGTCGACTTTGGACTCAGACCTGCCTGCCGGGACGGCTTCGGCAACGATCGTCCCTGCAGCTATTAGTAGCAACCGCTGCTTGGAAGTGCGTGGGGTCCTATCGTGAAGATCCAGGAGCCATCCGGACTGAGTTGGCATTCACTCCAAAGCACTATCTGCCAAGCCCGGGTTGCCGAGGCTTTTTGTGCCTGATCCGTCGAAGCGATCTCGGCAAACGTTAGCCGACTGGCATTCGCAATGCCTCACTCGCCGTAGAGGCCAATTCCGATGACGGCGGTTATGACAAAGACGCAGAATCCAACGGCAATGCCTGCGAAAACTCCAGCAGCCAATCCGGTCATCTTAGCAATAAAAACAGTAGCTGCCGGAGGCACCACCAGCAGAAGGAACGCTTGCACGACACCGAAAGCGCTATCATGGATACCTTCGGCGACCCATTGGAGCGCAGTGACCCACAAAAATATGCCGCCGAAAACAATCGAACCAGCGCAGGCACCTAGAGTCCAGCCGTAGCGTCTTGCCACATTCGCCAGCTCCCAGAGAGCGGGAGGCAAGGCGAGCATCCACGTGATAAAATCGATCAACGTCCGCATCCGCGGACCTTTACGCAGAAATATTTCGAGCCGGTAAAGCTGACCGGCCAAAGTCGAGACATCGAAACACTCCACGTAGCGGCCTCCCATGTCGTGGGCCTCTGGGGCACCCAATGACGCAGCGTTGGCTTCGAGCAACGAACCCGTTGGTTATACGCGTCTATTGGAAAATCGTTACGAACACCTGCAAGCGTGCTACACAGCCGAGATAGTGCTCTAGGAAAGACGGTCATGCGGTTTCTTCGGTCAGGGCCGCGTCGGCTTCACACCCAGGAGATGGGCGGTCCGCGCGCCAAAACGGTTGGTCTGAGGTCGGGCGAGATCGCCGACCGGAATATTCGCGTCATCCTGGAGGCGATCCGCCGGCATGGGCCGCTGACGCGCACCGAGCTTGGGCGCCATAGCGGGCTGACGGGGCCCGGCATCACCAATATTCTGCGGCGGCTGGCGGATGAGAAGCTCATCACCTCGAACCGCCGCAACGGGCTCGGCGGGGGCGCCACGGCGACGGAATTTGCGCTGCGGCCGGAAGGCGCCTTTTCGGTCGGCGTCAAGCTTCGCAAGACGCGCGGCGAGATCGTGCTCGTCGATCTGAGTGGCCAGGTGCATGAGCGGGCCTATTTCGACGTCGAGCCGGCGGAGAAAGTTCAGCTAGTTCATGCGGCCGTCCGTGACATGGTCGATCGGCGTGCCGGCATGCCGGTCATCGGGCTCGGCATCGCCACTAACGACTGGACGGAGGAGGAAAGCGACGCGATCGCCGCGATGTCGACGATCGCGCGCCCCTATGTCGAGAACGAGTGCACGGCGGGCCTTCTTGCCGAACGCACGATCGGCAGCGCCCTGCCGGAGGGCGGGCTCGCGATGATCATCATCGATGACGACGTGCAGGCGGGCTTCCTCATCCGCGGCATTCCCTATTCCGGCGTGCACGGGCGGGCGGGCAGCATCGGCGAAATGCTGACCGGGCCGGACAATGTCCGGCTCAACACCGTGGTCGGCTTCGGCTCGCTGCGCGCGCGCATCGGCGAAGAAGATTTCGTCCGGCTGCTGAAGGGCGAGGAATTCGCCTGTCCCTTGCTGTCACAATGGATCCGCGAGGCGGCGGGCCATCTGCTCGACCCGATCATCGCCATGGCCGGTTTCTTCGCCCCGAGCACCGTCATGATCGGCGGAGATCTGCCGCAGGGCGTGATCGAGGCGCTGATCCATCAGCTTTCGATCGAGCGGCGCGATACCTCGACACGCCCCATCATCACCCCGTGGATTTCGCCGATGCGGCCGGCAAGCTTCAGCGGCGGCGGCGTGGCGCTCGGTGCGGCCCTGCTGCCCTTCCTCAACACGCTGCTGCTGCCGCCGGCTTCGGCCTAAGTGAGTGCCTCGTCCTTGTGGCTGAGGTCGGAGGCCAGCGCCTTGTCGAGCACCTTCTGGATATTCGCCGCACGCCGAAACGACGGCTCCTGGGTCTTGCCCGCCCGCACCGCCTGGACGAAACGCTGGTAGTTCGTCTCGACGGGATCGAAGGGCACGTCGCGCCAGCTCGCCGTGTGCACATCCTCCCCGAGGCAGGCGCGCAACGTCGATTTGCCGGTATCGTAGATCATCTCGACCGAGCCGGTTTCGCCATAGACCCTGAGGCGCAGCTGGTCCATCTGGCCGGCGGCGGTGCGCGTCGCCTGGATCGTGCCGATCGCGCCATTGGTAAAATCGACGTTCATGGTGAAGCTGTCATTGGCGTCGAGATCATATTCGCCGATCTTGTGGCCTGGCGCCTTGTCGAAGGTCTTCAGCCGGGCGAAGACGTGGGCGACGTCGAGACCTGAGCCATAAGAGGCGAAATCGACAATGTGGATGCCGATATCGCCGAGCGCGCCGTTCGAGCCGTGTTTCTTGCTCAGCCGCCACAGCCATTTGCTTTCGCTCTTCCAGTCGCCCCAATGGCGGCCGACCAGCCAGCTCTGCAGATGCGACGCCTCGACGTGGCGCACCGCGCCGATCTCGCCGGCGAGCACCATCTGCCGGCCTTTCTGCAGCGCCGGCGAGTTGCGGTAGGTGAAATTGACCATGCCGACCTTGCCCGCCCGCTCGATCGCCTCAGTCATCTCCATGGCTTTCACCGCATCGGTGGCAAGCGGCTTTTCGCAGAATACATGCTTGCCGGCGGCGATTGCCTGCAGCGTCGTCGGATGGTGGATGTTGTCGGGCGTGACATTGGCGACCGCATCGAACTCGCCCCAGGCGAGCGCATCCTCGAGCGAGAGGAAATGATTGGCGATGCCATGTTCGGTGCAGAAGGCCGCGAGCCTTTCCGGAACGACATCGACGCCGCCGACGACGCTGACACCTTCGATCGCCTTGAAGCGCGCCGCGTGCTGGTTCGCCATGCCGCCGGTGCCGAGAATGAGTAAACGCATCTTCTCCTCCACAGAGTTGGGTATCCGGCTGCAGCCGGGCAAAAACCGCCGCTCGCGGTCACGGTCACCCGCGATCGCTCGGGCTCTTCCTCGGGAAAATTGCGGGGTGGATGCGCCGCGCGTCCGGTGGACGCTCCATCACCTCGATCCGGCGCATGACCTCGCCAAGTCGCCTCGATTTTCGCCGGCAGCGCGCTAGCTGCTGTTGAATGTCGCCAGCATCTCGATCCTCCCAAAGCTCTGGCTTGACATCAAATCAAAGTTACTTAATCTAATTAGTGCAGCACGGAAATGAGGAGAGGTCAACTGACCGCCAGGCTGTAATCGTTCAAAATGGGGAGGAGACCCAGCATGAAGAGCGCGACCGTCAGCGCATTGGCGCTGAGCACTATCTTATTTTCAGCATCCGCCATTTTTGCCCAGGAACTTGCCACCAAGGACCGGATCGGCCTCGCCGATGCGGCCAAAACCCTCGTCGTCCGCCTGACCAACGACAGCCCGAATAATTCCGATCCCGCCATCGCCGAGGGCTATCAGAAGCTCTTTGTCGAATTTATCAAGAAGCATCCCGAGTGGAAACTGCAGATGCAGTTCATGTCCTCCGACATCGGCACCGAACAGGCCAAGATGCTGGAGCAGGCCAAGGCCGGCAACGCGCCGGATTGCGCCGCCGTCGACTCCTTCGTGCTGTCGCAGTTCATGGTCAACAAGGTGCTGGCCGATTTCACGCCCTACTTCTCGAAGGAAGAGGTGGACGATCTCTTCCCCTTCATCCGCACCGGCATCACCGACAAGGATCAGACGGTGCGCGCCTGGTGGTGGGATACGGACCTTCGCGTGCTCTACCGCAACAAGTCGATTGTACCAGATGCCCCCGAGACCTGGGACGACCTGAAGAAGGCGGCCCTTGCCTCCACCAAGGAAGGCATGGAAGGCGTGCTCTTCAACGGCGGGCGCTGGGAAGGAACCACCTTCGACTGGCTCGCCAATTACTGGGCGCTCGGCGGCAAGCTCGTCGACAACAGCGGCAAGCCGGTGTTCGGCGAGGGCGAGAACAAGGAGAAGTTCCTGAAGGCGCTGAACTATTTCAAGGATCTCGTCGATTCCGGCGCGGCCCCCAAGCGCGTCAGCACCATCGCCAACTACGACGACATGAACGCCGCGGCGGCAGCCGGCACGACCGCCCTCTTCATCGGCGGCAACTGGCAATATGCGCAGCTGAAGACGACGCTCGAGGAAGACGAATTCAAGAACTGGACCTTCTCGCCGATCCCCGGCCCGACGGCCGATCAGCGCTCGACCGGCACCGGCGGCTGGACGATCGCCTCCTTCAGCAAGGACAAGGACAAGGTCGAGATGTGCGCCAACCTCGCCCGCGAGGTCTATATGGGCCCGGCCAACGCGCTGCAGCAACAGTTGCCGACGCGCAAATCGCTGTTCGACAAGTACGAGGTCTTCTCTACCGAAGCCAACAAGACCTTCGCCGAGGCTCTGGTCAACGGCCAGGCCCGCCCCGGCGTGCCGATCTATCCGGAGATATCCAACCAGATTCAGATCATGATGGGCGACGTGCTCTCGGGCACGAAGAAGCCGGAAGAAGCTCTGGATGCCGCATTCAGCGCGGCGATGGAGGCTTACAAGCGTCTGTAGCCCCAGGCGTCGCTAACTCTATGTCCAAGCGTCGGTGACGCTTCAGACAGCGGCGGCGCCTGCCCGCGGGCGTCGCCGGCTTTGCCAAATCAGGACAGAGAAGCCAATGAGCCCCATTGCCATCGAGGCCGGCAGCCCGCCTCAAAGCAGAACGTTCATGCGCCGGTTCGCCGGCGCGCCCCTGCCCTGGATCATGCCCGTGATCATCGTCATCGGCATATTCTATCTCTACCCCGTCATCGATGTTTTCCGGCTTTCCTTCACCAATGCGACGCTGATCGGCGACAATCAGGAATACACGCTGGGCTCGATCACCAATGCGCTGAGCTCGCCGCAGCTGCCCGACATTTTATGGGCGACGCTGATCTTCGTCGGCGGCAGCGTCATCGGCCAGCAGATCCTCGGCCTTGCGGTGGCCGTCACCGTCATTCGCGGCGAGAAACGCGGCCTGTTCGGCACCACGATCCTGAGAACGACGGCGCTCGTCGCCTGGGTCGTTCCCGGCATTGCCGGCGGCATCATCTGGCAGATGCTGTTTTCCGAAGCGCCCTACGGCGCGCTGAACAGTATATTGCGGCTCACGCACATGCCGACCGTCGCCTGGCTTTCGGATCCGGCGATCGCGCCATGGTCGACGCTGATCTCGAACATCTGGCGTGGCACGGCCTTTTCGATGGTCGTCATGTATGCGGCGCTGAAGGCGATCGATCCCTCGCTTTATGAAGCCGCCGAAGTCGACGGCGCGACCGCCTCGCAGCAGTTCTTCTTCGTCACGTTGCCGCAGCTGCGCGCCGCCATCCTCGTCAACATGATCCTGATCACCATCCAGACGGTGAACACCTTCGATGCGATCATCACGCTGACGGGCGGCGGTCCGGGGCGGGCGACCGAGGTCATCTCGCTCTATGTCTTCAACATCGTCTTCCGGAACTACGATCTCTCCGGCGGCAGCGTGCTTTCCGTGCTGATGCTGATCATCAGTCTCGGGCTCGCCTTCATCTATGCCTCGTTCCTGCCGAAGGAGGAACAGCAATGAGCCAACGCACTGGAACACGGCTCGGCGATGCCATGAGCTATCTGTTCATGCTGGCGATGTTTATCTTCTTCGCCGGCCCCCTCACCTATCTCCTGTCGATGGCGATGCGCGACAAGCGCGAGATCTATCGCGGCGCGGCGCGCTATATTCCCAACAATCCGACGATCGACAATTTCATCACCGTCCTCAACAACAGCTATTTCCCGATCTATCTCTGGAACGGCCTGAAGCTCGCCGCCTTGAGCGGCTTCGGCGTGCTGATCGTGGCGCTGCCGGCGGCCTACGCCTTTTCCCGCTTCAATTTCCGCGGCAAGGGCCTGTCGATGATGGGGCTGCTTCTCTTCCAGATGATCTCGCCGCTCGTCATCATGGTGCCGCTCTACCGCTACATGAACCGTCTCGGGATGCTGGACACGCATTTTGCCGTCGTCATGGTCTATATCGCGCTCGGCGTTCCCTTGGCGACCTGGCTCTTGAAGAGCACGGTCGACGGCATTCCGCGCAGCCTCGACGAGGCGGCGATGATCGACGGCTGCAACCGGTTCTCGGTCTTCTGGCGCATCATCCTTCCGCTGTCGGCGCCGGGCATCGCCTCGGTCTTCATCATCACCGTCATTGCCGGCTGGTCGCAGTTCCTGGTGCCTTTCCTGCTGCTCACCAAAAATGACCTGATGCCGATCGGTGTCGGAATCTTTAACTTCCGCGGCATGCAGACCGACTCGTCCATCCAGCTGCTTGCCGCCGCCTGCCTGATCTCGGTCGTTCCGGCGATCGTGGCATTCCTGTCGCTTCAAAGGCTGATCCTCGGCGCGATGACCAGCGGCGCGGTGAAGGGATGAGATTGTCTGCTTCACCCTTGACGCGTGAGGAAGGATAAACGCATGAACCAGACGCTCGGCGCCAGGCTCTCCCCGGATCTGACGGGCGCCAATGTCGAAGATGCGGGCGAGCACAACAGGGCCGTCGTCCTGCGCTGCATCCATCGCCAGGCGCCGATCTCGCGGGCGGAAATCGCAAGACGGACCGGTTTCACCAAGCCGGCCATCGCCCGCATCGTCGACCGCCTGCTGAACGAGGGCCTCATCATGGAAGCCCGTCGCCGGCATGGGCTGCGGGGCCAGCCGGCAATCGAGCTCGAAATCAATCCGGACGCCTATTATGCAATCGGCATCAATATCGACCGCGATCACCTGACGATCCTCGCCGTCGATGCCGTCGGCAATGTGCGCGCCCGCGTGCATCACGAAAAGCGCTTCATCTTGCCTGGCGAATTCATGCAACTGACATCGGACGCGATCTCGCATTTCCAGCGCAGCCGCCTGATCGACGATGCGCGCCTTTGCGGCATCGGCTTGGCGGTGCCGGATTGGCTCGGCGAAATCTCGCTGCTCGGCAAGCCTGACGCCTATCAGGAATGGACGGAATTCGACGTGCGCGCTGCACTCGAGAGCCTGACGCAACATCCCGTCTTCATCGAGAACGAGGCCAATGCCGCAGCCCTTGCCGAGCTCGATTACGGCCTCGGCGCCGAAAGCAGCAGCTTCTTTTATATCGCCATCAACGCCTGCCCGGGCGGCGGCCTGGTGCTCGACGGCAACGGCCATCGCGGCGCCATGGGCCTTAGCGGCGAGATCGGCTGGCTGCCGATCGCCGACGGCCGCGATGGCAAGGGCCAGAAGATCCAGCTTCTCGGCGAGATCTTCTCGCTGTTCTTCCTCTATGACTTCCTTGCCAAACACGGCATCGACGTCAGCGTTCCCCAGGACCTGCTGACGCTCGACGCGCAAGGCAAGCGTCTCGTTTCGCAGTGGCTGAAGAAGATGAGCGCGCATCTTGCAGTCGCCGTCAGACATATCGCCATGATCGTCGATCCCGATGCCGTGCTCGTCGGCGGCAGGCTGCCGATCCGCATCGTCGATGAATTGCTGCGTTATGTGCACGAACATCTCGATGCCGGGGATACCAACCTGCCGTCGCTGCATCGCGCCTCGATCGGCGAAGACGCCTCGGCCATGGGCGCGGCGGCCATGCCGATGGCGGCCGCCTTGATGCTTGCATCGGCCGACGTCGCCCAACGCGCGCGCTCGCCACTGAAGAACATGGATCGCTTGAACAGCTGAAACGGGCAAAAAAGCCCTGGAGGATATGGTGAAGATCGGCTTCTATACCTCGACATTCAATGACCGCCCGCTGGAGGAGGTGGCAGACTTCGCCGCCTCGGCCGGTTTCGACTCCATCGAGATTGATGTCGGCGGCCATATCAAGACGCCGGACCGGGTGGCGGGCGCCGTCTCGCTTGCAAGAAGCCGCGGCCTCTTCGTCTCTTCTCTCACCTATTTCGGCAACCAGCTCGATGCCGACCGCGACAAGCGCCGGGAGCTCAGGGCAAGGACGGCGGAATTCGCCCAGGCGATCGGCGAAACCGGCGTGCCGATCTTCGTGATCTTTCCGGGACGGGATGACGGTGCGAGCGAGGAGACCAATTATGACGACTTCGCTGACTTCGCGAACGGGCTGATCGAGGAGACGCGATCCTCCGGCCTGTGCTTCGCCATCGAAAACTGGCCGGGACCGAGGGATAATTTCATCGGCACGACGCCGAAGGGCTGGCAGGAGCTTTTCGCCAGAATCCCGGCTAACCGCTTCGGGCTCGAATTCGATCCCTCCCACCTCATCCGCATCGGCGTCGATCCCTATCACGCGATGGAGGCGGTGAACGACCGCATCGCCATTCTGCACGCCAAGGACACGGCGATCGACAAGCAGGTCCTGCAGGCGATCGGCTATCACGGCAGGGGCTGGTGGCAATACAAGCTGCCGGGGCTCGGCCTTCTCGATTGGCCGCGTTTCCTCAGCCAGGCACGCGGACATGGCTTTAACGGCACGCTGTCGATCGAGCATGAGGACGCCGCCTATGGCTGGCCGGGCAAGGATCTCGCCGCGCGCCAGGAGGGCGAACGCCTCGGCCTCGATTATCTCAAAAGCGTCTTGAACGGACTTTGACGGCGAATTCTGGAGGAGCTTCATGGCCCATGTTTCGGTCAACAATGCGCGCAAGGATTACGGCGCGTTCAAAGCCATCAAAGGCGTGTCGGTGGATATCGGCGACGGCGAGTTCGTCGTGCTGGTCGGCCCCTCCGGTTGCGGGAAATCGACGCTGCTTAGGATGATCGCCGGGCTGGAAGGCATCACCTCAGGCCAGATCCAGATCGGCAAGCATATCGTCAACGAGCTGGCGCCGAAGGATCGCGACATCGCCATGGTGTTCCAGAACTATGCGCTCTATCCGCATATGACGGTGGCGAAGAACATGGGCTTCTCGCTGCGGCTGAAGCGCATGCCGAAGTCAGAGATCGACCACCGGGTCGGCAATGCCGCCAAGATCCTCGGCCTCGAAAATCTCTTGGAGCGCTATCCGAAGCAGCTTTCGGGCGGCCAGCGGCAGCGCGTGGCGATGGGGCGCGCGATCGTGCGCGATCCCGCCGTCTTCCTGTTCGACGAGCCCTTGTCGAACCTCGACGCCAAGCTGCGGGTGCAGATGCGCTCGGAGATCAAGGAGTTGCACCAGCGGCTGCAGACGACGACCATCTATGTCACCCACGACCAGATCGAGGCCATGACCATGGCTGACAAGATCGTCGTCATGAAGGACGGGCTGATCGAGCAATCCGGCTCGCCGCTCGAACTTTACGACCGCCCGAGCAATCTCTTCGTCGCCGGATTTATCGGCTCGCCGGCGATGAATTTCATCGCGGGCAGCATGGGCGAAGACGGCTTCAGGACTGTGGATGGCCTGCTGCTGCCGAGCGATCGCCGGCCTGGCAACGCCGTTACCTATGGCATTCGTCCCGAACATATCAGGCTCGACCCTGATGGCATCGAGGTGACGACCATCGTCGTGGAGCCGACGGGCTCGGAGACCCTCGTGCTCGCCAGGCTGGGAGCGCAGACGCTCACCTGCGTCTTCCGCGAGCGGATCAGGGCCGCCCCCGGCGACAGACTGAAGATCGCGCCGATCCACGATGCCGTTCACCTCTTCGCCGCTGACGAGCAGCGCATCACAGCAGGCGAAGCGCCGTTGAGTTAAGCCCGCCGAAAGCCCCTCCCCTGCGGCCGGGCGCGGCCGGGGGCGCATTTTCCGCGCCCCCGGCCCCAAGGCGCTCAGATCTTCCAGACATTGATGCAGCACCGACCAAGTGCTTGAACGCGCAGCCAAAAGGTTAATATGCGTTAACCTTAAAATTCTTGGCCGGTATCGGAGAATCGCGGATAATAACGGTTAGATGGGCTTTTGATCCCGAAAATCGTTATCCGAGAGATTGCCGCCGATGAACGCTACTTTGAATGCCTTGAAGGCAGCGCCACTCTATTTCGAGGATCAGATTCTCGAACAGGGAGACGTAATTTCGAAGAAGCTGCATCTGCTCAGCGTGCAGCGTTTTCCGCCCAATGCGAAGAAGACGTTGCGCAGCTTCTCGCTGGCAGAGGTCGCCAATTATGTCGGGGCGTCGCAAAGCACGCTGAAGAAACTGCATCTCGAAGGCAAGGGCCCCTGCCCCAAGACCTCGCCTTCCGGGCGCCGCTCCTACAGCGCCGAACAGATGCTGGAGCTCAGGCGCTATCTCGATGCGCATGGCCGATCCGAGAGCCGCATGTATGTGCCCCATCGCCGCAGCCATGAAAAGCTGCAGGTCATCGCCGTCGTCAATTTCAAGGGCGGCTCGGGCAAGACGACGACGGCTGCCCATCTCGCCCAACATCTGGCGCTGACCGGCCATCGCGTGCTCGCTGTCGATCTCGATCCGCAGGCGTCGCTCTCTTCTCTGCACGGCTTCCAGCCGGAATTCGACCAGGCTTCCTCCCTCTATGAGGCGATCCGCTATGATAGCGAGAAGAAGAAGCTCTCGGAGATCATCCACAGCACCAATTTTCCCGGCCTCGACATCGTGCCGGCCAATCTCGATCTGCAGGAATACGAGTACGACACGCCGCTCGCCATGGCCGATAAATCGAGCAATGACGGCAAGACCTTCTTCACGCGCATCTCGCGCGCGCTCGCCGAAGTCGACGACCGCTACGACGTCGTCGTCATCGATTGCCCGCCGCAGCTCGGTTATCTGACGCTGACGGCGCTGACGGCAGCGACCAGCGTCTTGATCACCATCCATCCGCAGATGCTCGACGTCATGTCGATGGGCCAGTTCCTGCTGATGCTCGGCGGCATCCTGAAGCCGATCCGTGCGGCCGGCGCCGAGGTGAACCTCTCCTGGTACCGCTATCTCGTCACCCGCTACGAACCGACCGACGTGCCGCAGGCGCAGATGGTCGGCTTCATGTCGACGATGTTCCACGAATTCATGCTGAAGAACCCGATGCTGAAATCGACGGCGATCTCGGACGCCGGCATCACCAAGCAGACGCTTTACGAGGTCGAGCGCTCCGCGATGAACCGGGGAACCTACGACCGCGCGTTGGAGGCGATGGACGCCGTCAATGCCGAGATCACCGGCCTCATTCACCAGGCATGGGGACGGTGAATTTGTCGGCTGACAAATTCACGCTTTCCTTCAACCGAATCAATTGTTTGACCGCAATCGGAGAAAGTCATGGCACGAAAGAATCTCCTTGAGGGGCTGGCCGAAATGCCCGACGAGAGCGCGGGCGCGCCGAACTATCCGATGCGCGGGGCAGGCCGCTCGCTCGTCCGCTCGCTGGACGATCTGGCCAAGCAGGCGGAGAAATTCCTCGAGGGCGAGGCGGTGGTCGATCTCGACCCTGACACCGTCGAGGTCTCATTTGTCAAGGATCGGCTGTCGGAGGATGACGAGGCGTTCCGCGCGCTGGTCGAGGCGATCCGCGCGCGCGGACAAGACACACCCATCCTGGTGCGTCCCCATGGGAAGATCGACGGACGCTATCAGGTCGTTTTCGGCCACCGGCGGCTGCGCGCTGCCCGCCAGCTCGGCCGCAATGTCAGGGCGGTCGTCAAGGCGATCGACGACCGCACCCATGTCATCGCCCAGGGCCAGGAGAATTCGGCCCGCGCCGACCTCACCTTTATCGAGCGAGCGCTCTTCGCCCGGCGGCTGGAGGAACTCGGCTATGACAGGGAGGTGATTTCGACGGCGCTCGCTGCCAATGCGGCTTCGGTCTCGAAGATGATGTCGGTGATGGAGCGGCTGCCGCAGGAGGTGGTGCAGGCAATCGGCCCGGCGCCCGGCGTCGGGCGCGAGCGCTGGGTGGAACTGTCGCTGCTCGCCGGCAAGGCCGCCAATGCGGCAAGCGTCGCCAAGGTCCTGCAGGAGGCCGACTTTCCTCAGTTACCTTCCGACAAACGTTTCGAGGCGCTCTATGCTGCGCTGAACAAAAGCGCGCGGCCGGTGAAGAAGACCGCCTCCGCCAGGAAGGTGAAATGGCAGCCGCTGGACAAGGCGGTGCAGGCGGAAATGAAGAATGACGGCAAGGCGTTCTCGCTCTCGATGAAGGCGAGGAATGCCGGCCGCTTCGGTGAATTTCTCTCCGGTAGGCTGGATGCGCTCTATGAGCAATTCCTCGCCGAGGAGAGCAGACAAGGAGACTGAAACCGCAAAAGAAAAAGGCCCCCAAACGAACGAGTCGTGGAAGCCCTTCTCACATCCTTAAGCAAGACAGAGAATCGCATTTTCACGAATCCCAGTCAAGAGTCCTGAAGCGCGCCCGCGTCATTTCAGACGCGGCATGGTGCTGCAGTAGCCTCAACCCTCGCATCGTTTCGGTGAGCGGATTTCTTTTGCCTGAATAGAGGTGAAGGAATGGAGAGTGAATCTGTGACGACGCCCTTTGGGCGGCGGCCGATGTCGCTTGCCCTGCTGCTGAAACAGCGGCGCGGCGAAGCGATTGCGGCCGGAACGACGCGCAACAAATGGAAATTGTTCAGGTCAGTCTGCGAGGCCCGGGCAGGGCTCAACGTAACCGACCGGGCGCTCACCGTGCTCGATGCGCTGCTGAGCTTTTATCCCGAGGACGATCTCTCCAGCGAAAGAGGATTGGTGGTCTTTCCCTCGAACACGCAGCTCTCTCTAAGGGCACGCGGCATGGCCGCCGCAACGCTGCGCCGGCATCTCGCCGTTCTCGTCGAGGCCGGCCTGATCTCCCGCAAGGACAGCCCGAACGGCAAGCGTTATGTCCGCCGCGGCAGGGAAGGCGGCATCGACGAGGCCTATGGCTTCAGCCTCGCGCCGCTGCTTGCCCGCGCCATTGAGATCGAAGCGATGGCGGCACGGATCGTCGCCGACCGGCAGATGCTGCGGGCAATGAAGGAGCGGCTGACGATCTGCCGGCGCGATATCACGAAGCTGATTTCGGTCGCCATCGAGCAAGCCGTTGCCGGCGACTGGGAGCACATCGCTTCGCTGTTTCATGCACTGTTGCAGCGCATTCCGAGGGCGGCAACGCTCGCAAATCTCCCGCCGCTCCTCGAAGAGCTGGAAACGATCCGAACCGGCATCATCAAAACATTGGAATCACATGATAAAATACGCCTGGCGAGCAGCAATGAATCCCAGTTTGAGCGCCACATACAGAATTCGAATCCGGAATCCCTGTCTGAACCTGAACCAGTCTCCGAACTTACGCAGGAGCCGGGGCGAGATCACCAGCCGGGGGCAGGGCAGGAAGGTCGCAAGCGGGGCAGGCGAGGGGATAGTTGGCAGGAAGTCCGAGCTGATGTCCGGTCAGATCCCGCGAGATTGAAATCCTTTTCTCTCGCCACGGTCCTGCGCGCCTGCCCTGATATTGCCGGCTACGGACCGGGCAGCGCTGTCGCCAGTCGGCGCGATCTCACGGCCGCGGCCATGGTCGTGCGCGCAATGCTTGGCGTCAGCGCTTCGGCCTATGACGAGGCGATGGCGGTGATGGGGCCGGAAAACGCCGCCATTGTCATGGCATGCATCCTTGAGAGAGCTGGGCAGATCAACTCCCCGGGTGGCTACCTGCGGGACCTGACGCGGCGCGCCAGAATGGGCGAATTCGCAGTCGGGCCGATGTTGATGGCGCAGCTCCGCCTCAAGGGCCGGCCTTCCCCCGGGATCGACGCATGAGGCCGATGCTCACCCCGAACTCGGCTCAGGCAGCGTCGCGATACTTGCGCGCAGCGGGCTCCGCCTTGCCCAATTCGAACCGGGTAATCAGTTCGCGCAAGCGCTCGGCCTCGCTGGCGAGCGTGACGCTGGCGGCCGTGGTCTCCTCGACCATCGCGGCGTTCTGCTGGGTCACCTGGTCGAGCTGGTGCATGGCCGAATTGACCTCCGACAGGTTCGTCGCCTGTTCGCGCGCCGCGCCGGCCAGCGCCTCCATGGAGCGGTTGATATCGACGATGAAGCGGCCGATGTCAGCGAGTGCGGCGCCGGTCTGGCTGACCAGATCGACGCCGGTGGCGACCTTGGCGGACGATTGCCCAATCAGTTCCTTGATCTCCCTGGCAGCCTGGGCGGAGCGCTGCGCGAGTTCGCGCACTTCATGGGCAACGACGGCGAAACCCTTGCCGGCCTCGCCGGCGCGGGCAGCCTCGACGCCGGCATTCAGCGCCAAAAGGTTGGTCTGGAACGCGATCTGGTCGATGACGCCGATGATATTGTTGATCTGCTTGGACGATTCCTCGATCTGCCCCATCGCGTCGACCGTCTGGGCAAGCACCTTGCCGGATGCCACCGCGCTGCGGTTGGCATTGTCCGCCACGCCGCGGGCCTCATCGGCGATCCTGGAGGCTTCCGTGACCTTGGCGGTCACGGCGCTCAGCGCTGCAGCCGTTTCTTCCAGCGTTGCCGCCTGCCGCTCGGTGCGGCCGGACAGGTCGCTTGAGCCGTTGTTGATTTCGCGGGTGCCGGAATTGATTATCGACACGCTTTCGGAAACGGAGACGAGCGTGGCGGCGAGCTGTTGCACCGAAGCGTTGAAATCATGCCTGAGCGGTTCGAATTCCGGCGCGAACCGGTCTGCCAGGTTGAAGGCGAGATCGCCGCTGGCGAGCCGTTTCAGTCCGGACGCGAGACCTGAGGTGGCGATCTTCAGCCGTGCCTCTGCGCTCGCTTCCGCCCGCTCCTGATCTGCAAGCCGGTTCGCCTCCGCCAGACGCCGGTTCTCTTCGGCCTCGATTTCGAGCTTAGCGCGGGCGATGGCGTTCTGGCGGAAGACTTCCACGGAGCCCGCCATCAAGCCGATCTCGTCGCCGCGGCCCGCATAGGGGATGACTTTGTTCGTCTCGCCGGCCGCAAGCTCCTGCATGGATTGCGTGATGCGCTGGATCGGACGCGACACGTGCCTCGCGATGGCGATGAGAATGCCAAGGCCGAGGATCGCGGCGATGCCCGCCAGGGCCAATTCGGCTTTGATTTTGGATTCCAGGGCACTGCCGGCGGCCGCGACGCTCTCGGTTGCGGCCTTGTCGACGATGTCGTTGACGGCGGCGATGCCAGTCAGGATCGCCTGCTCGGAGCGCGCAAGCTTCTCGGCCGTCGGGACCTCATTGGCCTGCTGCAGGCCAAGGCTGACCTTGACGTCTTTCTCCCAGGCATCATGCACCTGGCGCAGCGATTGCACGCCAGCGTTCAGCGAAGCCGAGAGATCGACACGGCCGAGCTCGTCGAGCGATTGCGTCAGCGCGCCGTTGCTCTCGTCGAACTCGGCCTTGACCTCGGTTGCCGAAACGAAATTCGTCATCGAAAGGACGCGGTCGACGACCGAGGTCGCCTGCCTGAACTGCCGTTCGATATGGGCGGAGACCATTTTGGCGTTCACCGCCTCCTGAACCACGGCGGCGACCTCGTTCTGGCCGATAATCGCCTGATAGCCGACCAGAAAGGCGCTGCCGAAGCCGACGACGATCGTCGCCACCATGGGCACGAGAATTTGCATGCGTATGGAGAGTGTCATCGCCTTCACCTCAGTTCGGCAGCGTCGGCAGGGGAATGTCCTGCTTTTCGGCGGTCAGGGAGCCGAGAAAAGCCATGAGATCGTCACGCTCCTCATCCGTCAGGAAAAAGGGCCTCATCCCTGGATCGAGCGACGGACGGCTGACGCCGCCGCTTTCGTAATGATCGATCACCTCGCCCATGCTCTTCAGACTGCCATCGTGCATATACGGGCCGCGGTAAAGCGTGTTGCGCAGACCCGGCGTCTTGAAGGCATATTTGTTGCTGGCGCTGCTCGCATCTATCTTGTAGCGGCCGATATCGTCGCCCGGCAGTCCGATGTCGTGGAAGTTGTTGTCGGTGAAGTTCCAGCCCGCATGGCAGGCGGAACAACCGGCCGCACCGGTGAACAGTGTAAAGCCCCGCTTGGCGCTGTCGGACACGGCCTTCTCGTCGCCATCCACCCAGCGATCGAAAGGCGACCAGTTGGAAACCACGGTCCGCTCGTAGGTCGCGATGGCCGTCAGCATCGTCTCCTCGGTAATGCCCTTGCTCGGGAATACCTCCTCGAACCATTTCTTGTAGTCCGGAATTTTCTGCATTTCGGTAACGGCGGCTTCGAGCTTGCCGTTCATCTCGGCCGGGGCATTGATCGGCCCGGCTGCCTGCGTCTCCAGATCCGGCGCGCGCCCGTCCCAGAAGAAGGGTGACACCCAGGCGACGTTTAGAACTGTCGGTGCCTGGCGCCCCAGCGCCGTATTGGCTGCGCCGATGGGCGTCTTGACAGGCGTCTCGAAGCCGAAGGAAGGATTATGACAGCTGGCGCAGGTCATGTTCTTGTTGCCGGAAAGACGCGGGTC
Source organism: Rhizobium binae (assembly GCF_017357225.1). Classification (NCBI taxonomy): domain Bacteria; kingdom Pseudomonadati; phylum Pseudomonadota; class Alphaproteobacteria; order Hyphomicrobiales; family Rhizobiaceae; genus Rhizobium; species Rhizobium binae. The sequence continues at coordinate 253,514 of NZ_CP071605.1, read as the reverse complement.
AAAAAACAGCATCTTGCCGAGCGTCGCCAGTTGCGGGGAATAGGTCGTCACGCCCTCGAAAGGCACCATCAACGGCCGTTTATACGCAGAAAGATCGGCGGCAGCGCCAGGCTGAATCACTGCCAATGCGGATAGGGAAGCTGCAATCAGGAAGCGCGCCATTCTAGCAAATCCGAACCGGGTTTGTGATGATGCTAAAATTAGCGCAATAGCATTAATGCACTGTAAACCAAGAATTACATCCACAAATACGTGTGTGATTCGAAATACAATATCAGGTTATCGCTTCCGTCTACTTGCCGATCATGGTGCTTTCCCGGCGACGAGCCGAAGGCAGATGCCGGACGGCATCAGGACAAGATCAAAGTGCGGTCCAGCCTATCTGGCGGCATTCCTCTTGCCGAGCAGGGCTGCGCGAATCTGTTCGCTCTTGGTCAACACCGGAGGAGGGACCGGCGCCGCCTCTTCGGCCGCCTCGGCTTTTCCGGCATTCTGCTTGAGGCTCAGGAAGCGTTTTTGCGCGACCAGCCGGTCTTCTGCCGACAATGGTTCGATGGGATCGCCATCGAGGCCGTGGCGCATGGAATCGGGCTGGGCGCTGGCGAAATAGTAACGGCGGCAGTGGACATAGGCAGCCGTCGCGCGCCTCAGCGTCGTAACGCCCGCATCGGGCTTCAGAAGAGGGCGAAGCTCGTTGAAGAGACCGACGGCAAAGGGGAGGATCGGATCTCCCGCTTTGGCTGGAAGGACGCCGACCGGCCGGATCAACAGCGTGTTGATCGCATTTGCCTTCTCCACGTCGAGCTCGGTTGCCGCAATCGGTCCGCGGCTGATCTTCCAGGGCTTCTCCATGCATCCTCCATAGCGACCGACTGTGATGGTATCTTGACGGACAGGGCGAGTAACCGAGGTCGCACGTCGCCGGTTCCGCTGCAAGCATCTAAGAAGCAGGAGGAGCGTCGTCCAGCGAAAAGCCGTTTGAGGCTGATAGAGCCCGGTCTTGTCGGCCGCCGCTCCATCTAATCGTTTTTATCGAGATATGTGGGATTGACCTGCCGCATCGATTACACTTCATATCCGCGCCCAAGATCATGCGACCGGCAGCGGGGAGGATATATGCGGGTTTTTTCGAGCATTGACGAGTTGCGCCACACGCTCGATGCATTGCGGCGGCAGGGGCGGACCGTGGGCCTCGTTCCGACCATGGGTTATCTCCATGCCGGTCATATGCAGCTTGTCGCCCGCGCCCGCGCCGAGAACGACATCGTCGTCGTCTCGATTTTCGTCAATCCCCTGCAGTTCGGCCCGACGGAAGATCTCAGCAAATATCCGCGCGATCTGGCGCGCGATTCCGCCATGCTGAAACAGGCCGGCGTCAATTTCCTTTTTTCGCCCGGTGTCGAGGACATGTATCCCCGCCCGATGCAGACCGTCGTCGACCTTCCCGATCTCGGCGGCGAGCTGGAGGGCGCGGTGCGGCCTGGGCATTTCGCCGGCGTCGCGACCGTCGTCAGCAAGCTCTTCAACATCGTGCAGCCGCAGACCGCTTACTTCGGAGAGAAAGACTACCAGCAGGTCGTCATCATCAAGCGGATGGTGGACGATCTCGCCGTGCCGGTGCGTGTCATTGCCGTACCGACCGTCAGGGACGGCGACGGCCTCGCCCTGTCGTCGCGCAACGTCTATCTCAGCGAGGCGGAGCGGCGAGCCGCGGTGATCATCCCGCAGACCCTCGATGAGGCGGAGCGTCTCGTCGCCGGCGGCCTTGCGGATGCCGGCGAACTCGAGGTGAAGCTGACGGCGTTTCTCAACCGCGAACCGCTGGCAAAGCCCGAGGTCGTTGCGGTCAGGGACGCCTCGACCCTGCAGCCGGTCACCTCGATCACGGCGCCGGTTGTCGTGGCGCTCTTCGTACGGGTCGGGTCGACGCGGCTTCTCGACAACAGGATCGTCGGGAACGACAGGATTATCGGCGAGCGGGGCTTGCCGGGAAAGGGCGTGAGCAGATGAGTGCGGTCGGATCCCAGAAGCGTTTTACTCCAGCCCGCATCTCAGCCATGAAGGGCGGCAAACCGATTGTCTGCCTGACCGCCTACACCACGCCGATGGCGCGGCTGCTCGATGAGCATTGCGACCTGCTGCTGGTCGGGGATTCGCTCGGCATGGTTCTCTATGGCATGGAGACCACCATCGGCGTCACGCTCGACATGATGATCGCCCACGGCAAGGCCGTGATGCGCGGCGTCGCCAAGGCCTGCGTCGTCGTCGACATGCCGTTCGGCAGTTACCAGGAATCCAAAGAGGTCGCCTTCCGCAACGCCGTGCGGATACTGCAGGAAACCGGTTGCGACGCCGTCAAGCTGGAAGGCGGCGAGGAGATGGCCGAGACTATCGCCTTTTTGACGAAGCGCGGAATCCCGGTCATGGGGCATATCGGGTTGATGCCGCAGCAGGTCCAGACCGCCGGCGGCTATCGTTCCGTCGGGCACTCGGAACACGAGACGTCGAAGATCCGGCGCGACGCGCATGCCATCGGCGGCTCGGGAGCCTTTGCCGTCGTCGTCGAAGGCACGGTGGAACCGCTTGCTCGCGAAGTGACTTCAGCCATGCATGTGCCGACCATCGGTATCGGCGCCTCCGCCGCCTGCGATGGCCAAGTCCTGGTCTCCGACGACATTCTGGGGCTCTTCAACGATTTCACGCCGCGTTTCGTCAAGCGCTATGACGAACTCGGCAAGAGGGTCGCGGAAGCCGCCGCCGCCTATGCCGAGGAGGTGCGCACACGGAAGTTCCCGACAGCCGAACATACATTCAAGCGACGGCCGTAAGACGAAGGCGCTGACCCCTTTCTTCTCGCCAATCCCTTCCCATAGGGGGACGGGAATTGAGCACCAACGAAGACAGCCATTGTCCGTCACCCACCGGCATACTCCTCGCGCATCGCCTCCGCCGCGCGGCGCACCGCCTCGGCCACCTCCTGCAACTGCTTGGCCATCGGCGTGGAATTGCGCCAGACCATGCCGATCGTTCGAGATGGCTGCGGCGATGGGAAGCGGGAGATCGAGACATGGGCCGAGCGTGTTTCGACCGGAACGGCCATCTCCGGGATCAAAGTAACGCCGATGCCGGCGCCGACCATCTGGACGAGGGTGGAGAGCGAGCTGCCCTCCATGATTTCCCGCGGGCGGGCCGGCCCGACCTTGCAGAACGACAGGGCCTGGTCGCGGAAGCAGTGCCCCTCTTCGAGCAGCAGCAGCCGCATTTCGCGCAGCGCCTCGCGTTCGGGCACCGGCTTGTCGCCGTCCTCGTGCCGCCTGACCAGCACGAATTCTTCCCTGAACAGCTCGAGTTCGGTCAGCGAGGGTTCCGACACCGGCAGCGCGACGATCGCCAGATCCAGCTGACCCTGCGCCAGTTCCTGAACCAGCTTGGCCGTCTGGGTCTCCCGCATTTCGATCTGAATTCCCGCGAAGCTTCGGTTGAGATCGTTTATAATCGCCGGCAGCAGATAGGGAGCGATCGTCGGGATGATACCGATGCGCAGGCGCGTGAGGAAGCTATCGCGCGAAGCGCGGGCAAACTCGCCGAGCTCGTCCACGGCGCGCAGGATATCGCGGACGCGCAGCGCAAAGGTCCGGCCGAACGGGGTGAGCTTCACCTCGCGGGCGCTGCGCTCGAAGAGCTCGCTGCCCAACTCTTGCTCAAGTTCTTTGATCTGCATGGAGAGCGCCGGCTGGGAGATGGCGCAGGCATCGGCGGCACGGCGAAAGCGGCCATCCCTCGCCAGGGCTTCAAAATAACGTAGCTGTTTCAAGGTAAGATTTTTCATAAGCTCAACTTATCGCAGCAATCAGTAAATCCAACTTAAAATTATTGAACGCTTCCGATATGAAGACTGCAAGGGAGAGAGTGGGGCAGCGGCTCGGCTCATCTTTTGAACCGCAGACAGCAATGAAGGAGACGATCATGGACAACCCCACTGACAGCGCAGGCAAATGTCCTGTAGCCCATGGCAATGCACCGCGCGCCAGATCCAATCGTGACTGGTGGCCGAACCAGCTGAATGTGCAGATTCTGCATCAGAATTCCGGCCGCGCCGATCCGATGGGCAAGGCCTTCGACTATGCCGAGGAGTTCAAGAAGCTCGATCTCGACGGGCTGAAAAAGGATCTTACCGCGCTGATGACAGATTCGCAGGACTGGTGGCCGGCCGACTTCGGCCACTATGGCGGTCTCTTCATCCGCATGGCCTGGCACAGCGCCGGCACGTACCGCATCACCGACGGCCGCGGCGGCGCCGGCCAGGGTCAGCAGCGTTTCGCCCCGCTCAACAGCTGGCCTGACAATGCCAACCTTGACAAGGCCCGCCGGCTGCTTTGGCCGATCAAGCAGAAATACGGCAACCGCATCTCCTGGGCCGATCTTCTGATCCTCACCGGTAACGTCGCCCTGGAATCCATGGGCTTCAAGACCTTCGGCTTCGCCGGCGGCCGCGCCGATGTCTGGGAGCCGGAAGAGCTCTATTGGGGCCCCGAGGGCACCTGGCTGGGCGACGAGCGCTACAGCGGCGAACGCGAGCTGGCAGAGCCGCTCGGCGCCGTGCAGATGGGCCTCATCTACGTCAACCCGGAAGGTCCGAACGGCAACCCCGATCCGCTCGCTTCGGCGCGCGACATCCGCGAAACCTTCGCCCGCATGGCGATGAACGACGAAGAAACCGTGGCGCTGATCGCAGGTGGTCATACCTTCGGCAAGACGCATGGCGCAGGCGACCCGTCCTTCATCGGCGCAGAGCCGGAAGGCGGCGCGATCGAGGACCAGGGCCTCGGCTGGAAGAGCTCGTTCGGCACCGGCGTCGGCAAGGATGCCATCACCGCCGGCCTTGAAGTTACCTGGTCGCAGACGCCGACCAAGTGGAGCAACCATTTCTTCGAAAACCTGTTCCGCTACGAATGGGAACTGACGAAGAGCCCGGCCGGTGCGCATCAGTGGCGGGCCAAGAACGCTGAAGCCTCGATTCCGGACGCCTATGAGGCCGGCAAGAAGCACCTGCCGACCATGCTGACCAGCGACCTGGCGCTGCGTTTCGATCCGATCTACGAGAAGATCTCGCGCCGCTTCCTGGAAAATCCGGATCAGTTCGCCGACGCCTTCGCCCGCGCCTGGTTCAAGCTGACCCATCGCGACATGGGCCCGAAGGTACGCTATCTCGGCCCGGAAGTTCCGGCCGAAGACCTGATCTGGCAGGACGTCGTCCCCGCCGTCGATCATCCGCTCGTCGACGTCAAGGACATTGCCGATCTCAAGGCCAAAGTTCTCGCCAGCGGCCTTTCCGTGCAGGAACTCGTTTCGACCGCCTGGGCTTCGGCCTCGACGTTCCGCGGCTCCGACAAGCGCGGCGGCGCCAATGGCGCCCGCATCCGCCTTGCCCCGCAGAAGGATTGGGAAGTCAACCAGCCGGCGCAGCTCGCCAAAGTGCTCGCCGTTCTCGAAGGCATCCAGAAGGACTTCAACGCCGCCCAGACCGGGGCGAAGAAGATCTCGCTCGCCGACCTGATCGTTCTCGCCGGTGCAGCCGCCGTTGAGAAAGCGGCAGCGGCCGGCGGCCATGCCGTCAGCGTGCCCTTCACGCCGGGACGCATGGACGCCTCCGAAGCCCAGACCGACGCGAATTCCTTCGCCGCGCTGAAGCCGCGCGCCGATGGCTTCCGCAACTATGTCGGCGGCCGGCAGTTCATGAAGCCGGAAGAGGCTCTCGTCGACCGCGCCCAGCTGCTGACGCTGACCGGACCCGAGATGACCGTCCTCGTCGGCGGCCTGCGCGTGCTGAAGGCCGGCAACCCCGAGCATGGCGTCTTCACTTCCCGTCCCGAGACGCTGACGAACGATTTCTTCGTCAATCTGCTCGACATGGGCACGCAGTGGGTTCCCGCCGCCGGCAAGGAAGGTGTCTATGAAGGCCGCGACCGCAAGACCGGTACAGCCAAGTGGACCGGCACCCGCGTCGACCTGATCTTCGGCTCGCACTCGCAGTTGCGCGCCTTTGCCGAAGTCTACGGCCAGGCCGACGCCAAGGAGAAGTTCGTCAACGACTTCGTCGCCGCCTGGAACAAGGTGATGAACGCCGACCGCTTCGACCTCGTCTGATCGGTTCAGCACATTTTGCCCGGGCGCGGTTTCGGCCGCGCCCGGGTTTTTTGCATCTATTGAATGCCTTGTGATCGGCGGCGTTCGCGCAAGAAATCTCTGCGGTTTCGCTAGCGCGGCACCACACCGAAAGGCGATAGCGACAGCAGATCGGGATCTTTCATCATCGTCGCCTTCGCCACCTCGGCATGGCCCATGCTGTACCCGTAGGACAGGACGCGGACGCCGTCGATCATGAAGAACTGCGCCTGATCCAGGCCGGGCCGCAACGTGCCCGTCACGGTGACGGTTTCATAGATTTTTCCGAGATGCAGCGGCTCCTGCGGGATGACACGGACCAGCTGGTTGGGCGGCGGGGAGGGCATGTGGCTGCAGGCCCCGGCCCAGGGCACCAGCAAGAATTCATAGACGAGATCACCGTCCTGATCGGTCGGCAGGACGAAGCCCGTCAGTTCGACCGGTTGGCCCTCGTGACGCCAGACCAGGGTTTCGCCCTGCGGGCCGCTGACCGTTTTGGGTGACAGCGGCACCGTCGCCCTGGCCTGATCGGCCGGCCGCAAGGCGCTCCAGAAAATCGGCTGCGCCGCAGCGAGGACGCCGGACACCGGCGATGCCGTGCCGAGCGTGAGCACCGCGAACATCAGGAATCTGTGCTTCGTCATCGCATCTCTCCGGGCCGGCCGGCCGCTTTGACAGCCTTGCGGCTTGCCCGACGATGCTATCTGATCCCGGCCGGGTTGGCGACGCCGAAATCGGAACCTCCGAGGATCGATTGACTGCCCTCGGCTCAACGCGAAAGCGCGGCGATTTCAGGTCAGGGATTGAGCCAGCGGCAAGAGGAGAGGGCGCCGGCTTCGTCATAGCAGAACAATGCCCTGCGATTGTCCTGCTGGCGCAGTTGGAACCAGTCCAGCGTCCTCGCCCGAAAGATCAGCAGGCCGAAACGCGCCTTTGCCTCGACCTCAGCCGCAGGCTCTGCCATGTCGATCGTTTCGAAGGCCCGCTCCTGCCCAGGCGGCCCGCCGGCATAGGTCATCCGCGTCTGCGCGGCCAGCCTGTTCCATGCGGCGTCGGCCCCTCCGCTGCCCGGCCCATGAAGCTCGACCTTTCCCTGAAGCCGAAGCTGCAGCCGGCTCTCCGCGCTGAAGCCGAGGACCGTGACATGAGGATTTGCGGAAAGCTCCAGCCATTTCGAGCTGCGCGAATCCGTATGAAATTCGAGACGCCGCACCGATCTGTCGGCTCCCCGCAACACGACCATACGCGCCTGGGGCCTCATCTCGGTATCGACGGAACAGAGATTGAGATAGCGGAACGCCGACTGCGGGTTTGCCGCAGCCGTTTCGAGCTCCGCCCATGCCGAGGCGTCTATATCAGTCAGATCCACGGTCAGGCTCCCGCTCAGACGGAACGGGCGATGCCGCCGTCGACGCGGATGTTCTGGCCGGTGATATAGCCCGCGCCTTCGGATAGGAGAAAGGCGATGGTTGCCGCGATTTCCTCGCTGGTGCCGTAGCGGCGCATCGGGACGCTGTCGCGCCGCTCCTCGGTGGCTGGCAGGCTGTCGATCCAGCCGGGCAGGACGTTGTTCAGGCGGATATTCTTGGGCGCATAGGTATCCGCGAAGATCTTGGTGAAGCTCGCCAAGCCGGCGCGGAAGACCGCCGAGGTCGGGAACATCGGCGAGGGTTCGAAAGCCCAAGCCGTCGAGATATTGACGATGGCGCCGCCGCCCTGCCTTTCCATGATCGGCGCGACCAGCCGGATCGGGCGCACCGCGCTCAGGAAATAGACCTCCATTCCCTTGTGCCAGTCCTCGTCGGAGAGGTCGAGGATCGGCGCACGCGGTCCGTGGCCGGCGGAATTGACCAACGCGTCGATGCGCCCCCATCGCTCCATCGAGAGATCGACGAGCCGCTTCACGTCGTCATTGGACAGGTTGGAACCGGTGACCCCGACGCCGCCGAGTTCCTTTGCCAACGCCTCGCCCTTGCCGGAGGAGGAGAGAACCGCGATGCGATAGCCGTCCGCAGCCAGTTTCCTTGCGGCTGCGGCGCCCATGCCGGATCCGCCTGCCGTGATGAGAGCGACTTTTTGTTCAGACATTGAAATCTCCGACTGCTGAATTTCCGAGGCATTATGACAGATGCGGTGCTGACTTTCGCGCGAGAAACAAACATGCGAGACTGTAGAAAATCTACTGGATATGCCAATGACTCAATCCCGCCGCCAGCTGCCGCCGTTGAATGCGCTGCGTGCCTTCGAGGTTTCCGGCCGCAGGTTGAATTTCCGCGCCGCCGCCGAGGAGCTCGGCATCACGCAAGGGGCGGTTGCACAGCAGGTCCGCGGTCTGGAAAGTCAGCTCGGCCTTATGCTGTTCCAGCGCCTTCCCCGCGGGCTCGCGCTGACTGCGCAGGGCGCGGCCTATCTGGCGGAGGTGACCCGAGCCCTCGATACGCTTGGCGAGGCAACGGGACGGCTTCTCGCGCGGCCGGACACCGTGACGATCAGCGTCACCCCGACCGTCGCCGCAAAGCTGTTGATACCGCGACTCGCCGAGTTCTACACCGCCCTTCCCGACATAGACCTGAGAACGGTCGCCACCGAGGCGCTGGCGGATTTCGATCGCGACCAGGTGGATATCGCCGTGCGCCTCACCCGGCAGCCTTTTCCGGCGACCCTGCAGGCAAAGCTGCTGTTTCGCCAGCAACTGGTCGCGGTCGCGAGCCCGCATCTGGTCAAAGGTCTCACCCTTCCGCTCGCCAACGAAGCGCTTCGCAGCCTGCCGCTCCTGCATGACTCGCAAGATCACTGGCGGGTATTCCTGGGAAGCCGCGAGAAGCTGTCCGGCGCGGCATTCAACCACACGACGCTGGCTCTGGATGCGGCACTCGCCGGCCAAGGCGTGGTGCTCGCATGCAGCGCCTTCGTGGCGGCCGATCTCGAGGCTGGGCGACTGATCCAGGTCTCGGACACGACGGCGACCGTCGGTCCCGATTACTTCCTCGTCCGCAAACGCTTGGCATCACCGCGAAAGGCCGTGGACGCGGTATGGGACTGGTGCGCGACGCGGCTATCGCTCACCTAGCCGCCCGCCCAGGTCAGCGCGCGATGACCCACATATCAGCCGCACGGGCTATCCCGAGATGACGCCGCGTGTGGAATATGAGCTGGCGGACTTCGGCCGATCCTTTGTCATTCCGATGAAAGCTCTGATCGGATGCCCCTCAGGCGAGCAGCACTTTGCCGCCTGTCCGGAAGGGAACGGCGGATTGCAGTGCCTCGCCGATCCTTTCCAGCGGAAAGACCTCCCGCACCTCGGTCGCGATCACCCCCGAAGCGATCTGCGCCGCCACCTCGGAATAGGCGCGCTGGACATTATCCATTGCTTCGGAATGAACCCATTCCCGCAGATGGCAAAAGGAGAAGATGATATCGGGGTGGGAGGCCCAGAAGGAATTCGGGATGCTCTCACCGGAGAGCAGGCCATAATGCACGAAATGTCCGCCGGGCTTGAGCGCATCGGCAAGAACCGAGGCGCGCGGGCCGCCGACGCAGTCGAGCACGGCGTCCAGCCCATGCCGGCCGGCGAGCCCGGCTGCCAGGTCGCTGTCCTCCCTGTCGACAATGACCGTCTCGAGCCGGCCGCGCAGGCGCTGGCGGGAGTCTTCGCTGCGGACGATCGCCACCGGTTCGACGCCCATCGTATTGGCGAGGCCGATCAGGATCGATCCGATCGAGGAGGCGGCGGCGTTGACGGCGATGCGCATGCCCGATCTCAGCCCGATCTTGTTGTGCAACATCAGCCAGGCGGTCATTGGGTTGACATAGCTAGTGGCCGCCTCGAAATCGGAGAGTGTGTCCGGAACGCGCAGGCACCAGTTGGGGTCGGTATCCTTGAACTCCTGCCAGCCGCCGGCGCTGCGCACCGGCAGCACGCACGTCCCTGGCGGCAACCCGTACACATCTTCGCCGCAGGCTTCGACCACGCCGAAGGCCTCGAAGCCGGGGACGAAGGGCAGGGTCGTGCGGCCGGCATAGGCGCCCGAAATGGTGATGATATCGGAAGGATTGATCGAGCGCGCCAGCAGCCGCACCCGAACCTGGTCGCGCCGCAGCACCGGCAGCGGCGTCCGCTCGATGCCGACGACTTCCTGAGCCGGGCCGAATTTTCGCACGACGGCCTGATATTGCATTTGCATCCCCCACGCACTCGCGGTTAGAACAGCCCACCAATTTTCGGTGATCGAATGAGTGTCGACGACAGGCCTTTAGCATCCTTCCGGGTCTCGATGCGAGATATCGACGTCTATGGCCATGTCCATAATTCGGTCTATCTCGATTATTGCGAGGACGCCGTCGTCGAGTTCCTGCGGCACCGGGAGATTCTAAGCCACTTCCGCCATACATCCTCCGGGGTCGGCTATCACGTGAAGAAGGCGGAGATCACCTTTCACAATCCCATCGATATTGACGACGTCATCGAGGCGAAGGTCGCCGTCGAACGGATCGGGCGCTCCAGCCTCTCTTTCGCGATAGAGCTTTTCCGACGGCGCGACGGTGCCCATTGCGCATCGGCCGGCCTTATCTGGGTCTGCGTCAGCCTCTCCGACAGCCGCCCGACGCCGATTCCCGAGGCGACCAGAGCCGCCTTGTCGCAGGACTGATCCATGCCGATCCATGCAGAGCTTCTTCGCCACGCCAAGGACAGGCCCGACAAGCCGGCGCTAGTGATCGACGGCAGTACCCTGAGCTATGGCGCGCTCTATCTGCATGCCCGGGCGATCTGCCGCTTTCTCCATGAGCTTCCGCGCTCCGGCAACCGGGCGCACCATCTGCCCGGCGTCGGGAAGCTCGTGGCCTTGAGCCTCGGCAACCATATCGGCTTTGCCGAATATTTCACGGCGGCGACCGCCTTGCCGAATGCCTGCGCCGTCATCGACCCGATGATGCCGCCGGAAAGGATCGAGCGGATCATCGAACGGCTGGCGCCGGATATACTCGTCGTCGATGATGATGCCGCGCCGGGTGCCGAGATCGCCCGCAGGCTCGACATTCCAGTCGTCGTCGCCGGCGCCGAGCCCTTCGATCTCTCCGCAGCCGCAGCCGACCTGCCTTGCGATGCCGAGGGCATCTTCCTGATCGGCTTCACATCAGGCACCACCGCCGAGCCGAAAGCCTATTTCCGCTCGCGCGAGCAATGGCGCCGCAGCCTCGATCGCGGGCGTTTCGTCTTCGAACTCGCAGACGGGCCCTCGACCCTCTGCCCCGGCGCTCTCGCGCATGGATTGGCGCTTTACGCCCTGGTCGAGGCGCTCGATGCCGGAGGAACCTTTCATTCGGTGCGGAAATGGCACCCGGCTTCTGTCGCGCGCATTCTCGCCTTCGAAAAGATCGAACGGCTGGTTGCCGTCCCGACCCATATCGCCGGCATCGCGCGGGCCTCTGCCGGCGAACCGGCTCTGACCGCGATGCGCGACGTTCTCACCGCCGGCGCCAAGCTGAACCTCAACGAAGTCGAATCCATGCGCCGGCTTTTTCCCAATGCGCGCATCCGGGAATATTACGGCGCGTCCGAGATCGGCTTCATGACGGTCTCGACGCTCGTCGGCGGGCCGGTCGATTTCCCGATCGACCGGGTGGGGCAGGCCTATCCCGGCGTCGGAATCTCCATCCGCGACCCCGAGGGAAACGATGTCGGCGCCGATGTGCCGGGCACCATCTTCGTGAAAAGCGATCTGATCGCCGACGGTTATCTCTGGGGCGATGACGGCCAGGCGTTCCGGGTGACGCAGGCGGGGGCGACGGTCGGCGATCTCGGCGAGATCGATGCCGGCGGCATGCTGCGGGTGATCGGGCGGGCGGGCGGCATGATGATATCGGGCGGCAACAACGTCTATCCCGCCGAAGTCGAGAGCGCCCTCAAAACCTGCCCCGGGGTCGAGGATGCCGTCGTCTTCGGCCTGCCGGATGCCTATTACGGCCAACAGATCGTCGCCGTCGTCTCGGGCGAGGCGGTCGATGCAAAAATTCTGGCCAGCCATTGCGCAGACAAGCTCGCCAGGTTCAAAATTCCCAAGCAGTTCTACCATATCGCCTCCTGGCCGATGACGAGCAGCGGCAAGATATTAAGGGGGCGGGTGGAAGCAGCAGTCACTGCGGGAGACGGTCTTGTCCTACGCCTACCAGCCTGACGAGGATTGGCAGCCGGTTGTGGTGGCCGCCTACCGCACGCCGATCGGCCGGGCCTTCGGCGCGCTTGCGACGGTGACGGCCGAAGACCTGCTTGCGCCGATCATCCGCCGCATCCTCGCCGAAACGGCGATCGTGCCCGAGGATATAGACGATGTGCTGGTCGGCAATGCCGCCGGCGGCGGCGGCAACATCGGTCGGCTGGCGGCACTCGCCGCCGGCCTGCCTGTTGCCGTTCCCGGGGTCGCCATCGACCGGCAATGCGGCTCCGGCCTTGAGGCGATCATCATGGCTGCCCGGCTGATCCAGGCAAAGGCCGGCGCCTGCTTTCTCGCAGGCGGCGTGGAAAGCGTCAGCACCGCGCCATGGCGTGTCGAAAGGCCGAAAGCCAATGGCGCGCTGCCGCGCTTTTACGGCCGCGCCCGGTTTTCCCCCGAATCCGTGGGCGACCCGGATATGGGCATCGCCGCCGAAAACGTCGCGCGAGAATTTTCCATCTCGCGGCAGCGGCAGGATGAATTCGCCCTGCGCAGCCACCGGCTCGCCGTTGCGGCTGCCGAAGCGGATGTCTTCCGGCCGGAGATCATTGAGATCCCCACCGCTCACGGACTGAGCGAACGCGACGAGTGCCCGCGCCCTACGACATCGCTCGAGGCGCTCGCAAAACTCCGGCCGGTCTTCCTGGCCGACGGCTCGGTGACGGCAGGCAACGCCTGCCCTGTGAATGACGGCGCCGGCCTGGTGCTCATCATGCGCCGCGGCATGGCAAGACGCTTCGGCATCAAAAAGGGACTTGCCTTCATCGACGGCGCCGCCGCCGGCGTCGATCCCAACCTGCTCGGCATCGGCCCGGTCGCCTCGACGAAGAAGCTCCTGAAGCGCCAGCCAACGCTCACGCTCTCCGGCGTCGACGCCATCGAATTCAACGAGGCTTTCGCCGCCCAGGTCTTGGCTTCGCTGGATCAGCTCGAAATCTCTTCGGACGCGGTCAACAGGGAAGGCGGCGCCATTGCATTGGGCCATCCCTTCGGTGCATCCGGCGCGATTCTCGTTACCCGGCTACATACTCAGCTGGTCCGCAGCGGCGCTCCCGGCGCAACCGGTCTCGCCATGATCGGCATCGGCGGCGGCATCGGGCTGACGGCGCTGTTCGAGGCTGTCGCGCTTTCCTGAGGCGACGATCTTCATGCTGGGCCTAGGCGCAGAAGATATCCGCCGGTATGGCCTCTCCCGGAAGTCCGTGGCTGGCAAGAGGGAGAGCCCCCAAATAACCTCGGAAGGAAATTGCCATGAGCGTCGCAGCGAGAACCGTACGCACGGTAACCTGGATGAACACGACCTACACCATCAACAACGGCAGGTTCGAATGTGGCGGCATCCTCGGTGCTTTGAAGGCGAGGTTCCTGCCGGCATCGGGGTGAACTCCGACGAGACCGAGCTGATGATCGACGACCGGCAGGCCGCCCACGATGCCCGGCGGCGCCGGGATCGCCCCCCGACTGCCTCAGGCCGCCTGCAGCGCCAGTTCCAGATCGGCGATGAGATCATCCGGGTGCTCGATGCCGATCGACAGGCGGATCGTCGATTCCAGCACGCCGATGCGCTCACGCACATCAGCGGGCACGCCGGAATGCGTCATCGTCGCCGGGTGGCTCGCAAGCGATTCCGTGCCGCCCAGGCTGACGGCGAGCTTGAAGACCTGCAGCGCATTCAGGAATTTGAACGAGGCCGGCTGGCCCCCGCGAATGTCGAAGGAGAAGGTCGAGCCGGCGCCAGTGCATTGCGCGGCGAAGGTGCGGCCCGATGGCGATTCCGAATCATGGTAGGGTAGGTAATGAACCTTCTCGACCTTCGGGTGATCGCGCAGGAAATCGGCGACAGCCCGCGCATTGCTGTTTGCCCGTTCCATACGCAGCTGCAAGGTTTCCAGCGAACGACCGAGCATCCAGCAGGAATGAGGATCGAGCTGCGTGCCGATCGCGCCGCGCAGCGCCTTGACCTGCTTGATCACCGCCTTGCGGCCGAGAACGGCGCCGGCGATCAGATCGGAATGGCCGCCGACATATTTGGTCAGCGAATAGAGCGAGATGTCGGCGCCATACTCGATCGGCCGCTGGAACACCGGCCCGAGCAAGGTATTGTCGCAGACGATGATCGGCGTATGCCCCTGCTTTGCGCCGATCGCATCGGCCACACGCCGGATCATTGCGACGTCGACCAGGCTATTGGTCGGATTGGCTGGTGTTTCGATCAGGATGACCGAGACCCGGCCCTTGACGACGGCCTCATCGGCCGCCGTCTGTACCGAACTCTCGCTGACGCCATCGACAAAGCCGACGGCGGCGACGCCGAAATTGAGGAAGGTCTTTGCCAGCAAGGTTTCCGTGCCGCCATAGAGCGGCTGGGAATGCAGGATCGCATCGCCCGGCCGCACGAAGGCGAACAGGGTGGTGGCGATCGCCGCCATGCCCGAGGAAAACAGTGCGCCGCTTTCGGCCCGCTCATAGACGGCAAGCCTGTCCTCGACGATCTCGCTGTTGGGATGATTGAAGCGTGAATAGACGAGGCCGGCGCCCTTGCCGGCCGGCGGCTCGCGCCGACCCGAGACGTAGTCGAAAAAATCGCGCCCGTCCTCGGCGGAGTTGAAGACGAAGGTGGAGGTCAGGAACACCGGGGGCTTGACCGCCCCTTCCGAGAGTTCGGGATCGTAGCCGTAGTTCAGCATCTGCGTTTCGGGGTGCAGCGCGTGATTGCCGATGTGGGTTTTGGAAGGATGCGGGGCGGTCATGATCGTCTCCTCTATCGAGCCTGCCGAGAGATAAGGTACATCAAAATCACATGCGAGGAGCAGTCATCAACGGCTGCTCCTTAGCGATCAGCTCACGGTCTCGCCCAAAGTGTCCGCGACATAGGCTCCGCGCACGCCCATCGGCAGCGGGTGGCCCGTCGTCGTGTCCCGCGCCGTCTGATGCTCCAGCTCGGCATTGAGCTCCGCGCCGACGATGAGAATGACGACGGAAAGCCACATCCAGATGAGGAAACCGATCAGTGCGCCGAGGGTACCGTAGGTCGCGTTGTAATTGGCGAAATGCTCGAGATAGAAGGAGAAGCCGAGCGACATGGCGGCCCAGGCCACGGCGGTCAGGACTGCGCCCCAGGTCATCCACCGTATTCTGGGCGGTTCGCGGCTCGGACCGAAGCGGTAGACCAGTGTCACGGCCACGGCCACGACGGAGAGAAGCAGCGGCCATCTCAGGAGAAGCGCCATCTGCTCCTTGAACTGATCGAGCCAGAGATAGGAGAGCACGACCGGCATGACGCCGACGAGCACCACCATGATGACGGCGAAGAGCATCGCGCATAGCGTGAAGCAGAGGCCGATCAGGTTCAGCCGCACGAGGCTGCGTTTCTCCCTCTCCTCATAGGCGACGTTCATCGCGTCGAAGATCGCCAGCGTGCCACTATGCGTGCTCCAGAGCGCAATACCGAGACCGACGAAAAAGGTTATCCCGAGCGTGCTCTCGCGGTTTTCGACCAGCGCCTTGATCTGATCGGCAAGCAGATCGAAAGCGCCGGGCGGCAGGAGGACAGCCAGTTCGCGCAGATGTTCGGAGATGGTTACGGGATCGGCGATCAAGCCATACAGCGAGACCAAGGCCGCCAGAGCAGGGAACAGGGCCAGGAGCAGATAGAAGGTGACGCCCGCGGCAATGAGGGTGACCCGGTCGTCGAGGACCTCATGAAAGAGGCGCCAGAATACATCGCGAAGACCGCTCATCGGAATAGCCTCCGGCGTGGCGGCGCTGCGCCCATGATCGTCACCCGCCCGGCCGGTTTTCCCGGGAGCCATCGAAGCTTGCTGTCGCGCCTCCACCAACATAAACGCACCGACCGCCGCGGCCATTATGAGAGCGGCGATGGGGAACCTCTTGAGGTGAAGCGCGTCTGCCATTACCCTATCCCTCCGATTTGCTGCGTGGATAACGCCCGAGTGCCGCTAAAAGATGCAAGCCATTGCTTTCTCGCGAAGATTCGGAAGAGGGGAGGGGCCCGGCGCGCTGAAAGAACCCAGATCCGCCACAGATTCTCGGATTATAAACCACTGATTTTATTGAGATGGCTCCGCGCTACGGAACCAAAAGTGGAGTTTGGTTACGCTACTGCCACGTCGGGTATTTCTGACAGATTTACCAACGGCGATGGTTTGACGGCCTTTGCCGCCTGAATTGAAACGGCGGAGCTCTCTATGAGCGGGATTTTGGCTGGAAAATGAGACCCACTATCATCGTCTCTGGGCGGAGATCGCGCCAAACGCCTGCGCGACAAATCCGCCGTGCAGCTCTGCCTTCACCAATAGCCCCGGCGGCAAAGGCCGGCAGAGTTGGCCTTGTTATCCACGACAGGCATCGGAGCCGATGGATAAACCGGCGCCTCGTTCGGCGAGGTCTACAAGCATATCCTGACGGGGCCGAGACAGCTCGCCTCGATCAGGATCATGATGGCGCCAAAGTGGTGGCTTCGCCTCAGATCGCCAGATCAACAGAACAGAGTCGCCGACGACGCTGTGCGCGGGAACGCGAAGCGCGCATTTGCTGGGATCCATCCCACTAGAAGTCCTACATCAAATTCAGCCGCCCGCCCCGACAGAAATCTGATGCGCGGCCTTGGCAACCCGGGGGCACCATTCGAATTGGATGGAGCACCTCAACGCCGCATGACAAGCATGACCCGGCTGCCCGCGGATAACCGACTGCCCCACCCAGCGCCGCTCGATTGCTCGCGCTTATGCATGCCCTCAAGGCAACCTCGTCCGCCATGCGAGAGCCAGCACCCAGCGTCCAGAGAACCTCACCCTGAGCCCCGCCTGCGAGGGCCTCGAAGGGCAATGCGGCTGCGCCGAGCGCCCGGCGGATCGAAGCACCAGCGGCGCTGCAACGCGCTTCGAGCCTCGCCCTTCCAGGGCTTCCCACCTCAGCATGAGGGTGGTTGGAAAATGCCGCACCGGACAGGAGTGGTAGGGAACGACGGCGTTCCGCACGGGCTCCGATGGGCACTCTCGACCCAATTGTAAGCTCCTCCCCTAAGCGGGAACCGGTTGTCCGCGGACAACGTGGCAGTCAAGCGCCATCGTTCGGCCATTGCCCATGATGAGGTCCGCTAAAGGCAACCCGCCCCGTCCGCTCGCCACCGGCCATCGCCGGCGCAGCGCAGCCTGGCGCATCGTTGCCGGAGCGGACAACCGCGTCCTTGCCGTCGAGGGGCACCTTCGACACGCCGATGGCGGCCATCAATGCTTGAGAGATATGCATGGCCGCTCCTCCCTGCTACGCGGGCTCGAAGTTCAGCCGACCGTTCGAGCCGAAAGGAGCCAACGGAGGTGCTCACCGAGGCGCGAGCTCAACACCCAAGGATAACACGCGCCTTCTTCACGCCGCATAATCTACAACGCACAAGAATGAGGAAGGCCGGAGGATGGCGCGCAGGCTCGCGTTGTCCGCGGACAACGGCCGGAACCAGTCAGCCACATTGACCCTAACGGCGGTTGATGCGCTGCGCGAGCAGCTATTCCGCGTTGGCGGCCGCCGGCCTCCTGCGGGCCTGGATGATTTCTCCCACCGCGCGGTCATATCTGTCATCCGGGCACTCAATGTTCCAGAGGAGGCGATGCAGCGCCTCCCGAGCAATGCTCCGATATCCAAGCCCCTCCAGTCGAAGCAGCATAAGCAAATGGTCAGTCACGACGATCAGTCTCGCATAGGCGCCGAGCTGATGCAGCGGCGGACGCATGGCCGCATATGAGTTGAAGCCAAAAGATGCGGCGATGGCTTCATCGAGGTGCGACGACTTGATGTGCGGATATTGCCGCCGCAGAGCTTTCTTCAAAGCGGCGATGTTCGAAGGCGAGAATCTCATCGATGGATGGAGCATAGGACGATCCAATGTTCTCGGTCGAAGTCTGCCGATTACGCTTCGACCGCGGTGAACATGGCCGTCTATAAACTCCAAGCGCCCTTCCACCCGGCAGCAGGTTTGGACCGGGCCTCCAGACTTAAATTCTAGCCTTCAAACCCACCACCCTCCAGGGCTGCGCTTTCGCCGGTCCATACTGAGAGCATGGTGTCCACCGCATGACGGATACGAATTGCGACCGAGCATCGTTGTCCCAGACAATGATCAAATATAGGCTCGCTCTCTGGCCAAAAGTCGCCCTCTCAACCGAGATGTTCCGCAGAAACCTCGACTCGGCGGAGCAAGCGAGCCGGCGCTCAATGAGCGGGAAGGCAGCGACACAGCTGAGGGTGGAGCACGAGGCGATGCGTTCCGGCGAGAGGATCGCCATTCACTGGATGGGCGGCGAGAATCCGGTTGACTGCATCCGATTGTCCGCGGACAGCCCGAGAGCTGAGGCAAATGCCGCACACGTTGTCGCTTGCGTTTACACCTGCGCGAGATCGACACAACCGCCTGGCTTGAATTTGCCGCAATGCGTCGCTACCTCGTGATGAGCTGAAGCGCTGCACCCTCCTAAGCTGCTTCGGCCCGACGGGCAGCTCTCCTCCTCCCACGCTGTCGGTCACTATCGAAGCCCGGCGCAGCTCTCTCCCCGCGCCGGGCTTCTGCCCTCCCGAAAAAGTGCCGGCACTTCCGCCTCGCCCTTCGAGGCGTTTCAAGCTGAGGCTCTTGTCAACGGTCAGCTCCATCCCCGGATCTCTCATCGAGTACCCGCCAGACATCGAACAGGACCAACAGCGAAGCAAGTGAGATTGGACATGGAAAGACTTGCACAATGCCACTGCGGATCGCTCCGCGTGAAAACCTCAGGCGACCCTCTCATGGTAAGCCTATGCCACTGCCGCGACTGCCAGCGCAGAACGGGTGCCGTTGCGGGCAGCGGTGCGATCTTTGAGAAGGCCGCGGTGACGACCGAGGGAGAGCGGAAGCTCTTCGAGCGCGAAGGCGCGGACGGGCGCAATGTTCGCTTCCATTTCTGCCCAAACTGCGGAACCTCCTTGTATTGGGAGGGCGATTTCAATCCCAATCTCTGCATCGTCGCCGTCGGCGCCTTCGCAGACCCGACATTCCCCGCGCCGCTGGTTTCCGTCTACGAACAATCCAGGCATGACTGGTTCCAGCTTCCGGAAGGCATGACGCGTGCGCAGCACGGATTGGTTTCGCCGGCCGCTACCTTCGATGATCAGCCGCGGGGCAAGTGAACGCGCTGATCGAAAGGGCGCCTCGGGGTTTGACGGCACTGTTCCGATCTAGGTACGCCCGCCTCGCCCTTCGAGGCTCCAGCCCTCGGCTTCCTCGCTTCAGGATGAGGCTCCCTTGACCGCTGACGATTGGAAGAGGCGCGGCACCCTCCAGCGCCCTCATGCTGAGGCGCGCAGCCCAAAGGGCGAACCTCGAAGGGCCCGCCGCAACGTTGCTACTTGGATGAACGAACATCGACACACCCGCACCGCCCTTCGAGCTTCCAGCCCTCGGCAGCGATTTCATCCATCCCCCATGCCGCCAGCACAGACGTAGCGGAAATGAAGCGTTATATTGCTTCCGCAAGGAAATCCGACGCAGAGAAATCAAAGCGTTAAGTTCCGAATTTTCCCTTGCGGTGGAAAGCGGCGTCAGGTAAGTGGAGCAAATCTGGTGGCAGTGCCAGCCCAATGGGCAAGGATGAGGCGTCAGGCGCGTGCCGCAACCATGGAAGGGAGGGGCGGAACAGGATGGTCGTCATCACCCATGCCCAGCCGATCGCCAAGATAGTGCCAGAACGACAGACCAAGCTTTTGGCAGGTCTTCATCAGCCCGAGCATGCTGTCGCGCGCTTGTCGGCCATTGCGGCTGACCGTGCCACCCGAGATCTTTCGCTTGATGACGAACCCGCGCAGATCCCGTTCCGAGGCGTTCGTATTCAGCGGCGTCTCAGGCCGCTCCAAAACCCGCAACAGCTCGGCCTTGCGGCGCTTCAGCCGCAACAGCAGTTGATCGAGGTCGCGATATCCGGTGCGGATGGAGAATATCCGATCGAACCGAACCTGAAGACCGCGGGCTGCACGCCGTCCTGGACTTCGCTGGTAGTTTTTCAGCTGCTTGTAGAAGAGCCAGATCAGCTCGCGCAGGGTCTCGACATGTTTTCCCTGGCGCGGCGTCGCCGGCATCAGCTTGTGCAGAAGCCGTTCCGCATGGACCCAACACAGCGCGTGGGTACCGACCCGAAACTGCCCGGCATCGTCGGAGACGATCACCGCATTACCGACCAGCCCATGATGGCGAATGGAGCCCCAGATACCGGCCTCGGCAAACGGGCGGATAATGTCCCGGTCAAAGATGTCGATACCCTTCTCAGCCAGATAGGCGAGGAACGGAACCTGATTGGCAAACCGCTGCGGTTCGTGGGTGCTCAACCGTGCCAGAAGGGCAGGGTCGACCTGTCGGTCTTCGAGAAAAGTGAAGGCGGCATCGTTAAGGACATAGTCCTGATAGTTGCCGCGCAGCAGCGCCAGGAAGTTCAGTCGCGACTTCGAGGACGTCGTGCGAAAGGCGGTGAAATGCTCGCCACCGATATGCGTCGTATAAAAATTGCGGTTGGCGTGACGGGCACCGGTGTCGTCGACCGTCACATAGGGCGCCGAGACCAGGCCGGCGTGGAGGACGGCTGCATCCTCCGCATGAAAGCCGTCCAGCCGTTCTGTCAGCAAACGAACCACCTGGCGTTTGGAGATTTCGACACCGACGTCGTTGAGCAACGTCGTCATTCGCTGCGTCGTGACCTGCCCATGCGCATGCAGCATCAGACAAAATCGCCGCAGATTGAGCCCAAACCCGCCTCGTATCCCCACAGGCAGCGGCGCGATGATGGTGTCTCCCTCCGGCGTCACCCAGCATTCCCGACGGTAACGAACCACCTCGACCCGCAACACCAGATCCCGGACGAAACAGTCCTTGTAGCCCTTGAAGCGCGATCCAGGCGGTACATTGACAGCCAGCACCTCTTCACGCGTGACCCGCTTCGTATCGTTCTTCGGCCCTCGCGGCCTGGGCGCCGGATTCTTGCCGGTGAGCGTCTTGCCACCCGTTGCCTTTTCCATCCCCGACGGTCTGAAGGGCGGGCGCGGCGGCAGGTTTTTCAGGCGAGCAATCTCGTCACGCAAAAGCTGGTTGTCGATCTTCAGCCGGGTGTTCTCGAGCCTGAGCTGGTCGTTCTCATCCCGAAGCCTTTGGTTCTCAGCTTCGAGCTTCTCAATCCGGGCATCTGCTCGATCAGCCCGCTCCACCAAACCCGTCACGAGCTCGCGCAGCGCCTTCAGCGACAGCGTGTCGGCATGCTCGGCCATGGGCAGGCGGCGTTTCGTCATGAAAGAAGAATCTCATGATTTGCAGGAAACAGGAATCCCTCCTGCCACCGGATTTGCTCCAGGTACCGGCGTCAGCCGAACTGCCAACTGTGGTGCGACAACGGGTCTTTTTCTAAGGCGGGCCAAAATCGCCGGCGACAACCCTCAAAATGTGATGCTGGATTGCTGCTGCGCTGGCCTCTGCGGTTTTGGCAGTCACGTCCAAGTCCAGAGCAAACCGATGTTTGGGATCAAGCACGCGCGCTTGTCTGCTTTTCTCTCTGGAGGCTCGCGCGTCGATTGACTTCAGCCGATCGCGACGCGCTGGCGTCGAAACACGGCGCGCCAACTCCTCCTCGTCGCAAAGCAATCTAATCGGCACCAGCAGCGCCTCGCACTGTCGGGCTGCGTCGGAGATCTGCTGATACGTGCGGGCGCTACGCTCATCGCCGTCGATACCGGCATGGGTGAAAATGAAGTTCGCCGGGGGAGGGCAGTATGCGACAATCGCATCCAGCACCGCTTGCCGCACTCTGCCGGTGTACTCCCAGATTCCTTTCGGAAGCGGCGTCGCGCCATCGTCATCGAGCAGGCGGAGTATCGGATTATTGAACCAATGATTATCGATGATCTTTGCGGGAAAGACAAAACTCAGTTCGGTCGCGATCGTCAACTTCCCGACGCCGGGGAAGCCCATCAGCAAAACGAAAACGCTCATGGCGGTGTCGGCTTTCCAATTTCGCGCTGAGAGATCCGCAGAATAGGGGATTTCGCGGAGGTCGCAATGGCCGCAGTCAGCGCGCCCTGCATTGGATCCCCACCGCTCACACTACCAGCAACCCCTGCCTCTCCGCCAGCGTCACCACCGCCCGCGTGCCGGCATTGAACTCCAGAAAATCCGCCTCGATGCCGTCGCTGAAAATCACGCCGTGTTCCGGCATTTCGGAGAGGATGGTCAAAGGCTGATCCTGAGAGACCAGGCCGGCGACGATGGTGGTGCCGGTGGTGCGGCTGGGGAAGGGTTCGCGGACGAAATAGCGCAGGTAATCGGCGTCCCAGGCAAACGACATGTCGATCGTTCGCTCGGCGGGATGGAGGCCGAGGGCGCTCGCGGCTCCGAGCCAGCCGGAATAGAGGCTCTTCAGCCAGCCGGTCGAGCCCATGCCTGTCGAGACGATGATGCCGCTGGAGGACTGGCGCTCCTCGCGCTCTTCGGCCCGCAGCACATAACGCGCCGAGACATGGCTTTGCGGGCCGATGAAGAGATCGTTGACCGCGTGGATGACGGCACCGGTATTCAGCGTCGCCCTGGCCATGCTGACGCGCTTGATCGGCCGCTTGTTCCTCAGCGCCTCGCCGATCACTCTCGGAAGGCTCTTCGGGTTGAAGGGAAGCAGCAGGCCGTCCCAGCGCATCGGATCGGGGTTGACGCCGAGCACCGGTTGGCCGTCGAGATATTTCAGCGTATTGGCGACCAGCCCGTCCTGGCCGAGCACGACGACGACATCGTCGGGACCGAAGACAAAGTTCGGCAGGTAGCGGCGGTCGAGGCGCTGCACGCGGGCGACGGCGCGCAGGCTGGCCTCGACCTCGGCGATGGCCGTTTCATAGCGCTTCTTCTCGGCGAGGTAATCGCTGAAATCGGCGCCGAGATGCTCGACATAGAACTGCGCCTGCTGCACCGTGTTGAACCGGGCGATAAGTTCGTCGAGGCGAGTCGGGCGAACGACCAGGATGATCTTGCGTTCGTCAGAGGCCGGCACGGTCCTTGCCCTCCTGCGGCTGCAATATCTCGCGCAGCAGATCGGGTGAGACGTTGAGCTGACCGATCTTCGTCGCATTATCGGCAAGGTCGCGGAAGGCGAGCGCCATCAGCTGGCCGGGCTTCATGCCGACCGAGGCGAGCGCCTGCAGCACTTTCGGATCGGCCTGCTCGAAGGATTTCATCATCGCCGTCAGCGCATAGGCCTGCGCATCGGCCTCGGCCTTGGCATTGGTCGCAGCAAGCGTTACGAGATCGCGGTTCTGCTCTTCCAGCGCAATCTTGCCGGCCATTTCTTCGCGCCGGATCTGCAGCTGCCGTTCCTGCACGGCGCGTTCGGCTTCCATCTGCGCCTCGCGCACCTGCCGTCTCTTGTTCTCCAGCGTGATCTCGGTGGCGATCTCGTTTTCCTTGATCCTCCGCTCCTGCTCGATCGCAGCATTGCGCCTGCTATAGATGGCCTCGTCGGCTTGCCGCAGCAGGGCCTCGCGGGCGTAGGCCTCCAGCGCCTTGGCCGTCTCGGCCTTCGGCATGACGGCGAGCAGTGACAGGCCGAGAATTTCAAGGCCGAGCGCTTCGATCGTCGGATGTTTCCTCAACGCTTCCGCCACGCCGGCGACGAGCGCCTCGCCTGAGGCAAGAACCTCCTTCAACGACAGCATCTGCACCTCGGCGCGCATCGCCACCTGCACGCGGTCGATCACCCGGGTCGAAAGCTTCTGCGGATCCTCCGAGACATAACGGCCCTTGCGGTCGAGCGTGAAATTCAGGAGCGCTGCCGTGCGGCGCGGCTCAGCGATGCGATAGGTGATCTGCCCCTGCACGGTCACTTCCTGAAAGTCCGATGTCACCAGCGGAAAGATGAAGGGGTCGTTGACGCTCGCCGTCGGCACCAGGACCAGCGAGCTCGACGGCGCGAAATGCCAGAAGGCCAGCCCGGCGCCTTCGCGGACGGCGGTGCCGTTTTGATATTGGATGACGTATTGCGTAGGTTCCGTCTTGATGAAGCGCAGTCCGAACATGACCGTTTCCTTGTTCCTGACGCGAGCCCCCTGCTCGTGCCGAGATGGAGAAAACATGACTTAGTGATAATTGTCAACTAACTTAGTTGAAGATTTACACTAACGCCGTCGCGTGCTAAGTTCGCAACATGACAACGCATGATAACGACGCCTTCAGACCAATCGCGACCGTCGATCTCGCGATCTTCTCGCTGTCGCCGACGGGCCTCTCCGTGCTTCTCGTGCGGCGGGCAAATGCGCCCTTTTCCGGCGAATGGGCCTTGCCCGGCGGCTGGATCCATGTTGACGAGGACGCGAATCTGGAGGCGGCGGCGCGGCGCGTGCTGAAGGAAAAGACCGGTGTCGAAACCCCCTATCTCGAACAGCTGCAGACCACGGGCAGCCGCACCCGCGACCCGAGGGGCTGGAGCATCAGCATCGTCTATATCGCGCTGCTTTCCGCCGATGACATCGCCGAACGGCAGGATGCAATGGCCGGGGAGGCGGAATGGCGGCTAATCGAGGGGGAGGGCGTCGGCTTGTCCCTCGCCTTCGACCATGCATCGCTCCTGAAGGAGGCGCTCGGCCGCATCCGCAGCAAGGTGGAATATTCGAGCCTGCCCGGTCACCTGCTGCCGGCCCGCTTCACATTGAGCGAGCTGCAATCGGTCTATGAACACCTGCTCGGCCGAAAACTCGACAAGTCGGCCTTTCGAAAGCGCGTCGCCGAAGCCGATTTCCTGAAGCCGATCGAGGGCGAGATGCGCCGGGCGAGCAACCGGCCTGCCCAGGTCTTCCGATTGAAGGACACCCGGACGTTGGCGCTTTTCGACCGGACGATCTGACTCACGCGATCAGGCGTTCAAATGCTGCGGCGTCTGCCGGGTTCAAGGCTCGCGACCTACCGCATATTTTGTCAACACCGGTGGCGGAACAATGACCTGCCGTCGCGGTTGTGGATAGGCCAATAAGGCAAAGTTCCCCAAGGAGGAAATCTCAATGCGTATGAAACTCGTAGCAGCTTCGCTTTTTGCTCTCGGCATGGCCACGTCCGCTTTCGCCCAATCCAACCCGGCGCCGGCCGGGGCCACCATGGACAAGAACCAGGCCGATCAGGGTGGTGGCGCGACCAGCGATACGAAGGCCAAAAAGCCGATGGCAACCGATACCACCACTACCGGTTCCACGACCGGCGGCACGATGAAAATGGACAAGACCAAGTGCCCCAACCCGGTCAATAACTCGGCAAACCTCCAGACGCAGGGCGGCACGAGCAATGCCACGCCGATGGACGAAGCCTGTGCTGCACACAACAATTGAGCGCAGCCTAAGCGAAAAACCCCGCTTCGGCGGGGTTTTTACCCGCTTGCGCACTGGGCAACTCCGGTTCGCTTTCCGAAACTCTCATTTTCGAACATCGCAAGAATTCTGGTTGAGTTCGCCACGGCGCTCAGGCAAATCCGCGGGAGGCGGCATTTGCGTCAGCAATGCCACCACACTTGACTCCCAGCAAAATCACCGATATCAATTTGGGTAATCGATAACCCAAAGAGAACCCGTGACCGCCTCACTCAACGACATAGCCGTCCGCGCCGGTGTTTCCGTCAAGACAGTGTCAGGCGCACTGCATGGAGGCTCGGCGCGCATGTCGGAGGAAACCCGGCAACGGATCAAGGAGATCGCCGAGGAACTCGGTTATGTCACCAACTTCGCCGCCCGCAGCATGCGGCAAGGCTGGATGCCGCTCGTCGGCCTTGTCGCCGACGATCTGATCACATCCCCCTTCGCCACCGAGATCATCAGGGGGCTCGACGGCGCCGTGCGTGCTGCCGACATGGCCGTCTTCGCCATGACGCTCGGCGGCCACAGGAGCATCGCCTCGATCCTCGACGAGATGCGGCGATTTCGCCCGCGGGCGATCGCCTATGCCGCCATGTATCACAAGAGCGTCGACCTGCCGCCCGAATTTGCCGATGTGGTCGGCGTCATGATCAATTGCCGGGATGCCAACGACCGCGTGATCTCGCTGGTGCCCGATGAAACGGGTGCGGCGATCGAGATTACCAGCTATCTCATCGATGCCGGCCGGCGCAACATCGCCTTCATCAATCTGCCCGGGCTGCTAGCGGGCGAACTCCGTGAGTTCGGTTTCCGGCAGGCGCTCGATCATGCCGGCATCGACGGAGCCGGCGCCATCGTCCTGCCCGCCGTCAGCAAGCCGATCTACAGCGACCGGGCCCACAGCCTGGTCGCCGCGCATGTGCATGAACTGATGAACGGCCCCCGACGCCCCGATGCCATCCTGTGCGGCAATGACCGCGTGGCCATGGAAGTCTATGCCGCGCTGCGCCGGGCAGGCGCGGCCATTCCCGACGACGTTGCCGTTGCGAGTTTCGACAACCAGGTCGAGATCGCCTCGCGCCTCGACCCGCCGCTGACCACCATGGCGCTTCCCCATCGCACCATGGGCCGCCAGGCCGCGCAAATCCTGCTTGCCGAAGACCGGGTCCCGGTCGGGGTGCAGAAACTGCCGTTCCAACTGGTGGAGCGGGCATCCGTATAAATTGAGTAGGCCCATTCAATGGAGGAGGAATTCTAATGGGTAATCGTTTACTTTGGTCTCTGGTCCTGTCCTCGGCGCTATCAGCCATGGGAGCGCAGGCAGCCGAGAAAACCGTAATCCAGGTCATGCATCAGGGCGACCCAGGTTTTGTCGCCGCTTATGGCAAAGTCGCCGAGCGGTTCGAGGCCGCCAATCCCGATGTCGACGTGCAGTTCATCTATGCGCCACACGACGCCTATAACGAGAAGTTCAGCGCCGCGGTTATGGCCAAGCAGCTGCCCGACGTCATGGAGCTCGATGCGCCGTTCCTCGCCAATTACGTCTGGTCGGGCTATCTTCAGCCGATCAAGCCGCTGATCGACGAGGATGTCCTCGACGACATGACGGCGTCCAACATCGCCCAGGGCACATATCCGATCGACAAGGACCTCTATGCGATCGGACTGACCGACTCATCAGTCGTTCTTTACGGCAACAAGAAGTATCTCGAAGCGATCGGCGCCCGCATCCCGAAATCCGTAGACGATGCCTGGAGTCGGGAGGAGTTCGAAACCTATCTCGAGAAGCTGTCGAAGCTCGACGGCGTGAAGTGGCCGATAGACACCTTCCGCGGCTACGGCATCAAGACCGAATGGATCACCTATGCCTATGGCCCGATCCTGCAATCGGCCGGCTGCGATCTCATCGACCGCAAGGCCTGGAAATCCGAGGGCACGCTGGATAGCGAGGCCTGCGTCGATGCGCTGTCGATGATGCAGAAATGGGTCAAGAAAGACTGGGTCGTGCCGCAGTCGGCCGGAACCAACCAGTTCTTCGCCGAAGGCAATCCGGCTGCGCTGGCGCTCGGCGGACACTGGGTCTATGCCGAGGCCGCCGCGACCATGAAGGACAACATCGTCGTGCTGCCGCTTCCTAAATTCGGCGCCGAGGGTGCCAGCCCTAACGGCACCTGGATCTGGGCGGTTACCAAGACGTCGGCGCATCCCGATATCGCAGGCAAGTTCATCAGCTTCCTGCTCAAGGACAAGGAGTACCGGACCTTCGTCGCGAGCCAGTCCGGCTATCCCGGCCTGAAGAGCTTCGCCGCCGAATCTCCGCTCTACGCCCCGGGCGGCCCGATGGCGATCGCCTTCGAACAGGCATCGAAGACAGCCATCGCGCGCCCGCCGCATCCAGCCTATCCGACCATCACCTCCGCCTTTATGCAGGCCGTCGACGAGGCCTTCAATGGCGGCGATCCGAAGGAGGCATTGACGTCGGCCGCCAAGAAGATCGATCAGGATATCGAGGATAATGACGGCTACCCGCCGTTCGGCGACGAGCAATAGGCGTCATTGCCGCCGCCAGGTCGCGGCCCGGCGATGTCTCCAGCAGACATCGCCGGGTGGGACCGGCAATAAGCTGCGAAAGGAGGAGCTCTATGGTCTTGCAGCAATCGACATCTGCGACGGTCGTTCGAAAGGCCTCGGCGCGCCGGCATGACAAGGGACGGCTGATGCAGGAAGCCGCCATGCTGGCGCCCGCCGTCATCCTGTTGACCCTCTTTCTGATCGTGCCGTTCCTCCTGTCCTTCTGGACGGCGATGACCAACCAACCTCTGGTGCCGCGCCCGACGCCGGTCCGGTTCGTCTGGCTCAACAATTTCATCCGCATTGTCCAGGACGATCTTTTCTGGACGGCCCTCTGGAACGTCTCCCGCTTCACCTTCTGGATCATTCCGGCGCAGTGCGGCCTCGCCTTCGCAACGGCGCTGCTGCTGCACCAGAAGCTGCCGTTGCGCAATCTGCTGCGCAGCATGTTCTTCCTGCCGGCGATCACCTCGATGGTCGTGGTCTGCGTCATCTGGGGCACCCTGTTCCAGTATCCGACAGGTCCTTTCAACCAGATCCTCGGCTTCCTCTCAGGCGGCGCGATCCAGCCGATCGATTGGCTTGGCGACCCGCAATGGGCGATGTTCTCGCTCGTGCTGCTCTCGGCCTGGCAGGCCTACGGCTTCCAGATGATCGTCTACCTCGCCGGCCTTCAGGGCATTCCGGACGAGTTGTACGATGCCGCCAAGATCGACGGCGCCAGTGCTTTCCGCCGCTTCTGGCATGTGACCATGCCCGGCTTGCGGCCGACCCATGTCTTCGTGCTTGTCATCACCACTATCCAGGCCTTCAAGCTCTATACGCAGGTCGCCATCCTCACGCAGGGCGGGCCGAAGAGCAGCACCGAAACTGTCGTGCACTACATGGTGCGCGCCGGCTTCGAAGAGCAGAAGATGGGCTATGCCTCCGCCGTCTCGGTCATCCTGTTCGTGATCGTCCTCGTCATCGCGCTGATCCAGCGCCAGCTCCTGAGGCGCTTCGATGTCTGATATCGCTCTCTCGATCCCACAGGCCCGCGCCGCGCGGCCCCGTTCCGCCGCCAGGGTTCTGCGCGCCATCCAGACTGTCTGCATCTTCATCATCGCATTGGTGGTCGTCTCTCCGTTGCTGCTGCTCGTCGTCGCGAGTCTCAAGGACGACCGGTTCCAGATTCTCGCCGACATGGGCAGTTTCCGCGCCTTCTGGGTTTCGAACCCGACGTTTTCCAATTATGCCGAAGTCGGCCACCTCTCCGGCGAGCTCGCCTTCGGGCGCTACCTCATCAACTCGCTGATCATCCTGGTCACCACGGTCTGCTCCGGCCTGGTCGTCAATTCGATGGCCGGCTTCGTTCTCGCCTGGGGATCGCTCAGGGGTCGCGCCGTCATCCTGTCCGTCGTGGTCGCGCTCTATGTGATCCCGCAGGAAAGCATTATCATGCCGCTGGTGATCATGGTCTCCAGGGCGGGTATGTCCGATACCTTCGCGGTGCAGATCGTGCCCTGGGTCGCGAGCCCCCTTTACATCTTCCTGTTCTACCAGTTCTTCGCGCAGTTGCCGAAAGAGCTGCTTGAGGCCGCCGAGATCGATGGGGCTTCCTTTTTCCGGGCCTATCGCTCCATCTTCCTGCCGCTCAGCCTGCCCGCACTCGCCACCGTGTCGATCCTCATGGGCATCGAGACCTGGAACCAGTATCTCTGGCCGATCCTGGTCACGCAGACCGACTATGCCCGGCCGATCGCTGTGGCGATCGCAACCTTCTTCGGACAGGACAGCATCTATTGGGATCGGGCGATGGCTGCCTCCGTTTTGATGATGATACCGATCCTGGGGCTCTACCTCGCATTCCAGCGCTGGTTCGTGAGCTCCTTTATCGGCTCTGCCGTGAAAGGTTGAATTGATGACAAGCCAAGCGACTTCTCCCTCCGATGAAGCGGGGCTGGAGACGATCAGCGCCGTCCTGCCCGCCGGGTCGACGATCCACGCCTGGATCAAGGCATCGCATGGCGGCGCCCCGGGAAGGCTGCGCATCTGCGTCGACGGAGAGCTTTTCGCCACCATCGACGCGTCGAATTCGGATGAATTCCAGTTCCGGCGGATGACGCTGGAAAGAGGCGGGGAAGCCGATTTCTCCTATGATCCCGTCACGACCGAGCTCTCGGTCCTTTATGCGTTTGCCCAATCCCATGTGCTGGAAGAAGGCATCCGGCTGCTCCATACCGGGCCTGCCAATGCCGCGCCCGACATTTCCGGCGGCTACCACTTCCGCCCGCCATTCGGCTGGATGAATGATCCCAACGGGTTTGGACGGTTCGGCGGCAGGCTGCATCTCTTCTACCAGCACTATCCGCACAGCCTGCGCTGGAACAACATGCACTGGGGTCATGCGATCTCGGACGACTATCTCCACTGGAAGCATCTCCCGGTGTTTCTTCCGCCTTCGGACGAGTTTGCCGCACAGGCCGATGGGCGAGGCGGCGCATTTTCCGGCTCGGCGATCGCGCTCCCCGGGGAGAAGGCCGGCATTCGCATCTTCTTCACCGAGCACCTGAAGGATCGCATTCCGGAGGAGCAGGTTCAGCTTACCGCCACAACCCGCGATCTGGTGGCAGCCGAGCCGGCTGAGCTGATCCTGCCGGCGCGCCCCGCAGGCCTCGATCTGACGACCGATTTCCGCGATCCCTATGTCTTCAAGGGACCGGACGAGAAATGGAAGATGCTGCTCGGGACACGCGACCGAGAGGGCGGCGTCATCTTGCTCTATGAAACCGATGATCCTTCGGCAGCGGCGGGATGGACCTTCCTCGGCATCCTTCACCGCGAAAACCGCTTCGGCATGACCGCAGCGGAGTGCCCCTGCATGGTGCCGCTCGACGGTCCGGCAAAGGATCCTTCGACGCGCTGGGCCCTGATCTTCGGCCTGCTGACCAGCCGCGACCCGGTGACCGGCCGGCGCAACATGACGCTTGCCACCGTCGGCCGGTTCGATGGCCAGCGGTTTCTGGTCGAATTCGAACAGGAGCTGGATTTCGCTACCGATGCCTATGCTTTCCAGGCCTTCGTCGATGATGCCGGCCCGATCGGCATTGCCTGGCTTGCGAACTGGACGGATATATCAAGGGAACTCGACATGCCGACAGCGATGACCCTGCCGCGCCGGCTGGCATTGCAAGGCGGTGCGCTGATCACGCCGCCGGTATCAGGTGTCGAAAGCCTACGGCAGCGAGAGCTCGATGCCGAAGGCCTTCTTAAGGGCCGGACCGTCGATCTCGCCAACGGCTCCGTCGAGATCCTGCTTACCCTCCGTGAGGCCGGCAACGTTTTTCGCCTCGATCTCGAACATCCCGAAGCGACGCTCGCGGTTCAGGCAAGCGACGACGGGCTGAGCATTCCCTTCTCTGTGGCGAATGCCAAGGCATCGCCCCGCTATATCGCCGCCGGCGCACGCCCGTCGACCATCCGGATCTTTCTCGATGCGGGCTCGATCGAGGTCTTCGCCGACGATGGCCGCTGGACGGGAACCAAGCGGCTGCCCGGCTTCAAGGGGGTGGGTGCGGCGCGTTTGATCGCACCCGGGGGAAATATCATCGCCGCCGAAATCTGGCAGCTTGGGCTTTGATCGCCGGAGGAGCCGGGCACGGCCGCCGGGGCGGCGGCCGCTGTTGAATGGGTGCTCAGGCCGCCTTGCCCTTCACGTTGGCCGAAGACTCGGCGATCCGCGTGAGCTTCTTGTCGGTTGCCTCTTCTTCGGCCAGCGTTGCCTGCAGCAGCGGCACCGCGTCCTTAAGGCCGAGCTGTTTTGCCCATGCGATCAGCGTCCCGTAGCGGGCGATCTCGTAATGCTCGACGGCCTGCGCCGATGAGATCAGGCCGGCATCGAGGGCGGCCGTGCCTTTGAATTCGTCCATGATCTCCTCGGCTTCGGCGATGATGCCCTGAATGGCCTCACAGGTCTTGCCGCGTGCCGGTTTGCCGATCATTTCAAAAACCTGCTCGAGGCGTTCGACCTGCGCCTGGGTCTCGTCGCGATGCTGCAGAAAACCGGCCTTGCCCTCTTCCGATTGCGCGGCGCGCGCCATCTTCGGCAGGGCCTTCAGGATCTGCTTTTCGGCGTAATAGATGTCCTTGAGAGTATCGAGAAACAGGTCGTTCAGTGTCTTCTCGGTTGCCATTTATTCCTCCTATGGCGTGTCGTGCGGACAAAAAACTCTCGCATGAGCCGGATGTTCCGATCGGAAATATGACGCCCCCGTGGCCGGAGGCGTCATCTCTGTCCGGCCAAGGAAGAGACCGCCCGAGCAACATCGAGACGGCGATCACCGAACAATTGCCAGGCGCCGTTGTTCCCGTCCGCGCGCCGGCGAAGGTCGCGGCCCAAGCTGGACTTTTGTTCGGTACCGTACCGCAACGAATGGAGAGCCAGCGGCTTTCCTTCTCAAATCTCAGGAGAGAAAAATGGCTTCCTCGTCTTCAGTACGCCCTGCGTCGCATTGTAAAGAAAAATCCGCGATCGAGCGGGAGATCGTCGAACTGACGCCGGCATTGCGCGCCTTTGCCAGAAGGTTCCTGCGCAGCGATGATGACATCGACGACCTCGTTCAGGAAACCTTGCTGAAGGCGCTGAACTCGCTGCATCTCTACCACCCCGGCACCTCCCTCAAATCCTGGCTTTTCACGATCCTGCGAAACACCTTCTGCACCAATTACCGCCGGCAGAAGCGCGAGCCGGCCGGAATGGACGCTGCTATGGAACAGGTGGCGATCGCCCCGACGCAAGAGTGGGTGCTGCGGGAGCACGAATTGCAGCGGGCATTGACCCACCTTTCCGAGGACAGGCGCCGGGCCCTGACATTGGTGGCTGCCGGAACGACCTATGAGGACGCCGCCAAAATGTGCGGGTGCCGGATCGGTACCTTGAAAAGCCGCGTGAGCCGCGCCCGCGACTGCCTCATTGCAATGCTCGGAAACAATCTCGCCGACTGAACATCCTTAGGCGTAAGCTCCAACTCACAATCAATTATCGGCTGCGGCCGACCGCGCGCCGGAGATAGAACAGATGTGGCGGCCGCCGCGCGCTCACATCCTTTGCATCACGCCGTAAATGAGGATCGAGACGTAGAGCAGGAAGGCGATGGCGAGGGCCGTTGCGATCAGAGTGAGGGCCAGCCACACGACTCTCTGGCTGCTGCGCTGCTGGTCAGCGCTCAGCCGCTCCACCCGGATCGAGTCGTCCTTGGGCCGTTCCATCAGGGGTTGGCTTCTCTTGAAAGTTGGCTGGGCTGATCGCTCCTACCGCTCGTATTCCAGGAGATCGTAGCGCCGAGCACGATCAAAAGCCCGACCGCTATGATGGCGCCGATATAGATGACGAAAGCGCGACGATCCGAATCGTGGTTCATCTTCCTCTCCTTCGATCCCCGAACCCGGCGAAAGGCGGAATGTTCCAGGCAATAGTTTGAGGAGATCTACCAGCGAAGCAGGCGAGGGCCGGTGAAAGCGCCGAAGGCACCGGTGAGCAGGATGCCAAGCGAATACCAGATCAGCACGAAAGGCATGCCGTTTTCGGTGCAGAACCAGGAATAGACCCAGGCGCCGGCTGCTCCCGCGGCGATGCCGGCGACGAACCCCGTCAGCCGCAGATCCACGGGTGCTGCCCGGCGCAACGCCCAGACCGCGCCGGCGTAAATGGGGATGGCGAAGCCGATGATGAGCAGCGGGCAATGCAGCGCCGAGGACCCAAGAATCAGCACCGGGTAGGTCCCGGCCGGGGCTAGCAGGAGCTGGATGGCGGCCACAGTCGCCATGGCTGCAAAGATCAGGGCAAGCAGAGCGAAAAACCGTCCCTCGGAGCCGTCGGGGCGGGAAAGCCGAAAGACGGCGGCAAAGGCCACCACCGCGATCAGGGCATTATAGGCCGACTTGATCCAGAAGACCGGCAGCATCAGCACGTCGGGCATATCGATCCTGAGGCCGAGAATAATCAACATCAGCAGTAGGGAGAGCCCGAGGGCCGGGATTATGCCGAGCGCGAAGCGGCGCCGCAGCGCATTGCGCGGCACCGGCTTCAGGCCGCTTGCCAGGCGTTCGATGATGTCGTCCGTCTCTGTCACGATGCGCCTCGCAATCTCTCCCCGAGCGTCTTCAGCGCGCGATGGATGCTGACCTTCACCGCCGATTCGGATTGGCCGGTGCGGTTTGCGGTGTCGGCGACGGATCGGCCCTCAAGCTTCACCTGACGGATCAGTTCCTGCTGCTTCGGCGGCAATCCGTCGAGCAACCGCTCGACATCCATGCGGGCGGTCAGCGTATCCTCGCTGAAGTCGCTTTCGATCTCCTCGCCAAGCTCGGTCTCGGCCAGCCTGCGCCCACCGTGGCCGCGATGATGGTCGATCAACTTGTAGCGGGCGATCGAGAAGAACCAGGCGGTGAAAGGTCTTTGCCGGTCGTAGGTGGATCGGCGGGAATGCAGTGCCAGCAATGTCTCCTGGACCAGGTCTTCCATATCCGCTTTCGTTGCCGCAGCCATCCTGCGGCTGTAATAACCTACGAGCAGCATGCGCAAAGCGGTGAGTAACCGCCGATAGGCCGCCTCGTCCCCGTCAAGGGAGAGAAGCATCAGTGCTCTCAGGGCTTCTTCCGAATGGGCGGTGGTCATGCTGTCAGGGAGTTCATTCGTAAAAGCAGCCAATCGGTTACAGCGAAAACCATATATTTTTTCCGCATCACAGCTCTATCACATGCACGCGAAGCTGTAACGCATTCCAACGCGTCTCGAATGGACAGATGTGTACCATCTGCAGGCCGCCGGCGGATACCGCAATCTCATTCCAGGAAACCTCGCAGCCTGCACTGATCGGTGCTGAAGATCGTCAAAGGCTTCAACATGAAAACGCAACGTTTTCTGCTCTGCGATGACGCGCTGGCCCGTGAGTTCACCGAGGCCGATCTCTCGTCGGTCCTCCGCTCGAATGGCACCGGCATGCCCGATAACCCGCAATATCTCGACTAGATGAGCCGGCAGTTCTCGACCTGGAGACTTGATGTCGGCGGGCTCGTCGAAAAGTGGTCGCTGATGAAAGGGTGCGACCTGGAGGCGGCGCATGGGGCGCTGTTGAGGCTGAGGGTCGAGCGGCAGCTCGGCTACAAGCAGGCGAAATATCTGACTCGCATCGAGGCGGTCGCCGATCTCGGCCAGCTCTGCGGCGGCAATGGCGGTTTTTGGGAGGATCGCGGCTATGAATGCTATGCCGGGATTTAAATCGGCAGGCCTTCGATCCGCCTGGTCAGGCCGGGCGTGTGGAAGACATGTCGGTCAGATTGCGCTTCGGTTTCCTCAGAGGCCCGATCAGCCGCTCATATTCGTCCTCCGCCTTGCCATAGGCGTCGGAGGCGAAGTCTTCCAGGCCGGCGCGATCCCTGATGATCACCAGACCGCGGACGGAGCGGATGAAACGATAGCCTTCGAGCAAATGCAGGGCGGTGGTGACGCTCGGGCGCCGCACCGCGAGCATCAAGGCGATGAACTCGTGCGTCAGCGCGAGCTCGTTGCCGTCGACCCTGTCGTGGCACATCAATATCCAGCGGGCCAACCGCTCGTCGATCTCATGGACGGCGTTGGAAAGCGCGGTGAAGCCGGCCTGCGTCGCCAGAACATGAACAACCTTATGGAGAAGGCTGGCGAAGACCGGCTGCGTTGTCATTAGATCCAGTAGCGCGGTTTGCCGCACACGATAGGCGAAACCAGGCACCTGGACGGTGACCTCAGGGACACTGATACCAGCCCCTATCGCCGCCGCGACCGGTGCAAAACCGTCGCGGCCGAACAATCCCGCTTCGACGCGATTGCCCTCAGGCGAGATGTTGATGACCGAGCCTATGCCCGAGCATGGGAAATAGGCGTGCTCGATCGTGGCATCTGCCGGGACGATGATGTGACCGCGGGGGATGGCACAGGGCTCGAGATGGGCAACGACTGCCGCATACTCGTGCTCCGGCAAGAGAGCCAGCAGGCGATTCTCCTTGGGCTGCATCATGATTTCTGCCCCTCCAGCGATTGGCGGGATGCCATCTGGCAGGACCGCCGAAGCTAGGTTGCGATTGCAGGCGGCTTTCGCCGTGCCCAACTCCCAAAACCTTCCCTGGTTCCCATCGTCGTCGTATTGCCGATCGCCACCCCCGCGGATATTTATCGCAGGCACAGGTCGCGAGCACGTCTGTACGCTATTGCACAATATATTGCTCAATGATTCTAGATGGTTAGGTTCGCCCGCAACAACGATCGCATCATCATCGTTGCGTGGATGGACATGGAAGACGAACAATTGAATTTTCGGAATGAACTTTTGCGCGCCATGGGGCCGCAAGAGCGCGAGCTTCTGCTGCCTCATCTTGAGCCGGTTACTCTGGATGTCCCCTTGATCCTGGAAACGGAGCATACGCCGGTCAGCGACGTCTACCTGCTTGAATCGGGCCTTGCCTCGATCGTGGCGCGGTTTCCGGGCGGACGGGACATTGAAGTGGGGATCGTCGGCCGCGAGGGCATGACCGGCGCCGCGGTCGTACTCGGCGGCAACCAGTCGGCGAACCGTACATTCATGCAGGTCTCCGGACACGGTTTCAAATTGCCGGCGCGTATCCTGTCTGCCGCGATGGAAGAGAGCCGTTCTCTGCGCGGCTTGCTTCTTGCCTATGTCCAGGCGCTTCTCGCGCAAACGACATCGACCGTCCTGGCCAATGGCCATGCGAAACTTGAGGAGCGCCTTGCCCGCTGGTTGCTGATGGTTCATGACCGGACCGACGGCATGACCATCTGGTTAACCCACGAATTCCTGGCCGTGATGCTTGGGGTTCGCCGCGCCGGCGTGACCGTCGCGTTGCACCTGCTTGAGGGCAAGGGCCTGATCCGTTCCACCCGGCGGCAGATCGTCATTCTCAATCGGCGCGGACTGATCGAAGAGGCGCACGGCTCCTATGGAGCAGCCGAAGAGGAATATCGGCGTTTGATCGGAAGACACCTTGCGCGTTGATTTCGACGCGCGGCCGCCAGCCTCGCAATCCGCACTACGATCCGGCCATTCCGCCCTCGGACCTGCCCGCGCCGGAGATGACCGCTTCGGTCCTGCCAGTCGCGTCCTGCGTCAGTGCCAGCCGGCCGGCCGACAGCAACCTGTCGTCGTCCGTCACGCCGTGACGATAAAGTCCGATCAGCAACACCGCAAACTGTACGCAAGCGGACACCTCAATGATAATAGGAGAGGTCTGGCCCGAACAACGCCGCGATAATCGCGTCAAGGTCGGCAGGACGGCCGCTAAGGACAAAGCCGCCCCGAGGCGGTTTGGACCGCTGATCATGCGCAAACACAAAGGGTATCCCTCGTGTCTCCAGCCATTCGTTCAGCCAGAGCATCATCTGATCGGAGATACTGACGTCGATAATCGCGGCCTGGAACACCAACCCCTCGGTCAAGCGTTCCATCGCGCTGGAAATGACGACCGGCCCGGCAACCGAGGCCCGACAGGCGATCAATGCCTGTTTTGCGTCGTCCGAAAGGAATCCCGGCGCACCGATGATGAGGATCGTTTTGCCGGCAAGGGGGCTGAGGGATTTCATGACGGATGCCTACACTAAGCTTGGTTTGACGGTGCTCATGCTGTGCAATGGCGACTCAAACCTCAGCCAATCCGCTTCCTCGTGCCTAACACAGTCAACTGCCGAACCTGATCCGACCCCGTTGGTTCCACAACTTTAGAGGAGGAAAAACAACGGCCATTCGTCTCCGTACGCTTCCGTACCCGTAGTTGAAAAGGAAAATCTGAAGATTAGGATCGGCTCATGCAATGGGGAGGAATGCGGATGAGCCAGCATTCGGGAATTACGAAGCCGGCGCTGCAGCCTGAAGACATA
The DNA here is from genome assembly GCF_017357225.1 of Rhizobium binae. Classification (NCBI taxonomy): domain Bacteria; kingdom Pseudomonadati; phylum Pseudomonadota; class Alphaproteobacteria; order Hyphomicrobiales; family Rhizobiaceae; genus Rhizobium; species Rhizobium binae. The sequence goes on along the minus strand of NZ_CP071605.1, from coordinate 215,261 downwards.
GCCATGTTGCATGCGGTGCTCAGGGGATGGTGTCGGGAGAATTCCTTCGAAATCCGCAGTCCGGCGGCCCAGCATGTTGCGCGGGAACTCGTCTCCTGGTTCGAGTGCGGCATCCGCAATCCGCATAAGCTTGCAGGCCTGATGCGCCACATGCACCTGGATGAGCGAGGCTTGCCGACCTCGGCAGATGCATCGGACGTGGCCTCACGCTCCGCCGCGAAAGCCAGCCAGTCAGCGTGTCATCACGGATAGGAACCGGCGCAGCACCTCGATTTCGGACTAATCCTCCGGTCCGAGCTTTCCGCAGCGGCAGACCGTCCTCAGACAGATCGTCGATGAGCTTCAGGATCTTTGCGAGGGCGCTTCGAACAGACGTGATCATTCGGCTGGTCGGTTTTGACCAGCACCTGTTTCAACGCCAGCGGGATTATCTCTGCATCGGCCGAGAGCATGTCGAACGACTCGGCAGGCAAAGCCTTCAACAGCAAATTGCGACTATCGCATTGATCCGACACGGCCATGACCTTCTCCCGGCGGGAGACAGCCCGTGCTCATACCGGCACTCTGCGGTCGCGGGTAAGGTCGCTATATGTGTCAAAACGTAAATCATAGCCATATTTGCGGCGGCTCTGTGGGAAGAGCGACCCTTTTGGAGATACAAGAGCTTGAGCAGTGACCCTGCAAAGCAAACCCGCATCAACCGTTCCTGGGCAACCGGATGACAAAGCCCGTGCCGGGCTCCCGGCTTTCAATGTGAAGCTCGGCCTTCAACTGCTGCACGAGCCCGCGCACGATCTTCATTCCGAGACTGCTCCCGTTACGCTCGCCCGGTGAAAATTCCGGCGGCAATCCCTTTCCATCATCGGCAACCTCGAAACGGATTTCCTCACCGATGCAACGGGCGCTGACGGCAACGTGGCCCCGGACATCGGGATAAGCGTGTTTGAAGGAGTTCGTCACCAGTTCGTTGACGAGGAGGGCGATCTGGATAGCGCGGTCGGCATCGATGACGCATCTATCGGCGTCGACGGATACAGTATGGCGCGAGCTCGACTGCTCCAAGCGCTGGCAGAGGCTCGACAGGAAATCTGCCAGATCCACCGTTTCGGTATGAGGCTGACGCCATAGCTGGTCGTGCACCTCGGCAATCGTTCCGACACGTGCCTCGGCATCGCGAAGTGCCTGGCCGACTTCTTCCTGCCTCGCCGACCGGGCCTGCATGGCGAGCATCGCCGCGACCAATGCGAGGCTGTTCTTGACGCGATGGCTCATCTCTCGGAGCATGATCTGCTGGTGCTCGTCGGCAAAATGACGCTCGGTATCGTCGCGAAGCACCTTAAGATAGCCGGCGCGCTGAGCGCGTAGCGGCATGGTCAATCCGCTGCCCCAGAATGTAGACCCGTCCTTGCGCAGATGAAACCTTTCGTTCTCGGCCCGACCGCGCTCGGCCGCTGCCGCCATCTCGCGTTCCAGTGCGCCTTCGGCGCGATCGCCAGGAAGGAAGAGAATGCGCGAATCGCAACCGAGGATCTCGCTTTCCTCGTAGCCGAAGATGCGGCAGGCGCCGGTGTTCCAAATAATGATCCGCCCATCTCGATCGAAGGCGAAGATCGCGTAATCGATAGCGCTTTTGAGAATAAGCTGGAGGCGCTCTTCGCTGGCGCGCAAAGCTTCGTCCTGATGAAGCGTCTGTGTGCGGTCACGGATGATCTTCACCAGGCCGTAGATCTCCCCGGCCGTATTGAGAAGCGGCATCATCAGCCCCGAAGCCCAAAACGAAGTGCCGTCCTTCCTGACGTGCCAGCGATTGTCGTCTGCCCGGCCGGCCGTGAGCGCCAGCCTGATCTCCTTGTGCAGAGCGCCGGCAAGCTGATCCTCGAATGTAAAGATCACCACGCTGTTCTGTCCGACGATTTCGGGTGAGGAGTAGCCGAAGAGATTTGCCGCGCCGGCGCTCCAAGTCACGATGGTACCGTCGAGATCCATCGCAAAAATGGCATAGTCCCGCGCGCTCTCGACGATATGTCGATAGATTTCCGTCTCGTCGCTCGGAAGGAGATATCGGTCCATGCCAGCCTGCTCCGGGAATCGTCGTCGGCCAACATTAGCACTTGCTACAGCAACTTTCCCTCCGACGTGCGTTTGCGTACAAACCTTGACCGTGGAACCTCTGGCAAGCATGCGAGTTTAGCTTCAGCGTCTCGTGGTCGGCCGTTCCGAGGTCCATAATTCGAATACGGCGGAGTGAACATTGCGGCGCTGGCGGCTGGGAGACATGTCCTCGTGCCAAACAGAGGGCAGAGCAATGCGAGCTTTCGAAAGCGAAAATGTGATCCTGGCACAGCTGGGGGATCCGGAGCTTCTGGCGCTGGAGCGCATCCTGGAGCCGTTGCGCCTGCCGCGAAATTTCGAGCTCGTTCACGTGGGCCTCCCGGTCAGTCATTACTATTTCCTGGAGAACGGCGTCGCTTCCATGATCGCGACCAGCCCCGAGGGCAGAAAGACCGAGATCGGCATGCTCGGCAGGGACGGAATGTCGCCACCCGCTCTGACGGTGGAAATGGAGCGCTTTTCGTTCCACGTTATGATGCAGATCGGCGGTCACGGTCGCCGAGTGGAGGCCGGAGCTCTGGCGGGCTTCCTGATCGGCCGTCCGATCGTCCGCCGCCTGCTTTCGCGTTTTCTGCATACTTTCTTCATTCAGGTCGCCAATACCGCGCTTTCCAACGCAGTCCACAAGATCGACGTCCGGTTGGCGAAATGGATCCTGATGTGCCACGATCGCCTGGAAGGCGAGCAGATCGAAATCACCCACGAAGATATGGCCGATATGCTCGGCGTGCGGCGCTCCAGCGTTACCGAGGCTTTACACGTTCTCGAAGGCGAGCATTTCATCTACTCGACGCGCGGACTGTTGATCGTCCGCAATCGCGCTTCCCTCGAAGCCTTCGCGGCGGATGCCTATAACCTACCTGGCATAACGGGCCACGACTGGCCGCAGACCAGCCGCCATCTTATCGCCCTGGCCAAGTAGACCACCGGTGACCAGAGCGTGACTTCTCCTGTTTACGCGTTATGCGACCGATTGACGCACAACCCGGGCGATGATAGGAGTCAATTGGTCAGGCCAGTTGACCAGACGGCTTGAGGAGAAGCCGCCGCGAGGAGGTCACTTTGTTTTCGCCAGTCGAATCACGCCGGCTCTACAGGCAAGTGGCGGACCAGATTCGCTTGATGATTGCGAGCGGCGAGCTCGCGGTCGGTCAACGCCTTCCGGCCGAGCGCGAGCTCGCCGAGCAACTGTCGGTTTCCCGTCCGACCGTACGCGAGGCGCTGATCGTTCTGGAAGTCGAAGGCCTCGTCAATATCCGCATGGGATCCGGCATCTACGTGGTGCGCCGGCACGCCGCCAATGCGGGGGCAAGCGACCGCGAGCCGGTAGAAGGTCCATTCGAGCTGCTGCAGGCGCGCGCCATCATCGAATGCGCCATCGCCGAAGAAGCTGCAGGCTGCGCCAAGCCGGAAGGCGTGGCTCTGCTCGATGAAGCGCTGATGCGCATGAGCGGCGGCGTCCATGAAGCAAGTACGGTCCTTGCGGCTGATCGCGCCTTCCACACCGGCATTGCCGCGATTGTCGGCAATGCGACATTGGTGCGCGTGACCGGCGAGATGTTCGACATGCGCATGACCCCCTATTTCGCCAAGCTCGCAAGCCATTTCGAGGGGCCGACGACATGGCGCAGCGCCCTTGTGGAGCATCAGGCCATCCGCAATGCGATCGCCGCCGGTGATACAGCCGGTGCAAAGGCCGCCATGCGCGTCCATCTCACCATGTCACAGAAGAGGTTTTCCGAGAGCTTCGGGGAGGAGTTTTCGGGAGAGGAGGAGCGCGGCCGCAACACGCGACCCGCGAAAGTAACGGACAAGACTTAAACCCGAGCTCGGGAGGAGAGAGCGATGAAACGCAGACTGGCAACAATACTTTGCACCGCAGCCGCGATCATGGCGACGACCGTGATCGCGCATGCTGAGACCGTGCTGAAATGGGCTCATGTCTATGAGACCTCCGAGCCCTTCCATACCGATTCCGTCTGGGCCGCTGAAGAGATCAACAAGCGCACCGACGGGCGTTACAAGATCGAGGTCTATCCGGCATCGCAGCTCGGCAAGGAAGCCGACATCAACCAGGGCCTCAAGCTCGGCACGGTCGACATCATCATATCGGGATCGAGCTTTGCCGCACGCGACTACAAGCCGATCGGCGTGACCTACTTTCCCTATATCTTCCGCAATCCCGACCATCTGATCGCCTACACCAAGAGCGACGTCTTCAAGCGCCTCGCCAAAGGCTATGAAGACAAGACCGGCAATCACATCGCCGCCGTCAGCTACTACGGCACGCGTCATACGACATCGAACAAACCGATTGCCAAATGCGCCGACATGCAGGGCTTGAAGATTCGTGTGCCCGACGTGCCGGCCTATCTCGCCATGCCGCGCGCCTGCGGCGCCAACACCACGCCGATCGCCTTTGCCGAAGTCTATCTCGCTCTCCAGAACGGTACCGTCGAGGCGCAGGAAAATCCGCTGACGACGATCGAAGCGAAGAAGTTCTATGAAGTCCAGAAGAACATCATCCTCACCGGCCATATCGTCGATCATCTCAACACGGTGATCTCGAAGCAGCTGTGGGCGAAGCTTTCCGACGAGGACAAGAAGATCTTCGGTGAAGTGATGCAGCAGGCGGCCGAACGGACGACCAAGACGATCGCCGGCAAGGAAAACAGCCTCGTTGCGACCTTCAAGGAAAAGGGCATCAACGTCACCGAGGTCGACAAGGCCGACTTCGAAAAGACCGTGATGGAGAAGGTCAAGTTCGAGGACTTCGGCTACGAGAAGGCCGATTGGGAAGCGATCCGGGCGATTCAGTAGGAGCCACCCGGGCGCGGCGTTTCGGCGTCGCGCCCTCCAAATTGCCGGCTAGGCTCGCCAACCTCTCTTCCGTCATGATCGGGCTTGTCCCGAGCATCTGCCTCCAGCGAATAGGGCAGCAGATCCTCGGTACAAGGCCGAGCATGACGCCAAGCAGAAATAAGCGCCCGTGCCGCGCCCTCCTTCCCAAAGAGGAACAAGGCCGACCATGTCGCAAGAAATTCACACCCCCATCACGGCCGAGGAAATCGGCCACGAGTTCGAAGGCCACGCGCCGACCGCGAATGTTTCGGACTACGCCCCCGAGGACTGGATCACGCTGATCGTCTTCTGGCTGATGGCAGGCTGCGTCTTCCTGCAATTCTTCACGCGTTATGTGCTGAACGACAGCTACGCATGGACCGAGGAAATCGCGATCAACTGCCTGATCGGCGTTGTCTTTCTGGGGGCCGTGATGTGCGTGCGCACCTCGCGGCATATTCAGGTCGACGTGTTCTATCACTACATGCCGGCGGGGCTGGCGCGCGTGCTTGCCACTTTCGTGGATATCATCCGCATCGGCTTCTTCGCCTACGGCTGTTACCTGATGTGGCGCTACGTCGACATCGTCGCCGACGAGGAGATGGTCACCATCGCCCTGCCGCGCAACATCGTCTTCTACTCGGTGCTTGTCGCTTTCGTGCTGATGCTGATCCGCGCCGTGATCGTCTTCATCGCCAACATGCGTCGCGGCTACTCCGTTCTGGAGCGCCCGGAAGAATTCCAGACCGTCGAGGGTTGATCCAATGCTGCTGCTTCTTGGCTCCTTCCTCGTGATGATGCTGATCGGTGTGCCCGTCGCCATCTCGATGGCCGTCGCCTCCGTGCTCTACATCGTGCTCTACGGCATCGCGCCGGACATCATCGTCGCCCAGCGCATGATCGCCGGCGTCGAAAGCTTCCCGCTGCTCGCCGTCCCCTTCTTCATCCTGGCGGGCAATCTGATGAATTCGGCGGGTGTGACCGGTCGCATCTATTCCTTCGCGGTCGCGCTGGTGGGCTGGATGAAGGGCGGGCTGGCGCAGGTCAACATTATCGGCTCGGTGATCTTCTCGGGCATGTCTGGCACCGCGCTCGCCGATGCCGCCGGCATCGGCACGATCGAGATCAAGGCGATGAAGGACCACGGCTATCCGGTCGAAGCGGCGGTGGGCGTCACGGCGGCCTCCGCCACGCTCGGGCCGATCTTCCCGCCGTCGCTGCCCTTCGTCATCTACGGCATGATGGCGAACGTTTCGATCGGAGCGCTCTTCATGGCCGGCATCCTGCCCGGCGTCGTCATGACGCTGCTGATGATGATCACCGTCGCCGCCTTCGCCTATCGCAAGCGCTGGGGCTCGGACGCGCCTTTCAATGTGCGCGAGCTCCTGTCGGCCGGCTTGGAGATCCTCGTCGTCCTGATGGTGCCGGTGGCGATCTATCTGATGATGCGGGCCGGCCTGTCGATGAATGCCGCTGCGGGCATCGCCCTTCTCGTGCTTCTGGCGCTCGACTGGCATTTCGGCTTTTCCGCCGTCATGGCGCTGATGACCCCCGTCATCCTGATCGGCGGGATGACGATGGGCTGGTTCACCCCGACTGAAGCCGCGGTCGCGGCCGTGCTCTGGTCCTTGTTCCTCGGCCTCGTGCGCTACCGCACCATGACGTTCTCGACGCTCGCCAAGGCCAGCTTCGATACGATCGAGACGACGGCATCCGTACTCTTCATCGTCACCGCAGCTTCCGTCTTCGCATGGCTGTTGACCGTCAGCCAGGCTGCGCAGTTGCTTTCGGATGCGATCCTGTCCATCACCGACAATAAATGGGTGTTCCTGATCCTCGTGAACCTGCTGATGCTTTTCGTCGGCTGCTTCCTGGATACGATCGCGGCGATCACCATTCTCGTGCCGATCCTGCTGCCAATCGTCGCCAAATTCGGAATCGATCCGGTTCAGTTCGGCCTGATCATGACACTGAACCTGATGATCGGCCTGCTGCATCCGCCGCTCGGCATGGTGCTGTTCGTGCTGTCCAGAGTCGCGAAACTGTCGGTCGAACGCACGACGATGGCGATCCTGCCCTGGTTGGTGCCGCTCTTCCTCGCATTGATCCTGATCACCTTCATCCCAGCCGTATCGCTCTGGCTACCGCAGCAACTCGGGCTATTGAGATAGGAGGGGCCACAATGCGGACACGCCTGGCACGGCTGTATCAAAAGGGCGATCTCAGGGTGGAGACCGACACCGTTTCGCCACCCGGCCCAGGCGAAGTGCTGCTGAAAATGGCGGCCGCAGGCATTTGCGGCTCCGATCTGCATTATTACCAGAATGGCGGTTTCGGGCCGGTCAGGGTGCGCGAACCGATCATACCGGGTCACGAGGCATCGGGAATAGTAGAGAGGGCAGGGGAAGGGGTAGATCTGAAACCCGGGACGCTGGTCGCGGTCAATCCGAGCCAGCCCTGCGGCCGATGCGAATATTGCCGGAAGGGACTGGCGATCCACTGCCTCGACATGCGCTTCATGGGCAGCGCGATGCGCTTGCCGCACGAGCAGGGCATGTTCCGGGAATGGCTGGTGGTGCCGGCCATGCAGTGCGTCGAAGTGGGCGCAGCGACGACGGCGGCCGAAGCGGCCTGCAGCGAGCCTCTGGCCGTTTGCCTGCACGCAGCATCGCGTGCCGGAGAGATCTCCGGCAAACGCGTCCTCATCACAGGCGCCGGCCCGATCGGCTGCCTGATGGTTGCCGCCGCCCGCTATCATGGCGCGGCCGAGATCATCGTGACCGATCTGGCGGATGCGGCGCTGGAGCGGGCAAAGGCGATGGGCGCGAGCCGGACGATCAATGTGTCTAAAGAGGCTGCAGCACTTGCCGAATTCGAGACGGGGAAAGGCTATTTCGATCTCGTCTTCGAATGCTCGGCCGCCGCACCCGCCATCCGCAGCGCCATCGCCGCCATCAGGCCGCGCGGCACGATCGTGCAGGTCGGTGTCACGGGAGAGATCCCGGTCCCCCTCAACGCTATCGTCGGCAAGGAGCTGCAGATCCACGGCACGCAGCGTTTCCACGCGGAGTTCGCAGCCGCGGCCGAACTGATCTCAAGCCGCGAGATCGAAGTCCGGCCGATCATCAGCCACAGCCTGCCACTGCGAGATGCCACGGCCGCCTTCGAACTAGCCGGCGACCGCACGGCTGCCTGTAAAGTACAGCTCACATTTTAGAGCGCGTGCCTGACACAGCCTCACTCCGCTCCGGCACGCCATTCCCGCCAGGCGAGATGGATCTTCGTGCCGATCGTCGTCAGCGGCTCAGGTAGTCGGTTAGGCCGCTAATATAGGCTCCCGGGTGGATGATGATGGTGCCGGGCGAGACAGGCCCGTGGGAAACGCTTTCGATCCAGTCACGACCTCGATCTCTAGCCCCTTAAGCAGACGGTGCGCTTAGCCTCCGTCGCCCTCTAAACAATATGATAACGTCAAGCCGCAAAACCGCTTTTTCGCAGCGCAACCAACCTGACAAGCTGCAATCCGGGCTAGCGGCGTGCCGAGAAATTAGAAAAATTGCAACGCTCCGTGGAAACAAGGCGGGCCCAGCTTTGTTACTGATAGACCCGCGCGGGACTGTTCCTGCCGGACGCGCGGCCGAAACGGGAGCAAAATCATGGAGACAGCAACGCAGTGGGCGCTTTTCTTCGGCGCACTGACATTGGCGAGCTGGATAGCGGGCGGCCTTACGGCCGTCCTTGGAAAGGTGGAGCTTGGCCATTCCCGGCAAAGGGCCGCTGAATATCTGGCGTTCGGGCTCAGCGCCGCCGGCTTCATCTCGGCGGCCGCCATGGCAGCGGTTTTGGTGATCCGTTGACACCGATCGCGCCGATGTCCCGTCGATCGAAATCTCCCGCCCAGTTCGGCCTTCAGCGGCGGGCGGCGATCTGCTCGGCAGCTGGTGGCGGACGATGGAAGACGCAGACCTGGTTGCGGCCTGCTTCCTTGGCGCGATAAAGTGCCACGTCAGCTTCGTGCTGGAGGTTGGCCAGGGAAACGCCGGTGTCGACCGCCGATTTGAAGGCCACCCCGACGCTCAGCGTCACCGACGGGCCGACGCTGGAAGACGGGTTCGGAAGGGCGGCGGCTTCGACACTTTCCCGTATTCGCTTCGCCACCGAGACGGCCTCTTTTTCTTCGACATCAGGCAGGACGATGAGAAATTCCTCGCCGCCGTGTCGTGAGACGAGGTCGCGATCGGCGCGCACGCAGCTCTGGATGATGCCGGCGACCTTGACGAGGCAGCGGTCGCCTTCGCCATGCCCGAGCTTGTCGTTCAGCGCCTTGAAGTGGTCGATGTCGCACATGAGCATGGCGACGGTGCCGGTTTCACGGCCATGGCGCCAGAGGCTTTCAAGCGTTTCCATCATCCAACGGCGGTTGGCAATCCCCGTCAGCGGATCGGTTCTGGCCAGCCGTTCCAATCGGGCATTCGCATCGGCCAATTCCGCGACGCGGCGCTGATCCCTGCAGTCCAGGAGAAATGTCTTCTGCGCCAGGATGTTCATCGTTCGCCTGGCGACCACGGTCGCGATGATTCCGCAGGAAAAGAACAGGGTTCCGGCCACGACACTGCCCGCTTCCACGAGCGGGTTGTACCATTGAAAGATGAAATAGAGGCAGAGAGCATAACAGGCGATTGCGATCGTCCAGGCGAGCGGCACGCCGAAGATGGTGATTGCGCTCGTGGCGACGAACAGCATGATGGTCAAATGGCGCTCGTAGAATTCGCCTCCCGCAAAGACGCCGACCAGTGCGACCGACAGCAGAATGAGGCACATGCCGCCGAGAAGCGATGCACGTTGAACGGCCGCCGGGCGCGGTTTGGTCCAGACGAGTGCCGTCAGGATCGCCGCCGGCGGCAGCAGGCAGGCCGGGGCGACCATCGACAGTGCGACCTCGCGGGGAAGCAGCAAGGCATTCAGCGCCAGCGTCAAAACGTCGACGAAGGCGACCCATGTCATCCAAGAACGGATGACTTTCGCCGTCTGGCGCCATCGCCTTTCATCGAAGCGGCGCCGCAGGTCGCCCGTCAGGCGAATATCGCGGGTCCGGCCCGACAAAAGGCGTTCGACTTCATCCGCCATCGCGCCGGTCAGCGGCTGCGGCGAGTAGGACCCGGCTGCGGGACGGTCGAAGGACGTGCTTTTGGCATCATTCATCTTTGCCCTATCTAGCCGCAATCGGAAACTCGGCAAGGCTGCCGCGCGGACGTCCGGGGTCCTGCGTTGATATTTTGTAAACAAGATTGTCCGCGTGATCTGGGCCAGACCCTTTCGAACATGCTAACTAGCTTATTCCGAGAGGGAGCAGGATGAGACTTAAGCTGGTCGCAGTTGCGGTCGCGGCGCTGGCGCCGGTGGTGGCGATGCTCGTTTACAACGAAGTCGCCCTCCGCCATCAGCGCAATGAAGAAGTGCGCGCATCCGCAGCGCAAGCGGCCAGACAAGCCTCGTCCGAAGTCGAACGGATCATAGAGGGCCTGCACGCTCTTCTCGTCTCCGTCGCCGCCATGCCTTCCGTCCAGCAGATCGACGTCCCGGCTTGCAATGAGGCGCTCAAGGCGGTTGTCGAGAGCATTCCGAACATACGCACCATCTTCGTTGTCGGGCTCGACGGACGGCCGGTCTGCGGCAGCATGGCTTTTCCTGAGGGCGTGATCTTCTCAGATCGAGACTATTTCCAGCAGATACTGACCACCAAGGCCTTCGTCGTCGGCACCTATACGCAGAGCCGCCTTGTCGACAGACCCGTCCTGCCGCTCGCCATGCCCCTGATGGAGGGCGACGCCATGAAGGCCGTTATCGTCAGCGGAATCCGGCTGGACTGGCTGCAGAACCGCGTCACTGAGCGCGGCGTTGCTCCCGGCAACGCCGTGACGATCGCCGACGGCAACGGCACGATCGTTGCACACGTTCCTTCGCCCGAGCGCTTCGTCGGCACCGTCATACCCGATGCTTTTCAGCGCCTGATCCACGCCGACCAGCCCGACGTAATCGATGTGATCAGCCCGGACGGAACCGAGCGCATCCTCGGATATCGCCCGATCGCACTGCCCTCCAGCCCGCTCTATGTCAGCGCCGGCTTCGCCAAGGAGGAAGCCTTCGCGCCGATCAACCGGGCGACGACGATGAATGCCCTCGCCATTATCGGCGGTGCACTTTTTGCCTTCCTCGCCGCGATCTTCATCGGCAACCGCTTCATCCTCCTGCCGATCTCCAGAATTGCGGATGTGATGGAAAAGTGGCGCAGCGGTCAAACGACGGCGCGGACCGGCATGAAAGGATCGGACGAGCTCGATGTCGTCGGTGCGACCTTCGACCGGCTGCTTGACGAACTCGATGAACGAAGACGCCAGAACCAGGAGGCGGAGGAGGAGCGCAGCCTCCTGGTCCGCGAACTGGCGCACCGGGTCAAGAATGGCTTCACCCTCGTTCAGGCGATTGCCCGGCAAACCTTCTCACGCTCCGATCCAGAAAGATACAATTCCTTCGCCGAGCGGCTCGCCGCGCTCGCTGGCACCTATGATCTCATCCTGTCGCGCGAGGGATCGGCCTCGCCTGTCAGGGAGATTGTCTCCGCCGCCTTGCGCGCCCACGTCTCCTCGCAGGCCGAGCGCATTCGCCTGGATGGTCCGGAAGTTGTTCTTCCGGCGGACATCGCCCTGCCGCTTTCGCTTGTTGTGCACGAGCTGGCGACCAATGCGACCAAATATGGAAGTCTCGGAAGCGAAAATGGAACGGTCACTATTGAGTGGAAGCGCGACGACGGACGCGTCCTTCTTGTCTGGACGGAAGCGGGTGGCCCGCCGGTTTCGACGCCGACGAAAAAGGGCTTCGGCTCGGTGCTGATAGAACGGGCCTTCCCGTCGAAGGCGCAGGCGCGCTCCAGGTCGGACTACAAGCCCGGGGGCCTCGTCTTCGAAGTTATATTTTTGATCGGGGAACCGGTTGCGAAAGCCGAAGTTGACCCTTTGGGTAGGGATACATGAATGCGAGCGGAACATGAAAACCAAGGTAGTCGTGGTCGAGGACGAAGCTCTGCTGCTGATGATGGCGGTTGGTATCGTCGAGGATGCGGGCCTGGAGGCGCTCGAAGCACGCAGTGCCGATGAAGCTCTCGTTCTCTTCGAAAGCGTGCCCGGCATTCGGATCCTGTTGACAGACATCGACATGCCGGGAAGCATGGACGGTTTGAAACTCGCAAAGGCCGTCCGCGATCGCTGGCCACCCGTCGAAATCATCATCGTCTCCGGCATGAAGCAGCCGCACAAGGATGAATTGCCCGAGCGTGGCGTTTTCTTCGCCAAGCCTTACGATAGCCGGCAGCTCTGCGAGACGCTCGTCAGAATGGCCGCCTGATCCGTGAACCGAGGCCAATGCATCCTTTTGGAAACTCGTGCGTTTTGCCTGCTCCAACAGCAGGAGAACATCATGTCCAAACGTGAGCTCATCGATACGGGTACTGACAAGCGCTACGTCCGCCGCGACGATCAGGGCCGCTTCACCGAGTCGGCGGACGTGGGCCGCTCGCTCTCGGCCGACAAGCGGCGCAAGGCGAAGAATGATGCGAGGTCCGGAGAAGGCGATCGCGGCGACCGCCACGCCAAAAAGAACTGAAACCAAGACAGCGATCGTAATGTTGCGCCGCTAGAGAATGATGCCGAAAAGTGTGAGCGGTTTTCGGCGCGCGGCCTATCTTTCTGCCGTCGAGGGCCGCTGCAAATCGATGCGACTGGTCACCACCGACTGGCCGGAAGCAGGATCTTGGTCGACCGTCTGCAGTCGAAGCCGGTCCTGCCCGACTTTCTCGATCATCAAAACTGCGTCTCGATCACCGTTGACCAGCCGCGCCCAGGTCACACGCAGGTTGAGGCCAGTCCCTTTCCTTGTGCCTGCAAGCTTCGACGGCAGTCCTGACGGCCCGATGTAATTGCCGGTATAACGCTCACCGGCAGACTTGACGGTCGCCGAGAAGGTTTTGGTGAAAACCGCGAGGCCGCGACACTTCCCGTTCATCGAAACGATCGATGCGCTCGCATCCGATCGGAGGGTGCAGGTAACATTCAGGTTCGTGCCGCCAATCCGGGTAAGCACCTTTCCAGTCCCGCTCCAGTCGCCGGCCAAGGACTGCAAAAAACCGTCCGACGCCATTGCTGCGACGGGCAGACAAGGCAGCAAGAGCAAAGTTGCGATCAGAATCGTACGCATGGTGGCCCCCGAGTTTGCGTCTCCGAACAACAGGGCAGCATGGCAGATTGTTCCCGGCGTCGGATCCTTTTTGCCGCGCGCGTCAAAGGCCGTCCGCTTCCTGACTTATCCCTCCGTCGCCGCGGTGGCATCGATTCTTCGCAGCTTGAAGAAATAACGACGGGCGTCGCCTTCAATACACATCATGCCGGCCAGCTCCTGCCCATTCATCCTGCGAAAGTAATCGATGATCGGCTGCCGGTCGTAACTCATTGCCGCAGTAGCGCCCTCCCCCGAGGGCTGAAGCGCAAGCGACGCGGTCCTGCCCCTCGCGCGCAATGCCTTCTGCAGGTAAAAAAGCCACGTCCGGGCGATCCTTGTGCGCCCGAACGGTGCGGCTTTAATGGCGAGCCTGATTGGGAAAAAGCCGGGTTCGATGGCCACCAGCCGATCCGCTCGCCACTGAAAGAGGAGGGCGTCCGCGCGCATGTCCGCGTGAAACCGCTTGCCGAACCAGCCAAGATTCTCGAGGACGCCGTCGAACGGGTGATCCGACGGAATACCCGCTCCCCTCCACAAGCCGATCATCTCGACCGGCCGGACAGGCTTCAGCGAAGAGAACCAGGCCTTCATCTCGTCCTGCCAGCCCATGCTGTCCATCCGTTTCCAGTCATGCGATCAAACCTCTCGCTCGCGATAAAGCAAATGGCGGCCACCGGCCAGGTCATCCTATTTCGGCGCCTCGGCAAGGAGAACGCCGCGGCCTTGACGGTTTCCCAACGCCGAACGTTCTCGATACGGCGGATCACAGCCCGCTCTTCGTTGACAACAAGGCGTCCAGCGACACCGGCCTGAGGCCCTGCGCATCGACGCCGACATCGTACTGGCGGGGCAGGGGCTTCAGACGGCCATGCGAATGTCCGTGCAGATTGATCGATTTCTTGCCCATCTTGTTCCAGGTGCGGAACGGGTAGTGGCACAGGATCAGCAGATGATCGTCCAGCATCATCTCCTTGTAGTGCTGAACGCTTGCCCATCCCGTCGCCTCCGTCGTCGTCGACGGATCATTATTCCCGACGATGAGGTGCTTGCGCCCGTTCAGCATCGAAAGCAGCTGATCGCAGTCCCCGCCGCGGAAGGACATGACGTCGCCGAGGTGCCAGATGTCGTCCTGCGGACCAACAATTTCGTTCCAGTTCTGGATCAGCGTCACGTCATGCGAGGCCATGTCGGGGAAGGGGCGTCGGTCGATGCGAAGGACGCGCGAATCTGCAAAGTGGGTATCGCCGGTGAAATAAATCATCTGACAGAGATGGCGCAGCTCGCCCGGTTGGAAAGTCGGCGTTTTCGCTAGTGGCCGACTGTCGGGATCGAATGTTTGACGTCGGCAAGGGATGGGCTGCGCACGATGCGATAGCGCGCCTCCACGAGGTTATAGATCCCGAAGGCCGCCAGTCCGACCGCGACGGCGATATAAAGGACCGCGCCGAAGGGAAGCTTTCTAACCCATTCAAGCGCATCCGCCATGCTGCCCGCCTGTTGCGGGTCAACGCGAAAACCCGCATAGGCGAAGAAGATTCCTGTGATCACGAAGACGACGCCGCGGGCGACGAGGCCGTAGACACAGACCGTGGTTACCACGCCGCTGGCGTCGGCGAGCCTGAGATAGCGCTCGAATTTCCTGGTGATGCCCTTGGCTGCCGTCCCGATCCCGCCGATGATGAAGCCGAGGCCGACGGCGACGGCGAGATAGGCGCCGAACGGCTGCGACATGATCCATTGGGCCAATCCCTTCTCACCCGCACCTTGGCTTCCGCCGCCCGTAAAAAACGCGTGGGCCAGCGCGTATCCGGCAAGCCCGAGGTAGACGACGGCGCTGCCGAAGAGAACCGTGCGGATGGCGACCGCCTTGGTGCCGGTGCCATGCCCGTCGGAATCGGCTAGGGACTGGGCCAGCCGCCAGGCAACGAAACCGAGAAGGCCGATGCCTATCAATCCCACCCAGACGCGGCCGAAAGGCTGTGCGAGCAGCGTCGAAAGCGCCGACTTCGTTTCCGGCCTTCCACCGGCAATGCCGGAGAACAGGGCCAGCCCCGCGACAAGCAGGAACACGACGCCGCGCGCCACATAGCCGCTCTTTGCAAGCAGGTCGAAACGAAATCCTTTGGGCATGGTATACTCCGCGCATCTGTGCGACTGTCACCTCTAACGCGCCACGACGTGGAAAGTTGTCATCGCGGACAAGGCCACATCATGCCGGGTGCCGGGAGTTGCCGATGCCGGTCCGTAGCGCCGGACTTCTCATCTACCGCCTTTTGGAGTCGGGGCCTGAGGTCCTGCTCGTCCATCCCGGAGGTCCATTCTGGGCGAAGAAGGACGAGGGCGCCTGGTCGATTCCGAAGGGATTGATCGAACCCGGTGAAGACGAATTGTCGGCAGCAATCCGGGAGGCGCGGGAAGAGCTCGGCGTGGAAATTGAGGGGGCCTTCGCCCCCCTCGGCGAATATCGCCAACCGGGTGGAAAAGTTGTGGTTGTCTGGTCGGTGGAGGCGGAGGTTGATGTCGAGACGGTGCGCAGTTCAGAGTTCCAGCTCGAATGGCCGCCGCGATCGGGCCGGTTCCAGAATTTTCCCGAAGTCGACCGCGCCGGGTGGTTTCCCACCGCAGAGGCTGAGAGCAAGCTTCTCAAGGGGCAGGTCGCGATGCTTGCAGATCTTGCAAAACAGCTCGGCAGAAGCCAATGAAAGAGGCGTTGCGATCACTCGGTTTCGACAAGAATGAAGGAGCGGTCGGCGGCCTCGAGCAAATTATCGGCGATCAGCCCATAGGATAGTGTTTCGCCGGCCCGCCGACTGACCCCGAGGATGATCAGGTTGAACCTGCCCCTGCGCGCCTGGCGCAGGATCGACAGATCGGGTGCGCCGCTCGACTCGGTGATCTTTTCCACCGAGATGTCGTTGTAGCTGGCTATCTCGTCGATTCTCCTGAATGCGGCCAGATGCGGGTTGGCTATATCGCTCACGCGCGGGGCCAGCGATGCCTGCTGCGGTTCACGAATGTAGAGGGCAGCAACCTTCGCGCCGCTCGCCTTGGCGATAACCAGTGCAAATTCCGCCGCCCGCGTCGAGCGTTCCGTGCCGCTGATCGGCACCAGAATGCGCAGCTTGCCGTCATCATCCGGCAGGGAGCCGCGTTGCGAACAGATGGCGGTCGTTCCTTTGAACGATTTGCTCATCACCGAGATTTTCTTGTCAAAACCACCCTCCGGAGCGGCGGTGGGCTCGATGCCGACAAAGAGCATGTCGTGGCCTTTTTCGGCGCCCTCGGCAAGCAGGGCCTTGAGATCCCCACTCGTGGCCGCGGTCATTATGTGAACGTCGCCATCGCTGGTGTCCTCCGGACTGTTCAGGCGACCGACGGTTCGTTGCGCACTTTCCTTCACCTGCTCGGCGAGCGACGTACCGTCGGTCC
This sequence comes from Rhizobium binae, assembly GCF_017357225.1. NCBI lineage: Bacteria > Pseudomonadati > Pseudomonadota > Alphaproteobacteria > Hyphomicrobiales > Rhizobiaceae > Rhizobium > Rhizobium binae. The sequence goes on along the minus strand of NZ_CP071605.1, from coordinate 198,608 downwards.
TGCCCGGTTGCCGGGCCTGGTATGCGCCAGCTTCCCTGTCCGCACCGTGATCCTGGCTATTGATATGCAATACGGTGATAGGCATCTTCCTCAGGGCGGCAAAATACCCGGCGATGCGGGTCGCAAGATCGCTGCTGGCCGAACTATCCACCGCAAGAAGAATCCGCTCGAATTTCGAAAGGAAGCTTTGCTGCTCGAATTCCTGGCGTGCGAGACGATTGCGCTCCTCTTCCCGCATCGGCAGCCTTGCAAGAGCCCAGCGCAATGTCGGCGGCATGGCCATCGTGGTCACCACAGCCATGGCGACAATGATGGAGAACAGCCGTTGATCGAGAACGCCGACCGAAAGACCGATCGATGCGACGATGACTTCGGTAGAGCCACGGGCATTCATACCGCAGCCGAGCGCAACGGCTTCGGAATTGGTAAACCCACCGAACTTCGCCCCGGCAAATGCGCCGCCGAACTTTCCGATGCTCGCAATAAGGATAAGTCCGAGCGCCAGGAGAAGGATCGCAGGATCCCCGAGCACGCCGAGATCGGTTTCAAGCCCGGTCAATCCGAAGAACACAGGCATGAACAGGGCTGTCGTCAGCGCCCGGAGCTGACTGTCGATCTGGCGGGTCAATATCGGCGACTGACCGACGAGAATGCCGGCGACGAAGGCACCGAGAACCGTGTGCACACCGATCAGGGAGGTGATGATGGCCATCGTGCCCATGATCGCGATGATGGCGCTGAGGACCGGCAAATCGCTCTTGAATTTGTCGTTGGTCGACCGGATGATTTCGAAGACGATGCGGCGTCCGATCGTAAAGCTGAACGCCATGAAGGCGAGCGTTCCCACAATGCTTCTCGTCAAGATCCACGGATCGACGGAACCATGTCCTGCGAGGCTGAACGTCACGGCGATGATGACCCAGCCGACTGTGTCGTCGATGATGGCCGATGCGACGATCAGCTGGCCGATATTGCGGCGCATGAAATCCATCTCGCGAACGACCGACGCGACGATCTTGACCGACGAGATGGATAGCGCCGTTCCCAGAAAGAGCGCCGTCACCAGGCGAGCTTCCGGATGGGGGAGAAGCCATGCGGGGAGAAGCTCGCCCAAAGCAAAACCTGCGGCAAACGGGATCAGAATGCCGCTCAACGAGACGCCGAAGGCGGCGCGTCGCAGCCGAAGCGCCAGGCCGAGATCGGTTTCCATGCCGGCAAGTAGCAGGAGAAACAGGATGCCGAGCTGCGCGATGGCGTTGGTCATGCTCCTTTGCGCTTCGCCCGTCGGAAATAACTGAAGCTGAAGATCCGGCCACAGAGCGCCGAAGACCGAAGGACCGAGAAGAATACCGCCGATGATCTGCCCCATGATGGAAGGCTGGCCGATCCGCACCATGAATTCGCCGAGCAGCCGCCCTATGACGACGAGGACGATGACCTGAACCAGGAATAGGCTTTCCGATGGCGTCCCTTGCTGCGTAGCGCCTGCGCCTGAAGCTGTGACTGCAGTGAAAAGGAACAGCACCGCCACTGCAACCTGCCAACGCCGGGCGTCTTTCAAGATCATATTCCGCATTGCCCCTGCAATCTCAGGCTATGTTCAATCGAGCGACAATTCGTCCGCGGACATTGTTTTCGGCATCGCCGCGGCGGCATGCAATCGGGACCGGCTCATCGAGGACCTCTTTCAGAAAGTCTGCGGCACTGTAGGGGCAGATATGCGAGCTTGGCGCTATTTCAATGTTCGGCGCCAGACGACGTCTGTATCCCTCGGAGACGTCATCAGCCATCCCGCAATCGGATAGAGCGGCTTTGTTGACGGGTAGTTCCTGGAGCCTAATCGACGCCGGTGATCTCGGGATCGAAAGCAATGATCTTTTCTGCAGGCGGATTTCCGTCGCTTCTGCTCGCAGCGAGCAGAAGGGCTGCCGCGACTTCCCCCATCTGACGCCGCGGCGAGATCGAAGTCGCAATCTTGACGGGGAGGGCGCGGGCGACGTCAAGCCCATTGAACCCGGCAATCAGAATGTCTGCAGGGATGGAAACGCCTAGTTCCAGGCATGCGAAGACGCCGCCGGTCGCCATGTCGTCGTTGGAGTAGTAAATGCAATCGAGATCGCGCGTCTCCGCGAGCATGGACGTCGTCAGCCGCTTGCCGTGAGCCACCGAGGAAAAAGCGGCGTTGAACCGCTCATCCACGAAGGAAAGGCCGCTTTCGCGCAAGGCCTTCTCAAAGCCGGCCTTCCGCTTGCCCGCCCGCAAGTCTCTGTCGATCGCGCTGCCGATATAGCCGAACCGCCGCCGGCCGGCCGCCAAAAGAGCTCTTGCCATCTCCTCTCCCGCCTTGCCATGTGAAAGCCCGACGTTGAAATCGATTGGCGTGCCGTCGAGGTCCATCAGCTGGATCACCGGGATCTCCGCATTTTGCAGCATTCTGACTGTCTCCACCGGCTGGTCGAGGCCTGTGACGATGATGGCGGCAGGCCGCCAGGAGAGCATGTCGCGGATGATCTCGCGCTCCTTCGCCATGTCGTAATCGGAGATGCCGAACACCGCCTGCATGCCGGATCCCCGCAATCCTGCCGAGATGCCCGCCAGCATCTCGGGAAAGACGATGTTGGACATGCTGGGAACGACGACAGCGACGAGGTTGGTGCGCTGCGACGACAGCGAGAGCGCCAGCCGGTTGCCGACATAGCTCAGCCGCTCGGCCTGCTGAAGCACTTTCTCGCGCGTCTCTTTGGAAACGTCGGCCGCGCCGCGAAGGGCTCGCGATGCCGTCATCTTACTGACGCCGGCCGCGGCGGCAACCTCTTCCAATGTGGATCTACGCATCGAACCGATTCCTTAGTCGAATTGCCTCGCCAGCGGCCAACACCAGATTCATAGGCTCTTTTCCAAAAAAAGGAAAACACGCAGTACTTGACATATGCGACAAAAATAGGCGTTGTTACCGATACCGGTATCGATAACAAGAACAAAACGCAGGAGCAAAAGCGGGACGGACAAGGCTTCGGACGTCCCGCATCGTACGGATGTTTGAACGCGAATATCTGCGGATCAGCCAAGCCGGCTTGACCTGCAGGTTGCAGACCTATCTGAATTCGATCGGACGCATTCCGATCGCGCCGCCAGCTGCAACAGAGAAGGCGACGAGCAGCGCGATCTCGCCGAAGACAACGGCCGAACGGGAGGAAGAGCCGCCATGCATGTGATGATTTTGGGCGCCGCCGGCATGGTCGGCCGCAAGCTGGTTGAGAAGATCGCGCGCGAGCCGCTGGTTTTCGGCCGGCCTGTCACCCGGCTGACCCTTGCGGACGCCTTTGCACCGCCGGTGCCGGAACCGCTCCGGCCGGTCGCGACGGCGCTGACGATCGACCTCGCCGGGGCGGGCGCCGCCGACAAGCTGATCGAAGGCCGGCCGGAGCTGATCTTCCATCTCGCCGCCATCGTATCGGGTGAGGCGGAAGCGGATTTCGACAAAGGGTACGCCGTCAATCTCGACGGCACGCGCGCTCTGTTCGATGCGATCCGCCAGGCCGGTCTCGCCAGCGCCTATGTACCGCGTCTCGTCTTCGCTTCCTCGATCGCCGTCTTCGGCACGCCGTTCCCGGAGGTCATTCCCGACGAATTCTTCACGACGCCGCTGACGAGCTACGGCACCCAGAAGGCGATCGCCGAACTGCTGCTTTCCGATTATTCCCGCCGCGGCATTTTCGACGGCATCGGCATCCGGCTACCGACCATCTGCGTGCGGCCCGGCGCGCCAAACAAGGCGGCATCAGGTTTCTTCTCCAATATCTTGCGCGAGCCACTGGTCGGCAAGGAAGCGATACTGCCGGTCGGCGACAGCGTGCGGCACTGGTTCGCCAGCCCGCGCGCGGCCGTCGGCTTCTTCGTCCATGCCGCGACGATCGATACGGCACGGATCGGCGCACGGCGCAATCTTACCATGCCGGGTCTTTCCGCGCTCGTCTCCGAAGAAATCGAAGCTCTGCGCAGGGTTGCCGGCGACAAGGCGGTCGCGCTCATCAAACGCGTGCCCGATCCTGTCATCGAGCGCATCGTCGCCGGCTGGCCGACGCAGTTCGATGCCGAGCGAGCTTCTTCGCTCGGCTTCAAGGCGGAGACGAGCTTCGACGAAATCCTGCAGGTGCACATCGAGGATGAACTCGACGGGAGGATCGCATGAGCAAATCGGCCAGCGGAGATGCGAGGATCGCGCTTGTCACCGGCGGCGGCACCGGCGTCGGACGTGCCATATCGCGGGGGCTCGGCGCTGCTGGCTACACTGTCGTCATTTCCGGACGGCGGGCCGACGTGCTTGAAAAGGCCGCAGCCGAGCTGGGCAGCGAAACCGGCGCGGAGTTCCTCGCGGTTTCCGCCGATGTCGGCAATCCGGACTCCGTTCGCGCGCTCTTCGATGCGATCTCGGAAAAATACGGACGGCTCGACCTCCTGGTTAACAATGCCGGCGTCACGGTGCCGGGGGTTGCGCTGGAGGAGATCTCGTTCGAGCAGTGGAGCGCCATCGTCGCCGCCAATCTCACCGGCGCCTTTCTCTGCACCCAGCAGGCCTTCCGGCTGATGAAGAGCCAGAACCCGCGCGGCGGGCGCATCATCAACAACGGCTCCGTTTCCGCCACGACGCCGCGACCGAATTCGGCGCCTTATACGGCGACGAAACACGCCATCACGGGGCTGACTAAATCAACCGCTCTCGACGGGCGCGAATTCGACATCGCCTGCGGCCAGATCGATATCGGCAATGCCGCAAGCGACATGACGACGGGGATTGCGGCCGGTGTGCTGCAGGCAAACGGCAGTATCGCCGCGGAGGCGACGATCGACCCGGCGCATATTGCCGATGCGGTCGTCTACATGGCGGGCCTGCCGCTCAGCGCCAATGTGCTGACCATGACAGTGATGGCGACGAAGATGCCCTTCGTCGGGCGGGGGTGAGAAGGCGGGCTGCGGCCCGCCGAAACCGACATAGATACAGTGCTTGCGTAATGCTCATGATTTGGGAGGAGGGAGTATGGCAAACGTTCAATTCGAAGACGTCCGGAAATCATTCGGCGCGCATCCCGTCATCAAGGGGGTGGACATCGATATTGCCGATGGCGAATTCGTCATCCTCGTCGGCCCCTCTGGCTGCGGCAAGTCGACCCTTCTGAGGATGCTGGCTGGGCTCGAGAACATTTCCGGCGGCGAAATCAAGATCGGCGGGCGCGTCGTCAACACGCTGCCGCCCAAGGACCGCGACATCGCCATGGTCTTCCAGAACTATGCGCTCTATCCGCACATGACCGTGGAGCAGAACATGGGCTTTTCGCTCATGCTCAACAAAGCGCCGAAAGCGGAAGCCGAGAAACGGGTGAAATATGCCGCCGGCATCCTTGGCCTCGACAAGCTGCTCGACCGCTATCCGCGCCAGCTTTCCGGCGGCCAGCGCCAGCGCGTCGCCATGGGCCGCGCCATCGTGCGCGATCCTGAGGTTTTCCTGTTCGACGAGCCGCTCTCCAACCTCGATGCGAAATTACGCGTCGCCATGCGCGCCGAGATCAAGGAACTGCACCAGCGCCTGAAGACGACGACCGTCTACGTCACCCATGACCAGATCGAGGCGATGACGATGGCCGACAAGATCGTCGTGATGCATGACGGCATCGTCGAGCAGATCGGTTCGCCGCTCGAGCTTTACGACCGCCCCGCCAATCTCTTCGTCGGCGGCTTCATTGGCTCGCCGGCGATGAACATGATCCACGGCAGGCTCGATCCGGAAAATCCCGGTCAATTCGTTGCGGCCAACGGCACGCGGCTGCCGGTCGCCAATCCGCCCGCAAGTGCGGTGGGCCGCGACCTCGTCTACGGGCTGCGCCCCGAATACATATCGCTCGATCCGAACGGCCTGCCGGCCGAGATCGTGGTGATCGAACCGACCGGTTATGAAACACATCTGACCGTCCGCCTCGGCGGCAGCGAGGTCAGCTGCGTCTTCCGCGAGCGTGTCGATGCCCGCCCGGGCGAAGCCATCCGCGTGGCGATCGACGCCAAGCATGTTCATCTCTTCGATGCCGAAGGCGGCAAGAGGTTGACCGACTGACGCCATCCGGCGGCGGCACGGGAGAGGAGGAGTCTTCCCTGCCGCCGGAGAACAAGCATCCCGGGAGCGCAAGTTTCCCCGGAGATGCCAGACCGCCGTTCACCAAGCGGGAGGTGGATGCCGGAAGAATGCTCCCGCTGTTTCAATGAGGAGGAATCTCATGACGATCAAGAGACGTGAATTTCTTGCTGCATCGGCTGCCGTTGCCGGTGTCGCCGGTCTCGGCATCAAGCCGTCCTATGCGCAGGCCGAACCGACCTACACGCCGGAGAGCGGCGCGAGCCTCCGGCTCCTGCGCTGGACGCCTTTCGTGAAGGGCGATGAGGATGCCTGGCTCGCCAATACCAAGAAGTTCACCGAAACGACCGGCGTGGAAGTGCGCGTCGACAAGGAGAGCTGGGAGGACATCCGTCCGAAGGCAGCCGTCGCCGCCAATGTCGGCTCAGGCCCGGATCTCATCATGTGCTGGTTCGACGACGCGCACCAATATCCGGACAAGCTGGTCGATCTCACGGAACTCGGCAACTATCTCGGCAACAAGTACGAGGGCTGGTACGACGGCCTCAAGGGCTATGCCACGCGCGACGACAAGTTCATCGCCATGCCGCTGACAACGATCGGCAATGCCGTCGTCTATCGCGACAGCCACGTGAAGGCGGCCGGCTTCAACGAATTCCCCAACGATACCGCAGGCTTCCTCGAGCTCTGCAAGGCGATGAAGGCAAAGGGCACGCCCGCTGGCTTCCCGCACGGCAAAGCGGTCGGCGACGGCAACAACTATGCCCATTGGCTGCTCTGGAGCCATGGTGGCAAGATGGTCGACGAAGGCGGCAAGGTTACGATCAACAGCCCGGAGACGCTGGCGTCGATCAACTATGCCAAGGAACTCTACGCGACCTTCATTCCGGGTACGGAAAGCTGGCAGGATGTCAATAACAACCGCGCCTTCCTGGCCGGCCAGGTATCGCTGATCGCCAACGGCGTCTCGGTCTACTACACGGCCAAGAACGATCCGAAGCTCGCCGAGATCGCCAAGGACATCCGCACGACCAACTTCCCGATCGGGCCGGTCGGCAAGAGCGTCGAGCTTTTCCAGACGAGCTCGCTGCTTCTCTTCAAACACAGCAAATATCCGGAAGCGGCCAAGGCCTACATCAAGTTCATGATGGAAGCCGACCAGATGAACGCCTGGATCCAGGGCTCCAGCGCCTATTGCTGCCAGCCGCTCAAGGCCTTCGCCAAGAACCCGATCTGGACCGCCGATCCGGTCCACGCGCCCTATGCCCGCGCCTCGGAAAAGCTGCGCCCGAACGGCTATGCCGGCCCGCTCGGCTATGCCTCGGCCGCGACCATGGCCGACTATGTGCTGGTCGACATGTATGCCGCCGCCGTCACCGGCCAGATGTCGCCGGAGGATGCCATGAAGGAAGCCGAGCGCCGGGCGAACCGCTACTACCGCGTCTGATCCAGCGTCAGGAAGACGGCATGCCGGCTGCCGGCATGCCGTCCGTCTCTCAAGAACTGAATGCAATCTGGAGACAAGCAATGTCGACCTTGAAATCCGGGGATACGCGTGGACCGATCTCCTCGCTAATGCAGAATAACAATGTGCTCGGCTTCCTGTTCATGCTTCCGGCTGCGGTGTTCCTTGTCTGCTTCCTGACCTACCCTCTGGGGCTCGGCGTCTGGCTTGGCTTCACCGATACGCGGATCGGCCGCGACGGCATTTTCATCGGCCTGGAAAACTATCAGTTCCTCGCCAATGACGCCGTCTTCTGGCTGTCGGTCTTCAATACCATTCTCTACACTGTCATCGCCTCGGCGCTGAAATTCGCGCTCGGCCTCTGGCTGGCGCTGCTTCTGAACCAGCACCTTCCGTTCAAATCCTTCTTCCGCGCGATCGTGCTCCTGCCTTGGGTGGTGCCGACGGTGCTTTCGGCGCTCGCCTTCTGGTGGATCTACGATTCCCAGTTTTCGATCATCTCCTGGTCGCTGATGAAGCTGGGGCTGATCAGCGGGCCGATCAACTTTCTCGGTGATCCCACGAATGCGCGCATCTCGGTCATCGTCGCCAATGTCTGGCGCGGCATTCCTTTTGTGGCAATCTCGCTGCTCGCCGGCCTGCAGACCATCCCGGCCTCGCTGCAGGAGGCTGCCTCGCTCGACGGCGCGACCAGCTGGCAGCGCTTCCGCTATGTGACGCTGCCGATGCTGACGCCGATCATCGCGGTCGTCATGACCTTCTCGGTGCTCTTCACCTTCACGGATTTCCAGCTGATCTACGTGCTGACCAAAGGCGGGCCGGTCAACGCCACGCATCTGATGGCCACACTCTCCTTCCAGCGCGGCATTCCAGGCGGGCAGCTGGGCGAGGGGGCCGCCATCGCCGTCGCCATGGTGCCCTTCCTGCTCGGCGCCATCATGTTCAGCTTCTTCGGTCTGCAGCGCCGCAAATGGCAGCAGGGCGGCCAGGATTAGGGGAAAACGATGTCGACCAATCTCAAAACGGCCAATGAGGTCCTGACCGACAATGCCGAGGGCATGAGCTATCTGAACCGGCTGCCGCGCCGCGTGGTGATGCTCTACCTGCCGATGGCGGTCTTCGTCTTCGTGCTGCTCTTTCCCTTCTATTGGATGGCGATCACCGCGGTGAAGCCGAACGAGCAGCTGACCGACTACAACAATTACAGCCCGTTCTGGGTGGTCAAGCCAACGCTCGACCACATCAAATATCTGTTCCTTGAGACATCCTATCCGGGCTGGCTGTGGAATACGATGCTGGTCGCCGTCGGCTCGACGGCGCTGTCGCTGGTGGCCTCGGTCTTCGGCGCCTATGCGATCGAGCGCGTGCGCTTCACCGGCTCTCGGCAGATCGGCCTCGTCATCTTTCTCGCCTATCTCATCCCGCCGTCGATCCTGTTCATCCCGCTCGCCTTCATCGTCTTCAAGCTCGGGATCTACGACTCGCGCCTGGCACTGATATTCACCTATCCCACCTTCCTGATCCCATTCTGCACCTGGCTGCTGATGGGTTATTTCCGCTCGATCCCCTTCGAACTGGAGGAGAGCGCGCTGGTCGACGGCGCCAACCGCTGGCAGATTCTGGTGAAGATCATCCTGCCGCTCGCCGTGCCCGGCCTGATATCGGCTGGCATCTTCGCCTTCACGCTGTCGTGGAACGAATTCATCTATGCGCTGACGTTCATTCAGTCCTCGGAGAACAAGACTATCCCGGTCGGCGTCTTGACCGAACTGGTGCGTGGCGACGTCTTCGAATGGGGATCGCTGATGGCCGGTGCGCTGTTCGGCTCGCTGCCTGTTGTCATCCTCTATTCCTTCTTCGTCGATTATTACGTGTCCTCGATGACGGGTGCGGTGAAGGAGTAGTCAGTTGCGGCGGCATCGGCTCAGCCGATGCCGATCGCCCTGAGCAGCGCCACGCAGACGACGCCGGCGGCGACTGAGACCAGCATCGGCAAACGCAGGGCAGCGAGCGCGGTAACGGCACAGGCCACGCTCTCCGCGAGGCCTGTCGCAAAAGCGGTCGGCGCCACCACGGCCATGAGCACTGCGGGCGGGATGGATTCGATCGCCTTGCGCCTGCCGCCGTCTAGCGACACATAGCGCAGCAGAAAGAGCCCGCTGACACGCGTCAGGATCGTCGCAGCCGCCATGGCCAGAATGGCGAGCAGGGTCTGCAGGTCGAACGTCATGGCATCACCTCCAGGCGGCGCATACCGCTGAAGGTCGCCGCCGCGACACCGGCAAGAGCGCCGGCCGCGACATACCAGACGCCGGGTACGAAGTGATGGGTAAGCACGGCCGCTGCGGCGCTCGCAAGCAGAACGGCGCCGGTCTCTCGTCCCTTCCAGAATCCCATGACGAGCACGATGAAGACGGCCGGAAAGGCAAAATCCAGCCCGAGCGCTGCGGGATCGCCAAGAAAAGCGCCGAGTGTGGCACCCGCCAGCCCGGAAAGAACCCATGCCAGATAGAAGGGCGCTGCCAGCCCAGCAAACCATGCCGGTTTCAGCCGCGCCAGACCGGCGCGGAATTCCGCCATCGCCCAGATTTCGTCGGCCAGAAAAAGCACCGAGAGATAACGGGCGCGTGGTGAAAACGCCTGCATCTTTGTGACGATCGATGCTCCCATCAGCACGTGGCGGATGTTGACGAGAAGCGCTGCAAAACCGAGACTCGTCCAGGAGGCGGGATGTGTCCAGATGTCCATCGCCACGAATTGCGAACCGCCGGCGAAGACGAGCGCGCTCATCAGCCCGGCTTCCAGGGGCGAGAGTCCCCTCGTTGCGGCGACGGCGCCGAAGACCAGCCCAATGGGAATGACGGCGGCGACCAGTGGCACGATCGCCCGCATTCCGCCTGAAAATTCCGCCCAGATTTCATTTTTGCGCACGTTCGAACCTCCGCGTGATGCCGAGGTCATAAAGCCGTCCCGAACAGCCGTCTTGAATGAAAGTGATTATCGCGCCCGATACTGGCCGGGAGTTAATCCGGTACGAGCCTTGAAGTGCCTGGTGAAATGCGCCTGATCGGCAAAACCGCATTCCAGCGCAACCTCCGCCGGCAGTTCGCCCGACTGCAGCCTGCGGCGCGCACTCCTGATGCGAATATCGGTAAGAAAGGCGTGTGGCGTGATATGGAATTCCTTGCGGAAGGCGCGGATCAGATGCGCGCGGCTCAGCCCGGCAACCGCGGCGAGCTCCTCCAGCCCCAGATCGGTCGTGTAATGCTGCGTCAGGTAATCCCGCGCCCGCCGAACTGCTGAACGCTCCGCGGTATCGGTCGGCACGATGATTGAGCTTCCATGTTGGCGAAACATTGCGTCGAGCACCAGGAACATGCTCTGGCTGGTCTCCAGCGCCCCGGCTCCCGACTCCAAGGTCCGGTGCGCACCAAGAAACGCCGCGGCCAGCTTGGGATCGTGCAGAATCTGCTTGCCGAAGGCCGGCGTGCCGTGAAAGACGCGGCCGGTGATATCCTCCAGTATTTCGCGAAACAGCGAAAGGTCGGGATAGATCATGCGATAGCGATAGCCGCCATCGGTTGGCGCCCCGTCATGCGTCTCTCCCGGATTGATCAAATAGAGATCGCCGGGGCCGGAGGCCTCGCGGGCCCCGCAGATCGTGGCGATCTGGCTGCCGCTCTCGATGGCGCCGATACTGAACGTATCGTGGGCGTGCGGTGCGAACTCATGTGTCAGGAAGGTCGCACTCAGGCATTCCATACCGCCGAAGCGCGGATCGCGCCAAAAGCGCGTCGTCTCCGCGCCTGCGAGTGGCATGGCTTCGGTCGCCTGTTCCTGTGAGATGCTCTGCATCGGGCGGATATATCAGTTTTTCCGCGACGCTTCTTGAACAAAAGTGCTCAGCGAAACTGGCCCTTTTGCCTTGGGAGCTCGGCAACACGTTCGCAGCCGATCGGCAAAACATATCGGTCTTCTGAAACGTTGAGCTGGGGTTATGCCGCGTTCAGACGTTCGGCGCTTACCGGCATGCCCATATGAAAGCCTTGAACGCGGTCAATGCGAAGATCCTTAAGCAGGGACAACTGTGCTGCGGTTTCGACGCCCTCCACCAGGATGGTATTCCCACGATTGCGGATGAGAGAGACCATGTCCTGAAGCATCGTCAAACCGCGTGGGTCGGAGCAGTCGTGCAGAAAGGTTCGATCGACCTTGACGGTCTGAAACTCGATCGCCCTCAGCCAGGAGAGGCCGGCGAAGCCGCAGCCGAAATCGTCAAGCCAGATTTCGACGCCGAGAGCCCGCAGATCTGCAATGCATTTCAGCACCTCCGACTGCATATCCATATCCAGGCCCTCGGTGACTTCCAAGGCCAGCCGCGACCCGCTGACCCCGCACCGCGCAAGAATATCAGCGACGCTCGCAGCGAAACCGGGGGAGCGCAATTGGATCGGCGACACGTTGACGCTGACGGTGGCCATCCGATCTGTCATCAATATATCGCGGCAGGCGGTCTCGATCGCCCACTTGCCCAATTCGAGGATAGCACCTGTTCGCTCCGCAACCGGAATGAATGTCCTCGGCGAAACCGCTGTGCCATCCGGCATTCTGAGGCGCATCAAAGCCTCGACAGCTTTTGCTCTCTCGTTCGTCAGGTCGAAGATCGGTTGGTAAACGAGCGAGACCAGTTTGCGGTCAATGGCGGCCGTCAGCAGCGGGACGAGTTTACCCGCGTTGTCATCGGGGCGAGGCAACGAGGGGTCAAATCTACGAATGCAGTTTCGGCCGCTTGCCTTGGCATTGTAGAGAGCGAGATCGGCTTCACGCACTATCCGTTCAACTTTCTCTCCAACGTCCTCGCGGGTGAAAGCGACGCCAATGCTGACGGTTACGATCGGGCTGTCATCTGGTCGCTCGTCATGAGCAATCGCAAGAAACTCGACTTCCATTCTGATTTTTTCGGCCAGGCTCATCGCGACCGAGGGAGTTTCAGCCGGCATGACCACGATAAACTCCTCGCCGCCGTACCTGCCGATCATGCCGCCGGACGACTCGACAACCGCCTTCAGCACATTGGCGACGACAGTCAGGCATCGGTCTCCTTCCTGATGCCCGTAACGGTCATTGAAGCGCTTGAAAAAGTCGACGTCGATGAGGAACACGACGAAGTCGCGGCCTTCGTCTCTCCAGGCGGCCCAGCATTCGTCGAGCCGCCGGTCGAGCGCACGCCTGTTGTTTATCCCTGTTAGGTAGTCGGTATTTGAAAGCTCCAGCAGCGACCTTCCCCGCTCGGACGCTTCCCAGTGCTGATAGCGAGCCTCCGCCGCGTTCAGCAACACGTTTCGACGCTCGACATTCAATCGCCAGTTGATGGAAGACGTGAAGACAAAGCAGGACATGTAGAACATCCCGTAGGCAAGCTTGTAGATTTGACTTGAAGGAAAATACGCCTCGAGCGTCACGAAAAACGCGCAGAGCACAAAGCTGGAGGTGATCACCGACAGCCGAAACGGGAAACTGAAAAAGAGGTTGGCGCCCATCATGAAGATGGCGCCAAAAATCATGTAGTAAGACATGGCAGTCACGTCACGGGTGCCGATCGCCGGGTAAAGCCAGCCCAAATAGCCCGCAAGCAGTGCAAAGGCGCATGTGATGTCCAGCCAGACGGTTTTCGCTTTCGCTAGTAGCAAGGCTTCAAAAGCCAGCAGCGCCACCGTTGCGACGACGAATCGCGCGGCGATCGTCACAGGCGCAACGTCGGGGATAAGCCACCGGTCGGGAAGTGCGAACGACACATAAACGGCGACTGCGATCCAAAGACCGTGCCGTGAGCTTTGCCTTCTGACAGAATCATTTTCGGCTTCCAGAGATTTGCAAGCCTCGGCAAATGAAAAGCTGTCGGTTGATTCATCGCGCCGCACAGTCGTGTAAGCCGCGCTCATGTAACGACGCTAACCGGGCTACGATCTACTGAAAATAAACTGCAAGCCATGCGTGGGCGCCCTCCAAAATTTCGTTCGGCAACCTGCAACGGGTTTGTCTCGTTACTTAACATTCGTAGAGAAGCAGGCTCCCACCCGCAACAGTAGAATTACCCTTATCCCGTGTAGATTCCAGTCGCATCCTGTCTCGAGGTTGATTATGCTTAACGCCAGGTTAAGGGGGTCTCGAAATGGCGCGAAGTCTTGTCTTGGATGGTGAAAGTCTCGTTGCGCCCGGTGAAATTCGTCAGGCAGCAAGGAGGTTCGTCGCGCCGAAGCCCGGCGACCTTATCGTTGCCGAAGCCGAGCTTGCCATCAGCCTTGACGTGTCGATCCGTCAGTTCAAGTCCGGCGTCGAGCCTGGTGCGATAATCGAGCGTCTTACCGACGCGCTGCATCAGCTGCGGCGTCGTTTTCATCCTGACGTGTGGGACGCCATCGTTCCGATAGCGCAATCTCATCCGGTTGCCCACTATCTGCATCAGGATCCACTGACCCGCTGGTCGTTCGAAAAGCCGCGCGGCTATTCCGGCGACGCACGTCTTCTCGACTTCATCTACGGCAGGCCCGAGATCGAAGATGCAGTCGCATCGTCGAGCGACCTGGGACGTACGATCTACGCCTATACCCGAAACGCTTCGTCATCCGTCGCGGTCAGGGAGCGCCGAGACATTCTGGCGCGTCGTGTCGACGAAATCGCTTCGGCGCGGCCCGGTTCTACCGAAGTCCTGGCCATCGCGTCGGGGCATCTTCGGGAAGCGCCTTTGTCGCGCGCGCTCGGCACCGGCGCGATCAAACGCTGGGTGGCTTTGGATCAGGATCCGATGAGCGTTGGAACCGTGGCCCTCGATTTCGCCGGCACCTCTGTCGAGGCTGTGAACGGGTCGGTCAAATCCGTGCTTGGTGGAAGGCATGCGCTGGGTATGTTCGATTTCGTCTACGCCGCAGGTCTCTACGACTATCTGCCGGACGCGGTGGCCGTCAAGCTGACCAGGAAGTGCATCGGCATGCTGAAGCCTGGCGGCACCTTCCTCTTCGCCAATTTCTCCCCGGAAACGGACGTCGACGGTTATATGGAGACATTTATGAACTGGGCGCTGCTGTTGCGGTCAGAACGCGAAATGGGCTCGATCGCAAGTGAAAGTGTAACTGGGACGGATGCGAAGGTGTCTGTTTGGTCCGGCTCAAACCGCAGCGTTGTCTACTGTGAAATCGAAAGAAAGCCTTAGGCCGTGCCTTTCCGACATGCAAATGGCGTATGGGCCGCAACATTTGTACACGCGAGGATAGCTGTCGCGAACTTCGCAGCCGAAGCAAGCCATGGTCGCAAGGCAATTGCCCTGCCGGCGCGGCGCTGGCGGCGGTTCCGCATGAAGGAACTTCTCGCACCCGGTCTTTACAACTAACATGTCAGCCTGCTACATCTGATCCACCAGATGGGGAGGAATGATATTGCCATCAAAATTCGGGCTTTCTGTCGCCCTTGCTACGCCGTTTGACGGCGATAGCGAGATCGCCCTCGATGCGATGATCGCCCAGGGGCGGCGGTGCCTGGCTGCTGGCTGCGGCAGCGTGACATTGTTCGGGACGACGGGAGAGGGTTCATCCATCGGAAGCCGGGAACGCGAGCGCGTGCTCGCGGCCTTCCTCGATGCGGGGATCGCGGCAGAGAACATCATCGCCGGCGTGTTGGTCGACTCAGTGGAGGATGCGGCGATACAGGCGGGCCACGCCCTTTCCCTGGGAGCGAGGAATATCCTTCTGGCTCCGCCGTCCTATTTCAAAAATGTCGGCGACGACGGCGTCTTCCAGTGGTTTTCGGCGGTCTTCGCCAAGTTGGGCGATCGGGCGCGGGACATCATCGTCTACAATATTCCCTCCATCACCATGGTCCCGCTGACGGTGTCGCTCATCGGCCGGCTGCGGACTGCCTTTCCGAACATCGTCACAGGCGTCAAGGATTCTTCCGGCGACTGGCCCTTCACGGAAAGCCTGCTGAAGGCTCATGGCGACCTCATCATCCTGATCGGCGATGAACGCCATCTTGCCAGGGGCGTACGGTTGGGCGGCCAGGGCGCGATCTCCGGCATGGCGAATTTCGTACCCGGCGACGTCAAGCTGATGGCCGAAGACGGCAAGGACGATCCCCGCATCGAGGCATTCGTTGACGAACTGCTCAAATATCCGGTCGTCCCAGCCGTGAAAGCCATGGTGGCGCATCAGACATCGGATGAAATCTGGCTTGCGGTTCGCCCGCCGCTGGTTTCAATATCCGGAGAGGAGCAGGCCCAGCTCTCCCATGCTTTCGACGATCTTTTCCGGTCGAAAGCCGCGTAGGTCGGACATGTTGCTGGAGGAGGCAATGGACGGAAGGGACGAGCATCCGACGCTGCGGGAAAAGGCCTATGCAAGTTTCACGCGCCATCTGCTTGCGCGTGACGTGCGTCCCGGCCAATTCGTTTCGCAGCGCCGTCTCGTCGAGCTGACGGGGCTGACGCTCGGCGCCATCCGCGAGCTCATTCCCAGGCTTGAAGCCGAAGGGCTGATCAAGACGGTGCCGCAGCGGGGCTTGCAGATCGCTCACATCGATTTGAACCTCATTCGCGAAGCCTTCCAGCTGCGCGTGTTCCTGGAAAAGGAGGCCGTGGCGCTCTTCACCCGGTCTGCGTCGGACGAGACGATCGCCGGACTCTTGAAACAGCATCGGGATATTGCCGACGCCATCCGAAACGGCGATGGCTCGCACGAATTGGAGCTGCGCGCCCAGGCGGTCGATTGGGGCATGCACGATGCCTTTATCGACGCCTTAGGAAATACCATTATCTCGAACGCTTACCGCGTGAATTCGATCAAGATGCGCCTGATCAGCCAGGATCGCTTTCGCATCGACGGTCACGTCGGGCCCGTCATGGGCGAGCATCTGAAAGTGCTCGAGGCAATCGAACGACGATCGGCGGAGGACGCCGTCAACAGCCTTGTCGCACACATCAATCATGCAAGGGATCGTGCGCTCAGGATCTAATCGGGAATGAACAGCCGGCGATGAGGAGATCGCCGACATAAGGAGGAGGATCAACATGCCATCATTCTTCAATCCGACGCGGCGCGGTTTTCTGGCGGGGACTGCCGCTCTTGGGGCCAGCAGTATGCTCGGCATGCGGCCCGCCGCCGCTGCCGTCGACTGGAAGCGTTTCGCCGGCACCACGCTCGAAGTCAATCTGGTCAAGAGCCCGCGCAGCGAGATCCTGACCAAGTATCTGCCCGAATTCGAGGAACTCACCGGCATCAAAGTCAATGCCGAAGCAACGCCTGAACAGCAGCAGCGCCAGAAGACGACGATCGAGCTCAGCTCCGGCAAGCCGAGCTTCGACGTAGTGCATCTGAGCTACCATGTTCAGAAACGACAGTTTGAAAAAGGCGGCTGGCTTGCCGATATCAGCGGTTTTCTCAAGGACCCGTCCTTGACCGACCCGTCGCTCACTGAAAGCGATTTTGCCGAAGCCGGCCTCGCCTTCGCCAAGGATGCGGACGGCGTCCTGCGTTCGCTGCCCTTCTCGGTCGATTACTGGATCATCTACTGGAACAAGGCGCTATTCGAAAAGAAGGGGCTTGCTTACCCGACGAACTTCGACGAACTGGCAAGTGCCGCCGAGTCACTCACCGATCCCTCGACCAACACCTACGGCTTCGTTGCCCGCGGCCTGAAGAACGCAAATACGCCGGTCTGGACGACGCTGATGCTCGGCTATGGTTCGAGCCCGCTCGGACCGGACGGCAAGCTGCGCACGACATCGCAGGAAGCGATCGATGCCGCCACGCTGTATCAGAAGCTGATGACCAAGACCGCCCCTCCCGGCGTCTCGGGCTTTAACTGGGCCGAGGCGCAGTCGGCCTTTCTGCAAGGCAAGATCGGCATGTGGCTTGATGGAGTCGGCTTCGCGCCGCCGATCGAAAACCCGGAAAAATCGCGGGTCGTCGGCCAGGTCGGCTACGGCATCATGCCGAAAGGCCCGAAAGCACAAGCCGCGGGAACCTTCGGCGACGGCCTTGGTGTCGTCGCGGCAAGCCAGAATAAGGAAGCAGCCTATCTCTTCTGCCAATGGGCGATTTCGCACGAGATGGGTGCACGCCTGTTGCAGGCCGGCGCCGGCGTTCCTTTCCGCCAATCCGTTCTTGAGGATGCGAAGGTCCGAGAAGGCGTCAAGATGCCCGGCACATGGCTGGATGCGGTTGCCGGTTCAGGCAAGATTTCGCAGCTTGCACTGCCTGTCATTATTCCGGTCACCGAGTTCCGCGACATTTATGGCGTCGGTCTCACCAACATGATCGGCGGCGCCGATCCGGCAACCGAGCTGAAGGCGGCGACGGCCCAGTTCGAACCCGTGCTGGCGAAAAGCGAGGGATAATGGCTTCGGCGAGCATCGAAACGGCCGCAACGACCAAGGCCGCGTCCAAAGGAAGGGGCAAACCGGATCGGTTTGCTCCCAACTACTGGCCCTTCGTCATCCCGGCGCTGATCGTCATATCAGCCGTCATCGTTTTTCCATGGGTGTTTACCCTGTGGATGAGCGTAAACAGCTGGACGCTCGGTCAATCGCAGGTCTTTGCGGGGCTGGACAATTATGCCCGCCTGGCGGTCGACCCGCGTTTCTGGGAGTCGCTCTGGCACACGGTGCTCTATACTGTCCTCTCCGTGGCGGCGCCCCTGCTTCTGGGGACGCTCGCTGCGCTGATCTTCGATGCTCAGTTTCCGCTGCGCGGGCTCCTGCGCGGCATCTTCGTGATGCCGATGATGGCGACGCCTGTCGCCATCGCGCTGGTGTGGACGATGATGTTCCATCCGCAGCTCGGCGTTCTCAACTATCTCCTGTCCTTTGTCGGCATCGGACCGCAGGAGTGGATCTATAACCAGAGCAGCGTCATCCCCTCGCTGGTTCTGGTCGAGACCTGGCAATGGACGCCGCTTGTCATGCTGATCGTCCTCGGCGGCCTGGCGGCGGTTCCGCGCGAGCCGTATGAAAGTGCGGAGATCGACGGGGCGAATGTCTGGCAGAAATTCCGCTATCTGACGCTGCCGATGATTGCGCCGTTCCTGATGATCGCCGTGATCATCCGCAGCATCGACGCGGTGAAGAGCTTCGACATCATCTATGCCATGACCCAGGGCGGCCCGGGCACGGCCTCGGAAACGATCAACATCTATCTCTACAACACCGCCTTCGCCTACTACGATATCGGCTACGGCTCGGCCATGGCAGTGGTGTTCTTCATCCTGATCGTTCTGCTCTCCTTCGTCCTTCTGATGGTCCGGCAGCGGGCGAACTGGTCCAACGGGGAGGGACGCTGATGAAGCGCAAGGCGCTCGACCGCATCGGACTGCTGTTCGTCGCACTGGTGATGATCTCGCCGGTCATCCTGTTTTTCCTCTGGATGATCTCGCTGTCGCTGAAGTATGAAATCGACAACGGCGCCTATCCGCCGATCTTCATTCCGGAGCGCTTCGCCTGGACGAACTATCTGAAGGTCTTCGAGGAAAACAATTTCTTCCTCTATCTCTGGAATTCACTGCTGGTGACAGGCTCGGCCACACTTCTGGCGCTGCTGATCGGCGTGCCTGCCGGATATGGCATCGCCCGCCTGAAGGCGGAGAAGTCGGCGATGGTGATCATGATCGCCCGCATGACCCCGGGCCTGTCATTCCTCATTCCGCTCTTCCTGCTGTTCCAGTGGCTGAATCTTCTGGGGACGCTCCTGCCGCAGATCATTATCCACCTTGTGGTCACCGTGCCGATCGTCGTCTGGATCATGATCGGTTATTTCGAAACGACCCCGATGGAGCTCGAAGAGGCGGCAAGCATCGACGGCGCCACGCCATGGCAGGTTTTCCGTCTTGTCGCCTTGCCGATCGCCAGACCGGGGATTGTCGTCGCCTTCATCCTGTCGGTCATTTTCTCGTGGAACAATTTCGTCTTCGGCATCGTGCTCGCCAGTCGCGAGACGCGCACACTTCCCGTCGCCGTCTACAACATGCTCTCCTTCGAGCAGGTCAGTTGGGGGCCACTCGCAGCGGCGGCGTTGATCGTTACCTTGCCCGTGCTGATCTTGACGGTGTTTGCGCAACGACAGATCGTGGCAGGCCTGACGGCCGGAGCCGTCAAGTGAACGGGCAAGACGACGATTGACGACTTCATCCGACTTCACCCCGCCCCGCCGCGTTCTCTGTGTCGGCGCGGCGGTTCTGGACACGCTGTTTCGCGTCCGTGCATTGCCCGCCGGCCAGGGCAAGATCCTGCCCTACGAGATGCTGCAGGTTGCAGAAGGCATGGCGTCGAGCGCGGCCTATGCCATCGTCCGGCTTGGCGGCGCTGCCTGCCTCTGGGGTGCGGTCGGCAACGATGCCGCCGGCGAACGCATCATTACCGATCTTGGCAAGAGCGGCATCGAGACGAGCGACATGCTGCGGATAGACGGCGCCCGCTCGGCCATCTCGCCCATCCTCATCGATGATCAGGGCGAGCGCCTAATCGTGCCCTTCTACGATTTGCGGCTGCACGATACGGTCAAGGCGGTGACCGAACGGGACGTCTCGTCCTTCGACGCGGTGCTCGTCGACGTCCGATGGCCGAAGCTTGCCTTCGCGACTTTGTCAGCAGCGCGAGAAGCCGGCATACCGACCATTCTTGACGGCGATGTTGCGGCAGAGGGCGTCATCGAGATGCTTGCGCCGGCCGCCAGCTACATCGTATTTTCCCAGCCGGCCGCCGAGCAGCTTGCCGGAGCGGCAGATCTCGTGGAAAGCGTCGGCCTTCTGAAGCGGAAATTCGAACACGCCTTCATCGGCGTTACGGCTGGCGAAACCGGCTGTCTGTGGTTCGATGAAGCAAGTGGCGACATCCGTCATCTTGCGGCGCCGAAGGTGAAAGCAATCGACACGCTTGCGGCGGGCGACATCTTCCATGGCGCTTTCGCGCTGGCGATCGCCGAAGGCCTGCCGATCGAAGAGACGATGCGCTTGTCGTCGATGGCGGCGGCGCTGAAATGCCAGGTCTTCGGCGGGCGCACCGGCGCGCCGACGCGAGCCGAGGTGTGCGATGCTCTAAGGGATTGGAACGTCGGCGTTTCCCGGAAGGCGCGCGAAAGCGTTCGATAGCTGAGGCCGGTCGCAGTGTCGTCGCCGACGGCGCGATGTGCCCTAGCCGCCGCATGAAGCTGGCCTCGCCTAATTTTGCGAAACATCGGCCCGGCATCTGGCTACGTCCTTAGTGACGTCTTTAGGTGCGTCACTGGCCCGATGAATGCTGGAACAGTCATGGCAAGCACTTCCATGTTCGATGCGATTGCCGTTAATATCATGCTATGATATTACGGCCATTTTTCGGAACGTCACCTGGAAGGCTCTCTTCCTTATGACGCTATCGGAAACTGCCTGCGCTGAAGGTTGTGCTTGGTTCGGATTTTTTGAATATGCCTATGGATATCGATTGGTCGCGATTTTGCACAATTGCCTTCATGTCTCTAACCGAAGTAGGCAACGGTGTTGTTGTGGAGCTGACGGATAACGAGCTTTCGACGCTTGAAGGTGTAGTCTATGCCTGGATTGACCAAAGTGGCACTATACTACGCGTCGGCGCATGCAATCGGCCGATCGGGATTGCGATGCTCGCCCTCGGTGAAGACATCAACAATACGCTTTTAGGATTGGATAGCCCGACTCCAGAATGGGAGGCGAAGCAATGGTTTGCGCTGGCAAGGCAGGGCAGGTTGAGGGCCTTGGGGCATCAGCCGCCGGCGATTGACACGGTTGCGGGAAGAGTTCGCCCTTATCTGAGCATTGAGCGTCATATGATCGCAAAGCTCAAGCCGGTGCTGAATCGTGGCCATCATTAGCTCTCTTATGAGATCCACCTCAAAGGCTAGGGGCGTTGCGATGAGATCTCGCATTTTGATTACCTCAGCCGCTTTGACAGGCGAACACCTTCGAGGCCTTGAGGCCGCCCAAGAAAAATTGGCCTGCTGAAGCACACACCGCTGAAGCGGGCCTCTTTCTGTTGCCGCGAATTGCTTCGCAGGGAGAGACATTTCCGGACGCGAGGAGCCATCAGACGACAGGCACTCTATTAACACCTTCTCTGTTGCTGAAACTCAGGCCACGGCTTCCTGCTGTATCAAAACGCGCTTGGCAACGCGTCTGAGCGTCAGTCCCTGGACCAAGATAGTAAATACAACGACGAAATAAGTCGCCGACAAAAGGATGGGCTTCCACTCGGTCTCGGGAAGCGAGAGCGCCAGCGCAATTGAGATTCCGCCCCGCAGACCGCCCCATACGAGGACCGCCACGGTTCCACGATGAAAGCTGTACCAGCGCTTGAGAGCCGCGACGGCGGACGCCGTTGAGACGAGCCGCGCGGTAACTGCGACCGGGATCGCCAACAGCGAGAGCGGCAGGTATGAGGCGTCAAAGCGAAGGACCAGCACCTCAAGGCCGATCAACAGGAACAGGATGGAATTGAGGATCTGGTCGACCAAGGTCCAGAAGCCGAAAAGGTAGCTCTGGGTGAGATCGCTGAGAGCATCCTGCGGGCCGCGATTGCCGACGAGAATGCCGGCGACGACAACGGCGATCGGGCCACTCATGTGCAGCGCCGTTGCGAGCGAATAACAGCCCATTGCCAGAGCAATGGATATGAGAACCTCCACCGGATAATCGTCTATCGCCCGCATCGCGCGATACGCGGCGTAACCGCAGACGAGTCCCAGCAGGCCGCCGCCGATGGCTTCGAGAAGAAACAACTCGCCCACCTCCGTCGGCCCGACGCTGTCTCCGCCGCTAGCAGCCGCGAAAACAACGAGAGCGGTAAAAAGAACGACGCCGACGCCGTCGTTGAACAGGGATTCACCTGCCATGTCCGTTTCGAGCTCGGCAGGCACTTTCACGGCTTTCAAAGTCGCCAGGACCGCCACAGGGTCCGTCGGGCTTATAAGCGCGCCAAAGACGAGCGCCCATGCGAACGGCAGGTCCAGGCCGATCATGTGTGCCAGCCCCCACATCAATGAGCCAACGAGGCCAGTTGACATCACCGTGCCAGCAGTTGCCATCAAGCCGACAACGGCCAACCGCGAACGGAGCGCTTCGAAATCGACGTGGAGCGATCCTGCAAACAGAAGGAAGGCTAGCATTCCGTTCATGACCGTCGTTTGAAAGTCCACCTGTTGCACCAACCTGGAGAGCTGTTCATAGAGGGCTGCGTTCGGCAACGCCAGTTCCAGCAGGACCAGCAAGCTCGAGGATGCCAAGCCCATGACAAGGATGCCAATGGATGGTGGCAGGCGCAGGTAGCGCTGATTGACCCAAGAGAAGAAAGCCGTAAGGGTGAGCGTAAGCGCGAATTTCTATGCGCCTTTTGAAGCGGAGTGCTCTGATGCATGAAGTGTCCACCAAAAACAGGTGGACACCAAATCATGGACGATGCTCCTAAACTGCAGGTGCGGCTTGTTGGCCGCGACGGTCGCCGTCGATATGACCCTTCCTCCCGAGATCAGCTTGTCGCAGCGTGTTTAGAGCCCGGCGTTTCGGTTTCGCGTCTAGCTCTGGAGCACGGCGTCAACGCCAATCTCGTTCGCAAATGGGTGAAGAGAGCCAAAGAAGATAGTGCATTGCCTGCGGTATCTACGTTCGTTCCGGTTCAGATAGCTACGGATATGCACTCGTCTTCTGCCAGCGGTCCACTGACGAAGGTGGAGCCGGTGGGCAAGCGATCTCATGCATCCAAGCTGAGCGCGGTGCTGCCGAACGGGGTCAGCCTGACGCTGGAATGCAGCGATGTCGATGGTCTGGCGGCAATCATAGGAGCGTTGAGCCATGTTCAGACTGGGCGCTGATCTGCAGGTCTACCTCCACCGGGAACCCATCGACTTCCGCGCGGGCATCAACAGCCTCGCGGTCCTTGTGCAAGAGGTGATGGAGCTGGACCCGTTTGCTCCATCGGTGTTTGCCTTCTGCAATCGCAGGCGTGACCGGGTGAAGCTCTTGTTCTTTGATCGGTCCGGGTTTGTTATGGTCCTGAAGAAGCTAACGGAAGACCGGTTCAGGTGGCCCCGTCGGGAAACTGCGGTGGTGACGCTGACGACAGAGCAACTCCACTGGATCCTCGACGGCATCGATATCGATGCGATGGTCCGCCATCCCGTGCGGCAGTATCAGATTGCTGGCTGAGGATGGCGAATTGAGATTGACGCGCAGGGGCGGTTCAGATTCAAGAATCTGATGACGCGCACCGGCGAACCGAGCATTGCAGAACTGATGGCGCAATTAGCAGCCAACGCTGCCGAAATCGCCGCGCTCAAAGCCGAGAAGGAAGCGCTCTCGCAGCGGGTCGTCAAGCTGGAAGAAGAACTGGCACTGGCAAAGCTCCATCGCTTTGCACCCCGCAGTGAGAAGCACATTGATCGTCTCTTCAACGAGGCCGAAGAGGCTGCGGTCGAAGGTGGTAGCGAGGAAGACGATGACGTCGAGCTTCCGGATACTGGCTTGCCTGCGGCCGAGGGCGTTACGGGCAAAAAGCGGGGACGCAGGCCTCTGCCGGCAGACCTGCCGCGCGAGCGTGTCGAATACGACCTTGCTGATGATCAGAAGGCTTGCCCGTGCTGCAAAAGCCAAATGCATCGAATGGGCGAAGCCGTTAGCGAGCAGCTCCATATCGAGATCAAGGCAAAGGTCCTGCAGAACGTACGGTTCAAATACGCCTGCCGGCACTGTGACCGTACAGGGATTAACACGCCTGTCGTAATCGCGCCCATGCCCACGCAACCCCTGCCGGGCAGCATCGCCACCGCGTCGACGCTCGCCTTTGCTCTCGTCCACAAATACGTAGATGGCACGCCGCTCTACCGCGTGGCTCAGACATTCGAGCGTGCTGGCGTTCCGATCAGCCGTGGCGCTCTTGCGCATTGGGTCATCGGCTCGAGCGAGAAGCATCTATACCGCATCTATGATGCTTTGAAGCTGCGGCTGAAATCGCAGTCTCTCATCCATGGCGATGAGACGACGGTTCAGGTGCTGAAGGAAAAGGACAAGGAAGCCACCAGCACGTCGTACATGTGGGCGTACCGCAGCAGCGAGAACAGTGACGAGCCGATCGTGCTTCTCGACTACCAGCCCGGCCGCGGTCAGATTTATCCGCAGACCTTCCTTGGTGACTACCGTGGCATACTCGTCACTGATGGCTACACTGCCTGGCGCACATTGAATGGCGCAACCCATGTCGGATGCATGGCTCACTCCAGGCGGCGCTTCGTTGATGCCCTCAAGGCGAGAAAGAATGGAGGCGGACCGCCGGAACAGGCACTCCGGTTCTTCGAACAGCTCTACCGGATCGAAAGGCAGGCGAGAGACAAGACCCCAGATCCAGGGGAGACAAAGGCCGATTGCATTCGCCGTTTCCGCCAGCAGCACAGCCTGCCTGTCCTGAACGCCCTAAAGACGTGGCTCGATAACATCGCGCCGAAGGTCGTACCGGATACCAAGCTCGGCGATGCTGTGTCCTACACCCTGAACCAATGGGATTATCTGACGCGCTACACCAGCGATGGCAGGATGCCGATCGATAACAACATTCTGGAACGCGAGATCAGAGTTTTTGCCACCGGAAGAAAATCGTGGCTGTTCAGCGATACCGCTGACGGAGCCAGGGCCAGCGCTGTGATTTACAGTCTGATGCTGACCTGCCGCGCCTGTGGCGTCGATCCGCTCTCTTGGCTGCGCCACGTCCTCACTGAGCTGCCTCAGCTTGACGAAGCCGACGACATCGGCGACCTGCTGCCCTTCAATTACTCCAAGACCACTGCGGCCTGATAAAGCTGGGTACTGCTACCCAGCTAAGCGCAAGTGTCCGTCAACTGCCGTCAATGCGCATTGAAAATCGCGCTTACGGGTGAGCAACAGGGCAATGAGATCGAAAATGGACAAGCACATTCCTCAAGGTTTCGCCGGTACTGGCCCCCGCCAGGCTACCGTCTGGGGGTCAAGGCGATCGACTCGACCGGTTCGAAGCTATATCAGGTTGTCGTATATTGTGAGTTGTCTGCAAGTCTGATGAGCAAGGCCCAAGCATATTTAAGGGACTGAATTTCGTCACGGCGCACCGTCGGTCGGAGCTCTCTTATCCGTCGTCCCGCTTAAGGCGGTAGGTTTGGCGAAGACACCGCAGAATGACGTCTCTAAAGCCGTCGGCCGAACTCGAATCTCGCGATAATCGCCAGCGAAAAGACGAATGGCAGGATGAAGTAGAACAAACGGAAAATAAGGAGTGCGGCGAGCACATCGGAGCGATTCATGTCCGGCATGCTGGTGATGAACACAAGCTCGAACACGCCAAGGCCACCTGGTGAATGTGAGACGAGCGCAGCCAGAAACGACAGCATAAATATTCCTGTCACCGTGACAATGCCTGGATTTCCTTCCACCGGCAGCGCGAAATAGACAATCATCGCCGCGAATATGATCTCGGCTGCGGCAACGGTGACCTGAAGCAGCGCGATTGCAGGCGTTGGATAGGCGATATCGAGCTTTCCGATCTTTAATCGCCGCAGCGGAAGCATGCTGAGGGTTATATAAAAAATCACGATACCGGTCAGCAAACTACCCGCAATGCGCGTAGCATTGAGTGGGAAGGCATCCGTGAAGCGGTCCAGAACAAGTGGATCTGCGACCAGCGCGGCTCCTGTTACCGCCATTGCGCCAAGAACAAACGTAAAGCTGCAGAATGCGACAAGCCTGGCGACTTCGCCGCCAGATAGTCCCTTGAGCGAGTAAGCGCGGTAGCGAATGACGGCGCCGGAAAAGACCGAAGCTCCAATCGTATGGGAGAATGCATATGTGACTGCGCCGCAAGTCGCCGCAAAGATTGGATCCATCTTCTTCCTCAGGTAAGTGAGTGCGAGCCAATCGTAGCACCCGAGGAACAGGTAGGCGACGATCGCAAAGCCGCCGCAAGCAAGCCAGGCCGTCACGGGTAGGGCTGCAAGGCTCTCCTCGAGATCCATAAACGACAGGGTACGCAATTCACGCGAAAGGAGCCAGATGCTCACTCCGAGAGCCGATACCCCCGTCACCTTCCAAAATATAGTCTGAACGGCAAGACCTGGTGGCGGAGCCGGTATAAGTTTTGTCGGTGGCTCGGAAAGCCGATGGCCGAGATCGTCATTCATCTGGTGGCAGCCTGGTGACAAGTCCCATCTGGTGCGGGCATTGATCCTTACCCGCAACGCGGTAGAAACCACGGATAGCGCGGCCGAGGTCTGGGTTTCCACGTGTGTTTAGACTGACCTGCTGCATGTTTCTGCACAAGCCGCTTAGCTCATTCCACTGCCGGGACATCCGCCAATCCTTCGCAACAATAGCCGATCTGAAGCAGTCGACGCGTTGTGCTGACCCGCCAGGGACATGGTAGGCCAGAGCCCAGATTCTCTGAAGTATGCGCGGGAGAAAGCGGCCGTGCCAGAAAGGCAGATCGAAAATTCTCCCGCTTGGCCACAATCGTGCACCAGTTCAGGCCGGACTGGAAGCCTTCCAGGAAAAGCTTCCCGAAAAGCCGGCGGTCATCATTAGCGGGAAAGCCTCACTCGTTCATGATAGTCCATGAATTCCGGAGCGGCAGCACACCAGCGGCAGCGGGGCCGCCCGTCGGAGCCCAAGATCGTCGCCGCCATTTCTTAGCCCTGAGAAAAGCCAAACGATTATCCTACGGCCGGGCGCGATCTCGATGAGATCGGGACGATCAAAATAATTCGAGGAGAGGTGATGTTTCAGATCGATTGGCGCTAAAAGAGGATCTGTTTGAGGTCATGTTGCCGAGTCCCTGATGTTCATACCCTATCGCAATTCAAAAGTGCTTCGCCGTTCCCGCGTAATCTGGGGATCCTTCTCGCTCTGGCGGCCGCGGCTGGTCTTCTGGTGCGGGGCGCTTGCTATCGGCGTGATCAGCGTTGGCTTCGCGAGGCTGGCTGATCTCGCGCAGAAGGCCTTCGCGAGCGTTACGTCGTTGGGCGAATGGGCGTTTCTACTGCCGCTGCTCCTGGTGCCGCTCGGCTTCATGCTGTCGGCCTATCTCGCCATGACGCTCTTTCCCAATTCGCAGGGCAGCGGCATTCCGCAGGCGATCGCCGCGCGGCATCTGCGTGACGAGGAGGACCGGACGCGACTGCTCTCCCTGAAGATCGCCTTCGGCAAGATCGTACTTACGGTGCTCGGGCTCTTCTGCGGCGCTTCGATCGGACGCGAGGGGCCGACGGTGCAGGTCGGCGCCTCGATCATGCTTGCCGTCGCCCGCTTCGGCGGCATGGCGCAGGCGCGCGGGCTGATCCTCGCCGGCTCCGCGGCAGGCATTGCGGCCGCCTTCAACACGCCGCTTGCCGGCATCGTCTTCGCCATTGAGGAGATGAGCCGCACCTATGAATCGCGGGCGAACGGTCTGGTCCTGACCGCCGTTATCCTGTCCGGACTTGCCGCTCTCGGGCTGGCCGGCAGCTACAATTATTTCGGCGAAGCTTCCGCCGCGCCGCGTGAACTTCGCGACTGGAGCCTCGTGCTTGCCTGCGGCATCGGTGGCGGCGCGCTCGGCGCGGCCTTTAGCGGCTTCGCGCTCCACTTCGGCCAGCGGATCCGCCGTTGGGCGCAGCCGCGGCCGCTGTCGCGCATGCTTGTTCTCGCCGGCTTCTGCGGCCTTGCTGTCGCGCTGATCGGCCTCGCCTCCGGCGGCAACACCTTCGGCACCGGATATGACCAAGCGAGGGGCGCTGTCGAAGGCCATGCGCTGCCTCTGCTCTTCTTCGTCGAAAAGCTCGCCGCAAGCTTCCTGTCGATGATCTCAGGTATTCCGGGCGGCATTTTCGCGCCGTCGCTCGCGGTCGGCGCCGGCTTTGGCAGCACGATGGGTTCGCTCTTCGGCACCAGCATCGCACTTGCGGCGATCCTCGGAATGGCGGGCTATTTCTCCGGCGTTGTGCAGGCGCCGATGACCGCTTTCGTGATCATCCTCGAAATGACCGGCGACCACCAGGCCGTCATCCCGATCATGGCCGTCTCGATGATCGGCTACATCACCTCGCGCATCCTCTCGCGCGAGCCGCTCTATCACGGTCTCTCGCGTGTCTTCATCGCCGCGGCGATCAGGGCGCGGCGGGCTTTGCCCCGGAGCTAGCCTTCAGAATCTGGAAGGCGATTGCCATCTCGTCGCTCGCTCGCCTGGGCACGCGTTCCGCGCGCAGGGCATCTCAAATCGTCAAGTTATGGAGGAAACGCGCCTTCACCGCTGCGCATTTTATATCACGAGATGACATTCATCGTAAGATGTGCCACACTATGGCAATTCTGAACGTGAGATGAACGAAAGGAATAATCTCAGTTATAGTTTGTGAAACTCTCTGAAAAATAGGAGAACTGACAACCAAAATATATTCAACGATTCAGCTAACTCTGGGAGGAAATGGCATAATGCTAGAACGAATGATGATTGTCGAAGACGACCTTCTTCTTGCAACCGATATGTGCGACATAGTGTCGCGACTCGGTTTTGAAGTATCAGGAACCGCCGACGGCTTTCTTTCGGCGCAAGCCCTTGCTCCTCACAGCGATATTGCGCTCGTCGATATCAACTTGCGCGACGGGGCAACCGGTCCTCGCATCGGGCAATACCTCGCGAACGAATTCGGGATAGCGGTCGTGATGGTAACCGGCAATCCGGAAGCGATCGAAACGGATCTCTCAAAAGTCATCGGGATGATTTCAAAGCCGGCCAGTCCTGCAATGATCGAGACGGTGCTGACCTTTATTCGAGATACTCGGGAGGGAAGGCGAGCCACGGCGCCCAGAGGGATGCGCGTCTTCGTGTGACAGGAATTCGTTCCTGGCATGATGCAGTTCCGGGGAGAGAGAAAATGAACGACCGTGCGGAAGTCAGCATCTGGTTGGCAAGTCTCGAGAGGCAGCTGCAGGCGAGAGGGCTGATCGACGCAAAAGGCGAGGTGGTTGCGAACGGTGGCGCCCTTCCAGCTGATATCGCGGATGTACTTGACGGATTCGTCGAAAACGCGACTGAACTCAATGGCTTGCTGAAGATCGGTAGAGCTGCACGGCGGGGCGAACCTCTATCGGACGCCGTATTGAGTGCGGCGAGACTGATGATGCGCGGCGTTTGCCAGATGTTGCAGCACATTGATGACGGATAGTCGCACATCAAGGGGAAAGGCTCGCCCGAAATCATTTCGGGCGAGCCTGCTTTGACCGAACATCTCATCACGATCGGTCAAAGCTTATCAGCTATCGGTCACTGCCAGGGCCGGTAACTCCTTCATGTTCAGGAGATGATCAG
Organism: Rhizobium binae; assembly: GCF_017357225.1. NCBI lineage: Bacteria > Pseudomonadati > Pseudomonadota > Alphaproteobacteria > Hyphomicrobiales > Rhizobiaceae > Rhizobium > Rhizobium binae. The sequence goes on along the minus strand of NZ_CP071605.1, from coordinate 168,671 downwards.
CGCAGGTATCGGCCGCGTTCGCAACCGGATCATTGATGCCTGCTATGGTCGTCCAGCCGCCATCCTTGATAAAGTCCTCACGTTGCCAGGAGGATTTTGCTTTCAATGCTTTCAGGTTTTCCGCCGCATCGCTTGAGCTCACAAAATTGTGCACGCACATATCGGCGACGAGATTGGCGCGCGCATTGCGGACAGCGAGCTCAGCCATCGTCGAGGCGCGGCCACTCGTCACCCAGCCGCCCCACGTAAATCCGACTATCGTCGTTAAAACCGATGCTCCGACAATAGACCAGAACCAGAGCGTCTTAGAGGGGCGGAATGATGACCAGCCGGCACGTTCCATATCCGACATAGTCCTTCTCCTTCACGGTTGTTATATCATGCCATGATATAAAAAGCGGGAGAAGACTTCAACCCTCGATTTGACAGCCGTTGATGAAAAAGGCCGCTGCTGAATGCCATTGTCCCCGGACCGCTGCACACTTCCGGGCGACATGCCGTTAAGGATCAAGGTTGCCAAGGCGCCGAAGCTGGGAGAGCGACTCCGCCAGAAGCGGCTCGTGTTTCAGCATTCCCCGCAAATGGATGCCCGCGAGGGTCTCCAGAACACGTTCCCCCACCGAAGTCAGTGCAATGAGGACGCTTCGCTTGTCTTCGGCGGACGGAATGCGTTCTACCAATCCCGCGGCCGAAAGCCGATCCACAAGCTGTACCGCACCATGATGCTGCAAGAGCATCTGCTCGGCCAACTCGCGAACCATGATCCGACCTTGGGCGCTCGTCTTTATGACCAGCATTGCCTGATACTGCTGCGAGGTGACCTGCGCATCGGCCAGGGTCGCCTCGCTGAAAGCGAGGAATCGACGCATGGCGAGCCGAACGCCTGCCAAGCCCTCATAGATGCCTTGCGCCAACTCCACAGGTGGCGCGTCGTGGCCTTTGCGGTCAGCCATGCAAATTTCCTTTTATTATGTCACGCGATGATATATTGTTGATTGTCCGCACTGGGAGGAGGTTCGCGAGGGCGCAACGGCAGAAGCGGCCTAACCCGCCATCGCACGAACGGCCGATTGCAGCACTCGCGAACCATATTCCCAATTCCCGGGCAACAGAAGGAGATGAGGGCCAAATCCTCTAAGCTTGTCAACTCCGACTGTCGCGACAGCTGCGCGCGCCGCATTTCCCGACGTATTGCACAAACACGATTCACCATAGGCCGTCAGATCGGAGCGCATCATGTGGCGAATATTTCGAGAAGAACAAGTTTCGATAGGCTCCGCTGACCTCGTCGCGTTGAGCGTCTTGCTTGATCAATGGTGTCGTCAGCGCGGGATCAACCAGCTCGATCCAAGCGCGGCTGAGGCGGCCGAAAGCCTTATCGCGAGACGGCGTGCGGGAGCGACGATCGACAGTCTTAAGCAGTCGCTTACGTCATTGCTTCCGATTTAATTGCGCGATTGATGCTGCGTCCGTCGAACGACACCTCTTTCAGGCTCCCGTCGTGGTGATACTCCTTACAGAGGGCAACGTGGATAGCGTCAACAGAATCGGCGGCGTTGAGCCCCAGGAAGCCGATCTCGAGGCGGCACGATATCGTTGGGGATGGGCACTGTCGCACGCCCGGGACCTATCCCACTTCGGCCTCGCGCTTTGACTTTTGGCCTGTGTCAATGGCGGGGGGCCAGAGCGCCGTCATTGGATTCGCATTCGACCCCGATGAACGTCCTTCCGCGCCAGATACGTTAGTCGACATCGTTGGAAGTTTTTTAGCGCTGGCGCTAGGCCGGCATTTTCGGGTTAGCCCGGTGGTCGCCCCGCAGGTTGAAACCGAGGTTGCGATGGACGCGGCCGCCTCTGCGACCTTGTGTTCGCCCGCTGATACGCGATCAGCTTCGACTTCGTGCCGCGCATCCCCGATCTCGACGGCCGCTGCCTCTATGGTTTCGGACGGGCGAAGCAATACTGAATTCTTCAGGATGTCATGGGCGACAGGATCGACGCCGATCTGATCCGGGCGCAGTGGGAGGACATCTTGCGCCTGATGACCTCCCTGCGCATGCGCAACGTCACCGTCTCGCTCACGCTGAAGCCACTATTGGCGACAACGAGGCAAAGTGTTCCTGCACAGGCATTGCGCCAGATGGGCCGGACCGAGTGCATCGTTGCCAGACGTCGGCGCTGAGCAAACCGCTGCCGACGCGGAGTAACCGCCAACATGGATCGTGTATCCTCACGGAAAAACGTCCTTGGGATAAATGCCCCAGAGAGACGATTTTTCGATGAAGCCTCTGAGCTGAACCTTGTCGAGGCTGACGTCGCACCAGGAAAGTGAGCAGGAAAGGACTTGAACGCGCACCCTTGGCTCAAGCCTGGCTTCTACAGCGCCGCCGACGCGCGCTTGCACTCTTAAGGCCGCCATATCCTTGAGCCACGGGCCGACGATCGCCATGCGGCGGCTCGATAGTAGCGAACGATGCATCCAGCCGGATACGCCATCGCAATCGCGAACCTGCCGCCAGTTCCCGTATTCCTCGGTAATCTCCAAAGGCAGGCCTGGGGCCTGATAGATCCATTTAGCGGAATATTCGAAGGCTGGGCCCACACGCATGCGCGCCCGGCTCGCCTTCAGCGAGACGAAGCGTGGGATAGGCAGACCTGTCTCGCGCCCTTTTACTACCCAGTTCGAAGGTGCGGCCTGGTAGGACGCGGCGGTTGAAATGTCATGCTGTGAAACAATCGCCGCCAATGCCATAAGCCATTTTAGAATAATCTTGCGAAGCAGCATCGGTTTCTCTGAAATGACTTTTGCATCGAAATGATCAAAATGCGACAGAGATTCGCACACCGCTATTCATGGGCGCGCGGTACCGTGCAGCTCCTGACATCGATGATTATCGGATCGATCAATTGATAATTGCGGCGTTGGCCGCGTCGGCGGTTTCCAACGAACCGACGCCAGGAATGGATGCCAACGTAAACATGACGACGACATAGACGGCAAATGTTGCCGCAAGAAAGACAGTCCGCGCCATGTTAAATCTCCTTTACATCATGCTGTGATATTCTGCCGGCGATTCGCACTCCTGTCAATTATGAACCTGAGATGAACGCGTGACACAACATGGCCGGTCTCCGGCACGAATTGCAACTCGGACACGCGAATGGAGCCCCTCGACTCCGACGACGCCGTCGAACATACGGCCGGCATGGCGATCGAAGCTCACATGCACACCGGCAGGGCCGTCATCGATCATCGCGATTTTCATCGGAGGTCACTCCCTGCGCGATCTCGGGCGGAGCGTGCGGCACCAAGCGTCCGGGAATTTTGAGCGGCCGGTTTGCAATGTTATCCGATACGCTTCGCCGCTCGTTTTCTGCAAGGTTACCGACTTGGGGCGGGATCTGTTTCATAGTGACAAGCATGTCGACGCAGCGATCGACAGCGTTCGCACTTGGCTTCTTCAAGCCGGCAATCGTGATCCACCCACCCTTATCGATGAAACTGTCGCGCTCCCAGTATGATGCGGCCTTCAGCGCCTCCAGGTTTTGCGCAGCATTGGCTGATGATACGAATTTATGAACGCAGATATCCGCAACAAGCGCTGCACGGGCGTTGCGCGCCGCTATGTTGGCCATGACGTTGGCGCGGCCAACGGGCAGCCATCCGCCCAAGGTGAAACCGATGAACATGGTCAGCGCAGAGGCGCCGAACATGGACCAGGCCCAAACACGCTTGCTGGGCCGATAGTCCCGCCATCCAGCCGGTTCCGTTTCGCTCAACGCCGTATCCTTCTATTATATCACGTAATGATATAATGCCGCCAGAGAACACGTCAACTTTTAACTGAAGGTCGACCTCGAGGTTCTATTGCGAGCGAGTGCGAGCACGAACTACCGCCGAATCCTTCCCGCCTCGCGATCTACCGCGATCCGCAGGTATCGACAGCCTTCAATGCTGCGGTAAATCCGTCGAGAGAGAAGCTGTAGCTTGTGGCGGTGCCGCGGTGGGAGGTTGCCTTTACAACCATTTCCGCGCCGGCCCGCATAGCATCCACCAGTTCTGGCTCACGCCCTTCGTTCTGCATCCAGGCGCTGTCGTCTTTCGTAAACAACCAGAAGGTCTTGTCGCCGATCTGCAGTTGGACCCGCGTACCCGATTTCAGTGGATATCCGAAACGCGCCTGGGGCTCGTATTCCACCCTGCCGCCAGTGGCGGGCGCGACAATGAAATAATTGCTGCCATGATCGACGTTTGTCGGTTCCGATTGGGTGGGCACGGTCAAAGTGTAGCAAACATTCTTTCCGCTCGACGGGTAGGAGAACACTTTCCAGTGATCGGACTGTTTGACCAGGCTGGGCTGAGCAAAGGACGCGGACGCGCTAAGGGCGAGGATCGCAAAAGAAGAGACCGTGATTTTCATGTCTAAGCTGTTCCGGCGATAATTTGGAGGCGCTGGCCTTTGTCAGACCGCTCGTGACTGGTGCCATCCAAGGCCGAAAGGGTAAACGCAAAGTTAACGGAAAATACCAATTCTTGTCATCGTAGGCGACGATGATCGACGCGGTCTCGCGAAAACTGTTGACCTACCAGCGCCGGCTTGGCATCGAACGCTCTACATGCGGTTGAGAGGACACCCGTCGCCTGGTGAGGCGGTCAGCCGAGCAGCGCCAGGCTGCGCAGCATTGTTAGCGATTCCGCGAGCAATGGCTCATTAGCGAGCATTCCCTCCAGATGGACTTTCGCCAGCGCCTCGACCAAAGTTTTTCCCTCCGATGTAAGGGTAATGAAAACACTGCGTTTGTCTTCCACAGATGGGATGCGTTGCGCGAGACCGGCCGAAGCCAACCGGTCGACGAGTTGAACCGCACCGTTATGCTGCAGCAGCATCTGCTCGGCAAGCGTTCCCATCGTGATCATCGTGCCAACCTTGATCACCAGCAAAGCCTGATATTGCTGGGAGGTGACCCGTGCAGCAGAAAGGGCAGTTTCGCTGAAAGAGAGAAACCGTCTCATTGCCAGCCTCATTCCCGCCAGGCCCTCATAAATGCGTTGATCGAGGATGGGCGTCTCCGCGGATCTCTCGCTGTTTTCTGTAAACTTCGCAGCTTCTGCGGAACTCATTCGATAAATTCCTTTATTCATATCACAGCATGATATAGTCTGACGCGAGTCAGGATAATTGAGGCAGTCTGCAAACGCTATTCTTCCGGCAGGGTTACTCTGCGCTCAGTTGCGTGGCGGTCGCGGACCATAGTCTCAATTCTTGACGGGAAAAATGGGTATTTAAGGGCAATAAGAATGAGCAAATGCTGGCTGGTGGCCGAACTCCCTGGGAAAGCCATTCGACCGCAAGTACGACCGCGTCTTGATGCCGGCCGCGCTCTTTTCGACTCAGTTTCGGATGCCTTTTGCTTGCGGCGATGGTTCTTGGAGGGGCGTTAGCGAATGTTCTCAGCCGGTTCGGACGACAGCCACCTCCTGGAGACCGACGATATCGCTGATAGATTTGGGCTGACGGTGCAGGACTTTAAAAGATACCGAAATCTCGGTCTCATCGTGGTCGTGGCCGAGACCGGATCGAATGAGCATGAGGGATTGACGCGATTAACCTGCCGGTTTGGCAATCGCGTCTGGCAAGCGGTAGTGGGAGGCGACAAGCGCATCGTGCATGAGGAAATCAGATATTTGCGCGGAAAGCTTTCGCGCCCGTCGAACTCCTAGAGATTGCGGGGTGAAGCTCGTGGCGCTGGTTGGGAATTCGATTTCGCCAAAGGGCAAAGCTGAAGATGGAGGGCCGCAATGATCCTGGTCGCCGCGTCCATCATCCTTTCTGGCGCAGCAGCGAATGGGCCGCAGCAGGTCATCGAGCTGGCGCGGGCGAAAATCGTCGACTGCGGCCAAATGGCCGAGGAAATCCTGGCGAACAACGATGGGCGTCTCCTGTCGATCCGTCCCCATGATGACCGATGCACAATCGTCGTGCTCGTTACGAAGGAGGGCGAGCGGCCTCGAAAGGTAATCTTCCGGGTTCCTCAGGCCGCTCCTACTGAAGAGGAATAGTGGTGGCATCGACGTTGGAACGGACAAAAAGCTCTGCAGGCGACCCGACAGACTGGGTCAGGCTCACTTGTGGCTGCCATGCATCCCGGCGTCACACGTCAACCCAATAGTGCGGGGGGAGGCGACATGGCAGGGCGACAAATATTCGTTGTGTTTTCAACGGCCATGATAATGTTTTTTGCAGTACTGATGGTGGCGTTTGCGCTGCGAGATTACGCGCCAGTCATAGCACACACATACGAGATGCGTCGTCAGGGGGAGGGACCCGCCTTCACGAACAGAGGTTTTCAGCCGGTAAAGGCCAAAGCGATCAGCAATAAAGTTCAGCGGAAGAAGAAATCCATCGATCCGATCCTTCAGATCAGCAAGGATATCTAGTCGCTGACAGGGGCAATCGGATAACTGCGACACAGAATTCTACAGATGATCTTCTCCCTGCACGATTCAAATCGCAGTCTACGGTTCATATCCACTCACGACCTCCGCCGGCTGATTGATGCCGCGGATATTCGTTGAAGCGTAAACTGCCTAAAGATGATTCCTCCCATCAGCGACGTGAGGGAGCTCAGCAGATCCACGATCGGTGAGTCTGGGTCAATCTCGACGCAGTTTAACGAGGGGATCAAGGGCAATCCTGCCGCCACCATACACGACAAGCGTCAACGCCATGGCAGCCCAAGGCAGATGAAAATTGGCCCATCCGTCCGGAATGGTGAGCTGGATCACTGCCGTCATCGCGAGCAGACCAAGTGCCGCATAGCGGGTGAAAATGCCGAGCACCAACAGGACGGGCAAGACAAGTTCGGCAATTCCGGCCGCTGCCGCCATGGTCAGCGGCATAGGATAGGGAAATTGATTGCCGAATATGTGCAGCTTGAATTCCTGTTCGAACAGATATCTGGCTCCGGTCGAGAGGGTCAGGAATCCGTCCCATTTTGTCAGCCCCGATTTGAAGAACGGGACCGCCAGGCCGATACGAAGCGCCAGCAACGGCAGCGACTGTGGAATGGAAGCGAGCAGGCGCTCGGCGCCATGGTGAAGAGAGACAAGCACTGCGCCGCGACTGCGGGAGGAAGCAAGTTCGACGATCATGGGAGGTTCCCTTCATTAGGTTCGAAAGCGCTGAATGCGCCAAGACCGATCAGACCAATCAACGCTGATCCAAATTGGAAAGCGGGGTTTGCGGTAAATGCTGCCTCTGCCGCCTCGCCGAGGGTCGCGCCTTCCAGGAGCAAGGCGGCGAATGCGGCATCCCGCGGCGGTATGATATGAACCTCAACGTGCAGCGCTGGCCGCACGATCAGCACCGTCTCTGCATGCCAGTCAGCGACTGGGGCCAGGGTCTCACCCTGATGGGCGCTCCAGATGGCGCCGGCTGGAAAGTCCGACCGGACGAGCCGGGCGGAGGGATGCGGGACGAGCACCACGTCGGCCAGTCGTTCTGGCGCAATGCCGCCAAGCGCGGCGGCGATGAGCGGCAGGAAATCCGCGGCATGATAGGCGCGGGTCCAGGCGACCTCGATCCGGGCCACGTCGGCAAGATAGACAACTGAGGCCGCAGGAGGGAATTCTGCGATGAAATCTGGAAAGTCGTCGCCATAATACATAATTAGCGGCGAGGCAGGCTTGTGATCTGCAGCATAGGCGCGGGCCATGCCGGCGAAGAAGTCGGAGCCCACGAGGCGCTTCGTCACCGGAAAGCGTTCGCCGAGTGCCGTCGTCAGACCGACATAGACATTGTTCCGGTAAACGGCAAAGCGCGACAAATCGGCCGCGCCGCGGGCGGTAGTGATGCCTTCCGGAAGTGGCCGGTCCGGATGAAGGAGTGCGGCCGCGAAACTATTCTGGCTCTCGATGAAACTCATGGTCATGCCACCCGGGTTGTGCCACGAACCAGGGCCGCCTCGGCCAGCATGGCATCGGCGCGAACCGCTTCAGCGTGGAGGGTGGCAAATTCCGGTACGTCGTTATCCCACTCGATCAGCGTCGGCAGAGCGCCGCTCACGGCCAGCGTGTGCCGGTAAAGCTCAATCACGTCGGTTTTGACGGCAGTACCGTGAGCGTCGATCAAGAGCCGCTCCCCGGCGCCGTCAACGGTCTCGTCATAGCCCGCCAAATGAATCTCACGCACCCGCTCGACCGGAAAGCGGTCGATATAGGCAACCGCATCAAGCCGATGGTTCACCGCCGAAACCATGACATTGTTGACGTCGAGCAGCAGCCCGCAGCCGGTACGGTCGGCGATTTCTGTCAGGAAATCCACTTCGTCGATCGTGCTCTCAGCAAACAATACGTAGGTCGAAGGATTTTCGAGCAGCATCTGCCGGCCGAGCCACTGCTGAGTCTCGTCGACATGGTCGACCACTCTTGCCAAGGTTTCGGGCGTATAGGGCAAGGGCAGAAGGTCGTTTAGAAAGCCGGTGTCGTGGGTCGACCAGGCGAGATGCTCCGAAAAACTCTGCGGCCGGTAGCGGTCGATCAGGCCGCGAAGCCGCTTCAGATGTTCCCTGTCAAGATCGCGCGCAGCACCGATGGATAGGCCGACGCCATGGAGCGACAGCGGATAGAGCTCGGCAATCGCCTCGAGATAGCGGTGGGGCGGCCCACCGGCACCCATGTAATTTTCGGCATGAACCTCGAAAAAGCCGACATCCGGCCTCATGGCGAGAATGGTTTCGTAATGCCCCGGCTTGAGACCAAGGCCAGCGCGTGGCGGCAAGACCATGGCTCGGGTTGCGGAAACGGTCATTGCTGTTCTCCCGATATCGGCGGATGAAGGGGAGGCCCGGCAAACCGAGCCTCCCGTCGGGCTCAGCCCTTCATGGGCTCCAGCATGCCCTTATGACCGTCGACGTTCATCGAAGCACAGGTGCCGGCAGGGACCGCCTTCCAAGAATTGGCCTGATAATCTACCGTCGAGGTGCCCGCGCAGGTGGTGCCGGGGCCGGCCGCGCAGTCGTTCTGGCCTTTCAACGCGATGCCATAGCATTTCTCGTTGCCGACCATCTTTTCGGGGGCGAGCGGTGCAGCGTAGGACGCGGATGCGATTGCACTGGCGAGGGAGCCGGCGAGGGCGAGCGCGATCGTGGAACGGTTCATTAGGTGATCTCCTCTTTAAGGTCCGCAGGCCGATTATCGGCTGCGTAACCACCTATTCGTTCCGGAGAGCTCCGCGGTTACCTTTGACCGCGAACACAAGTTCGTGATCCCTTTTCTCCGTCGCCGGACAGTATGTCAGCTAACGCGCAACAGCTGACTAGTCGCACGCATAGGGAGAGATCAGCTTGAGCGGTCAGCACAAGGAAGAGCGCGCCATGTTTTCGGCGGCTATTGCGGGTGACGACAGGGGTTTACGCGCGCCTCAGGGGTTACGCTCCAAGCGGTTTGTCTTGCGCCACTCGTCGTACTCTGCGAGGGCATCGTTATGCAGCGGATAGTAGCGCTGCAACGACCCGCCCCCCATTAGCTTCGCTCGCGAGAACTCCTCCCAATCGTGATGCTTTTGCGATTCTTCGATTACCTTCGGGGCCATTGCGACTGGAAGCACTACCACCCCATCATCATCGGCGACGATGATGTCTCCGGGGATTACCGTGACATCGCCGCAGGCAATCGGGACGTTGACGGCGTTCGGATAGATGCTCGTCTGGACATGGTAGTTGGGCGTCCAGCCGCGCAGCCAGAGGGCGAGATCGAGCTTCTCGACATTGGGCCGGTCGCGCATGCAGCCATCGATCACGATGCCAGCGCCGCCTCTGCCTTTGAAATAGGTCGACATCATATCGCCGAAGACGCCCGAGCTCATGTCGCCGCGCGCGTCGACCACGACCACATCGCCCTCCTGCACGTGATAGAGCACGTGCCGGTGCAACTGCGTCTCCGGATCTGCATATTCTCCCTCGGTGAAAAGGTCCGGCCGCTGCGGCAGGAACTGAAGCGTCAGGGCAGGGCCGACGATCGACTTGCCGCGGCTCTGTGATACCGGGCCGACCATATGCGGATTGCGGAAGCCCATGTGGCCGAGCGTACCGGCAATAGTCGCGGCGCCGATCTCCTTCAGCGCGTCGATCAAGTCTCTGGGCGGTCGCGTGATATCGGGCGTATGCGTCATTATAGGCTCCGGTGGATGAAACTACCAGTTGGTGACAGAACCGTCGCGGCGCGTCAGGTGAGGCGCTTCCCAGAAGCGAAAGCTCTCTGCCTTGACCGCATCTTCGTTGACCTCCACGCCGAGCCCCGGCAGGTCGCTCACCGGATAGTCAGCGCCGTCGAGCCGTGGTTGTACGGGGAAGAAGTCGGAATTATCAAAGCCCAGCTTTGCTTCGGGTGCCCTGGTCTCCAGCCAGGCGAAATTCGGCACCGCTGCGGCGAGATGCATGGTTGCGGCCGTGCAGACGGGACCAAGGGGATTGTGCGGCATCAGGTCGACATAGTGCGCCTCGCTCCAGCCCGCGACCTTCATCGCTTCGGTGAGTCCGCCCACATTGCAGACATCGAGCCGGTTGAACTGATGAATGCCGCGCTCGATGTAAGGCAGGAACTGCCACTTGCTGGCAAATTCCTCGCCGATTGCGAAGGGGATGTCGGTCATGGTGCGCAGGGATTCGTAAGCCTCCGGTGTCTCGTCTCGTATTGGCTCCTCGAGGAAATCCAGCACGCCACGGTCGAGCTTGTTACAGAAGCTCGCCGCCTCAGCCACCGACAACCGATGATGATAATCGATGCCGAGGACGACGTCGTCGCCCAGTTCCTGGCGCGCCTTGTTCAGCATCGTTGCGGTAGCGCCGATCGACTCCCGCGGCTCAAAGATGTCCTTGCTGTTTTGCCCGATGGGGAAGAAGCGGATCGCCTGCCACCCTTGTGCGCGGAGTTCGCGGGCTCGTTCGATGGCAACCTCACCCTCGGCCTCGTCGCCGGTGGAGGCGAAGGTAGGAATGCGGTCCCGCTGCTTGCCCCCCAGCAGTTCGTAGGCTGGAACCCCCAGCGCCTTGCCTTTGATGTCGTGAAGGGCAATGTCGATCGCGGAAATCGCCGCCTGCAGAACGCGCCCGCCTTCGAAGTATTGGCTGCGATAAATTTCCTGCCAGATTCGACCGATCTGCATCGCGTCGTGGCCGATCAGAAACTCGCGATAGTGTTCGATCGCACCGGCGACGGCCTTCTCGCGACCGCTCAAGCCGCTCTCGCCCCAGCCGAAGATGCCACTGTCGGTCTCGACCTTGACCAGCATCTGGTTGCGCGTCCCCACCCATACTGGATAGGGCTTGATCGCCGTGATTTTAAGCTTCGTCATCCACGCCCTCGTGTCACACGCATCCGCCTGCTCTCAGTTGGCCTTGAGCGCCATTTCCGTTTCGCCGTCAAACAGATGCATTCGCTCCTGATCGAACTCGAGCCAAATCTGTTCGTCGGGCGTGACCGCAATGGTCGGCGGCACGCTGACATTGACGATGGCGCCTGATAGGAACGCCTGCACGAAAGTGACATCACCGGTCGGCTCCACCGTGTAGGCTTTGGCAGGGACGCTCCCCGGCGTCGCACTCTTGTGCAGCTTGATCGTCGAGTGGCGCGCGCCGAGCACGACTTTCTTGGTGGATGACCTTGCAACTTTTTGGGCATTTTTTGGCGAAAGCTCGAGGCGCCATCCCTCCGCGCTGATCAACACATTGTCACCGCTTGCCGTTGATGCCTCCAATGGGATTAGGCTCATCGCCGGGCTGCCGACGAAGCTGGCGACGAACATGTTCACCGGATTCGCAAAGACTTGCGCCGGAGTATCGTATTGCTGCAGATAGCCGCCGTTCATCACCGCCATCCTGTCGGCCATGGTTACCGCTTCGAGCTGGTCGTGGGTCACATAGATGATCGTCGCCTTGAGATCCTGGTGAAAACGTTTGATTTCCGACCGCATCTGCACCCGCAGCTTTGCGTCGAGGTTGGAGAGCGGTTCATCCATCAGGAATACGGCCGGATCGCGAACGAGCGCACGGCCGAGCGCCACGCGCTGCTGTTGGCCGCCCGAAAGTTCGCGCGGCTTGCGCTCGAGGAGCTGCGTCATGTCGAGCACGCGCGCTGCTTCCCTGACCTTCTTGTCGATCTCGTCCCGTGGCAATTTGCGCATCTGCAGCGGGAAAGCCAGGTTTTTGTATACGGATTTCTGCGGGTAGAGCGCGTAGTTCTGGAACACCATTGCGATGTCCCGGTCCTTGGGGTCGAGGTCGTTGACCACCCGCTCGCCGATGACGATGTCGCCGGATGTGATAGGGATGAGCCCCGCCACAAGATTGAGCGTGGTTGTCTTGCCGCAGCCTGAAGGGCCGACGAGCGCAACAAATTCGCCGTCATTGACCGTCAGCGAAACATCGTTGACAGCTTTGAAGCTGCCATAGGTCTTGACCAGATCTTTGAGGACCACGTGGGCCACCGGCAACTCCCTAGTGCTTGACCGCGCCTTCGGTGAGGGCGCGTACGAAGTATCGTTGAAGGACAAGGAACAGGACGACGACCGGCACGCTCATCATGAAGCTGGCCGCCATAAGACCCGGAAAGTCCGTCGTGTTTTCCGAGAAGAAGCGCTGGATGCCGACCGGCAGAGTCAGCTGCTCGTTCTTGGAGAGGAAGGTGTAGGCGTAGATGTACTCATTCCATGCGCCGATGAAGGAATAGATCGCGGTGGCGATGATTCCCGGCGCCGAGAGCGGCATGACGATCAGGAGAAAGGCCTGGAACCGCGTTGCCCCGTCGATGCGCGCCGCTTGTTCGAGTTGCACCGGGATGTTGTCGTAGAAGCCCTTGAGGAGCCAGATTGCCAGCGGCAGGCCGAATGTTAGGTAAGTCAGAACAAGCGACCCGTGCGTGTTCACCAACCCGATCGCGCGCATCAGGATGAAGAGCGGCACGAGAAAGATCACTGCCGGAAACATGTTGCGAAGCAAAACGGCGAAAAACAGAAAGTTGCGGCCGGGGAAGGTGAAGCGCGAAAATGCGTAGGCAGCAGGAACGGCCACGATCACCGAAAGGATGGTCGTGGTAGTTGAAACGAAAAGGCTGTTCCAGAAAAAGCGCAGGAAGTCCTGGCCGACGCTGTTTTGCGGGTCGAGCAGCTTCTGATAGCTGGCGAGGGTGGGTTGGTCCGGCCACCATTGCGGCGGGAATTGCATGGCCGCGAAGCCGGACTTGATCGACGTGATCAGCATCCAGATCATCGGTAATGCGGTGTAAAGCAGCATAAAAACAAGGAAGATACGCCCGCCCCACCGCCATCCATCGATCCGCGCGCGGCGATGGGCTCGGCCTCGATAAGTGGCCTCGGCAATTGTGCTCATTCGCTTCCACCCCTCTGTTCGTTACCGCTCAGCGCACGGACGTAGAAGTAGCCGAGCGACATCAGGATCAGGAACAGCAGGACCGAATAAGCCGATGCCACTCCCCAGCGCTGTCGGCCGAAGGCGAGTTCATAAATGTGGGTGATCCAGATATGCGATGCGTTCGATGGCCCGCCGCCGGTCATGATCCACGGGATGATGAAAGAATTGAAGTTGGCCACCGCCAGCAGAAGGATCGTCACCGTCGAGACGTTTCTCAGGTGCGGAAAGGTGACGTGCCAGAACCGTTGCCACGCATTGGCTCCGTCGACCTTTGCGGCGCGCAGCAACTGATCGGGAACCGTCTGCAGACCAGCCATCATCATGATCATGGCAAACGGAAACTCCCGCCAGATATTGACGACGATCAGCGAGGGCAGCACTGTGCTGACACTGTCGATGAAATTCGGCGGCCGATCGGCCCATCCCAGGCCGACCAGCACCGCACCGATTATTCCAAAGTCGGAATGGTAGATCCACTTCCAGATATAGGACGCGGCGACCGCGCTGATGACCCAGGGAATGATGAGGATGGCGCGTAGGATGCCGCGGCCGACAAAGTCGCGATGGAGCGCCAGGGCGCAGGCAAATCCCAGGACAAATGAAACGAGAGTGGATCCCAGTGTCCAGATGAGAGTGTTCGAGGTGACCTTCCAGAACACCGCACTTGTGAGGATGGCGGCGTAGTTGTCGAAACCGACGAAGATCTTGTCCCGGAGCTGCAGGCCAGGCGGTGTATTGAAGAACGACAGTTCGATCGTGTAGTAGATCGGGTAGGCGATGACGATAAGCATCACGGCGATCGCGGGAAGCACGTACGCGTAGTCGGCGCGATGCTCCCAGATGTTTCGCAGCACGGCTGACCGATCGGGTTGCAGTCTTCGGTGAGCCTCGGCCTTGCCAGTCAAGATCGTCACTGTGCGGTGCCCTTGTTCTTCGGAACAGACCGGCTGCAATCGAAGGTGCAGCCGGTCAGATCGTCAGGATGATTAGAGTCCGCCGTCCATCAGGTCTTTTACCTTCTTGGCTGCGTCGTCCGCTGCTTGGTCGACCGTCATGGCCCCGGTCAGAGCATTCTGCAGCATGTCCGGGACGATGATATTCATGATCTCAGGCGACTGTGGCAGCGCCGGGAACGGGATGCCGTAGGGCAGCATCGAAGTCGTGACATCAAGGAACTTGATGTTATCAAGACGCTCCTTCATCCACTTGGTCTTGAAGCCGTTCAGGTTGCCCGGGTTCGAGCCGGCATAGGCCATCTTCAGCGACCATTCGGGGCTCGTCCACATGCAGATGATAGCCTTTGCAGCCAGCTCGTCCACCTTGCCGCCCTCGACGTATTCGGGCTTTAGGATGTGGATGTTGGAGCCGCCAAACACGACGGCACGCTTGCCATCGGGGCCAGTCGGAATGAGGCCGTAGCGCATGTTGTCGATGACGGTCTGGGCTTTTTCCTTGTCGCTGCCCGTCGTCTTCTTTTGCAGGTCGAGCATGACGTTGTAGTCGGACGGGTGCGAGATCATCATGCCGAGCTGGCCAGCGAGGAAGAGGGGCTGGTTGTCGGCCTGCTGGTTGGTGAGCGCCGAAACCGGAACCGACTTGTCGCGAACATACATGTCGTAGGAGGCTTGCAATGCCGCCTTGCTCTGCGGGCTATTGAGTTGGACCTCCTTATAAGTCGGATTGGCGGTCGCTTCGTCGAAGACGCCGCCGCCATAGGCCCACAGCTGCGGCATGAAGCGGTATGGCGTATTACCCGCATTCTTGCGGGCCACGAGGCCGTAACCGGCAATGCCGAGCTTGTCGTGGATCTGCTTGGAATATTTGACGACGTCGTCCCAGGTTGCCGGAGCCTTATCGGGATCGAGACCTGCACGCTTGAAGATGTCGGCGTTCCAAATGAACGCCATCGTCTCGTTGTTGGTCGGGATACCGTAGGTCACCCCCTCCCAAGTCACCGCCTTCATGGCGCCAGGCCAGAAATCCTCGGTCGAATAGCCTACGTCCTCGGGCTTGAGCGGCTGCAAATAGCCCTTTGAGGCGAACTCGGTGCCGCCGAGGATCTGCAGGCGGACCGCCATGGGCGCGGCATTGCCTAAAAGCGCGGTCCGGAACTTGTCCAGCAGATCGTTGTAGGTGAGGGCTTGTTCCTCAAGCTGGATGTTTGGGTAGGTTTTGCGGAAGGTCTCGAAGAAGTCCTTGTAATACTGGCGCAGGAGGTCGGGGTCGCCCTCGAATACGCCCTGATACCAGAATGTCAGCCGCCCCTTATAGTCGAGCGGGGTGACCTTGCCGCAATCGGCCGCCGTGTCGAACTCCTGCGTGCCGGCTATGGAGCGCACATATTGCGGTGACCACTGACTCAAGTCGACCGGCGCACCGAGCGCAGACACGGACATCAGCGATACCATCAAAGCAGTGGATACAGTGCCGCGTACAGCGACACCGCCGAGCGAAAGACTCGTCATAGTATTCTCCCAGGTTTCTCCCAAGCCGCTCTCAATCGAGGCGGTCTTGCTCCCAGGTCGTGGGATTCTCCCACTTAATGTATCCCTTCGACCTCATCATACGTTTTCATGTCGAAGATTGTCTGTCAACCAAAGAAATCGTACATTGTTTCGGGAGGTTTTGCATGATATCCCGGCAATGTGTGTATGGATTGGGGACGGTCTTGGCCGAAACAAGCGAATTTAGAGCGCAGCCCCCTGAGGGGATCGATGCTACAGGGGCCTCGAGCGAGGGGGCGTCTGTTTACCAGCTGATCAGGGACGACATCATCGAAGGGCGGCTCGCAGCCAACGAGCGGCTCGTCATCACCGATCTCGCCCGGCGCCACGGCACCTCGACCAACCCGGTGCGGGAGGCTTTGCAACTGTTGCGCGGGGAGGGCTTTGTCACCTTCGTTCCCAACCGCGGAGCGCGCGTCCGGCCCATCGATCAGGACTTTGTTCGGGATATCTACGAGATAGGCGTTTTGATCGAGCCGTCACTGACGCGCTGGTTCGTGAATATGGCGACGGTGGAGGACATTGCTGAACTAGAACGCATCCAAAGCCTCATTGAAGAGAACAACTTTACCGAAACGGTAAGGCATAGCGAGCTGGACACCGCCTTTCATACGGTCATGTATCGGAAGCACTACAACCGCCATGCTGCCGAGCTTTGGTGGAAGCATCGCGAAGTGCTTCGAGCCGTGGGCCGCCGCTTCGATTTTACCCTTGCCCGGCGTGCAGCGATCCTGAGTGAGCATCGCGAGCTTATTGCGCATGTCAAAGCCGGAAGGGCGAACGAGGCAGCCGAACTTATTGCACGCCATGTCGAAGGCTCAGGGCGGCACATCCTCGAACACATGCGTGCGCGTAACGCCGCTCGCGCCGGATGAATATCGTAACCCGGAACACTTCAGGTAAAGGCAATTGAGATGAAGATCACCAGCGTTCGGCCGTGGCTAATCAAGTCCGATGCTTCTTATTGGGGAGAGTTTCTGTTTGTCGAAGTGACGACCGACGAGGGGCTGAGCGGCTGGGGAGAGATCACCACCACGACAAGGCTCGCCAATCGGGCCCTCTGCACGATCCTGCGGCAGATCGGCGCCGCTTTGATGGGCGAGGACCCGGCGCGCATCGAGTATCTTTGGCACAAGATATTCCGCAGCTTCACCTACATGGGCAGTCGCGGCGCCGCCGTCGAATGCGTGAGCGCCATCGACATAGCCCTCTGGGACATCCGGGGCAAAGTCCTTGGCAAGCCGATATACGAGCTCCTGGGCGGACCGGTGCGCGATGAAATCGCGCTCTACACCCATCCCAACCAGGCCAAGTTTACCAGCAAGGAGGCGGTGGCCAGGGAAATTCGAGACATCGTCGAGTCCGGTCACACCGCGCTCAAGTTCGATCCTTTCCCATACCAGGGCAGCGCCTCTGGTGGACTGGCTCGCGAACAACGAAACGGCTACCTCGACGGCAGCATGACGCGCAAGGATGAGCGTGAGGCGGCCGAACTCACCGCCCTGATCCGCGAAACGGCGGGCGCTGACGTCGACATCCTCATCGATGCGCATGGCCGGTTCGACGTTCCCACCGCCATTCGCCTTTGCCGCAGTCTCGAGGAGGCCGGTCAGATCGACTGGTTCGAGGAACCCTGTCCGCCCGAGAGCCTCAACGCCCTCAGGCAGGTCCGCGAGAAGGTCAGCGCCGCTATATCCTGGGGGGAGCGCGGCCACACGAAATGGGATTTCGTGCCGGTGCTCGAAAACAGGCTCGCCGACTACATCATGCCCGACGTCACCTGGACCGGAGGCATTACCGAACTCAAGAAGATTTCTGCCCTGTGCGAAGCCTACTACATCCCCGTCTCGCCGCATGACGCCGCAGGGCCGATCAACGTGGTTGCCGGAGCACAGGTGATGATGACCGTTCCGAATTTCTACAAGCTTGAAACGTCAGAATGGAACCTCGGCAAATACGATCACCTGATCGACACGCCGCTCGATGTTTCCAACGGCAGCCTCACGCTTACGCCCAGGCCGGGTCTCGGCGTTGAGATGAACCGCGAATACCTCCAAGACCATGAGATAGAGCTCGACTAGCCAGCAACGCTTTCGGCCGCCCAGCGTGCGCGGCGATGGGCTCCCAGCAGAACGAGGAAAAGTCATGCCAGAGGCATATTCGGCCGACGAGGCGCTCAATCGGGTGAACACGCATTCCAGGCCGTCAGACCTTCGCATCACCGACATGCGGGTAGCCGAAATTACCGGAGCGCCGTTCGCCTCGGTGCTGCTGAAGATTTACACCAACCAGGGCATCGTCGGGCTGGGAGAGGTGCGCGACGGCGCCAGCGCCACCTACGCGCTGATGCTGAAGAGCCGGTTGCTGGGTGAGAACCCTTGCAACATCGATCGACTGTTTCGCCGGATCAAGCAATTCGGTGGGCACGGCCGGCAGGGCGGCGGCGTATCGGCGATTGAAATCGGGTTGTGGGATCTTGCCGGCAAGGCCTATGGCGTCCCTATCTACCAGATGCTCGGCGGCCGCTTTCGGGAGAAAGTACGCGTTTACTGCGATACCGACGCCACAGTGCCGAGTGGCACCGAAACCGGCAAGCGCCTCAGGCAGCGCATGGAGCTCGGCTTCACCTTCCTGAAGATGGATTTGGGACTGATGCAGATTGCGGATGTGCCCGGTGCGGTCGTGTTTCCCGCCGGTTCACTGGAAGGGTACCGAACCAGTCCCGTTCGGGGGCCTCTGAAGACCATAGAAGAGCGGCGGATCCGCAACGCTTCGTACGATCTGCATAACGTCCCGCACCCGTTTACCGGTCTGCACTTTTCGGACAAGGGCCTCGATTTGCTCGAGCAATACATCGCCGAGGTCCGTGAGGTCATCGGCATGGATGTGCCGCTGGCGATCGACCATGTCGGCCATATCTCGATGCAGAACGGCATTCGCCTTGCCAGGCGAATTGAGAAATACGTGCCCGCCTGGCTCGAGGATGTAATCCCGTGGCAGTATACGGAGCAGTATCGACAACTGCAGAACTCCACCACGGTGCCAATCTGCACCGGCGAGGATATATACCTCAAGGAAGGCTTCGAGCCGCTGCTCAACAGCGGCGGGGTCTCCGTTGTCCACCCTGACCTGCTCACCAGTGGAGGCATCCTCGAGACCAAGAAGATCGGCGACATGGCGCAGGACCGGGGTGTCGCCATGGCCATCCACATGGCAGAAAGCCCGATCGCCGCGATGGCCGCCGCACATGTTGCGACCGCGACTGAAAATTTCATGGCGCTCGAATACCATTCCGCCGATGTCGACTGGTGGGACGATATCGTCACCGGCATTCCCAAGCCGCTGGTGAAAAATGGCTTCATCACTGTTTCGGATAAGCCGGGCCTGGGCATCGACGACGTGGTCGACGAAGTGATCTTGCAGCATCTGCAGCCCGGCGTTGCCGGCATCTGGCAGCCCACGGATCACTGGGACGACGAGTATTCCTGGGATCGCACCTGGAGCTGAGGCAAGGAAAGAAGATGAAGGTCACCGATCTCCGCTGTGCCGTTATCGGCAGACACCCGATTGTCCGGATCGTTACGGACGAGGGCCTCTATGGCTTGGGCGAAGTCGAATTCACCAAGTCGTACCTCAAGCCCTTTGTGCTGCATTTCCGCGAGGCGCTGATCGGCGAGGATCCGACCGATGTCGAGAGAGTCATGCTGAAAATCCGCCAGCGCGGCTCCTTCAAGCCGTACGGCGCGGCGGTGAGCGCGATCGAGCATGCGCTGTGGGATATTGCTGGCAAGGCGGCGGGCGTGCCGGCCTATAAACTGCTCGGCGGCAAGGTGCGGGACAAGGTGCGCGTCTACAACGGCTCGGTCCGCCAGAAGCGAACCGGCGACCGGCCGGAGGATTACGCCGCTGACGTCAAATGGATGATGGAGCAGCCGCAGAACTTCTTCATGATCAAGCAGGGAATCTCCTTCCATTCCAACATGAAGGACACCATCGAGGGTTTCCACTACGGCGTGATCCAGAAGAAGGCCGGCTATCACGGCGCCATGGATCAGGGAGCGATCAGCGAGCGCGGCTTCAACCATATGCTCGACTGCGTGATCGCGATGAAGGAAGTGCTGGGCGACAAAGTCAGCCTGGCGCTCGACTGCGGCCCGGGCTGGATGCTGCCCGATGCGATCAGGTTCGCTCGCGCGGTGGAGAAGTACAATTTGATGTGGCTCGAGGACATGCTGACAGGAGACTACGTGCCCTGGGTCAACCCGCAAGCCTATCGGGAGCTGACGACCTCCACCTCGACCCCGATCCATACCGGTGAACAGATTTACCTCCGGCACAATTTCAAGGAGCTGATCGAGACGCAGGCGGTCCGCGTGATCGGCCCCGATCCAGCCGATATTGGCGGCATCGCCGAGCTCAAATGGGTCGCCGAGCATGCCTACATGCACTCGATCCTGATGGCACCACACGGCACCGCTAACGGGCTGCTCGGCCTCGGCGCGCTGATCAATGTCTGCGCCACGTTGCCGGCAAATTACGTCGCTTTCGAATATCCGACCGCTTCCGATCCATGGTGGGAAGATCTGGTCATCGGCCTGCCGTCGCAGATCGTCAAGGACAGCATGGTCGACCTGCTGGAAGCGCCAGGTCTGGGGCTCGACATCGACGCGGAAGGGGCCAGAAAATACCTGATGGAAGAGGATGCGAGCTTTTTCGACTGAAGAGGAGAGGGGGCCGTATGTTGCCGTCAACACGCCGGCGGAGGTGTCGTCAGCAACGACTTCGAAGGCGGCGAACGTTGCCCTTCCTGATCACCGGCGCCAAGCAGGAAAGTCACGGCAATTCGTCACTCGAGGCGTTCACGATTTCGAGCGTCACTGGCGGCGCATCCGGCCGAGCTGACAGGAGAGGAATGCCATTGCGCTCGCCGCTATAACGCCGTCGCGATCTCGCGCATGAGTGCAACCGCGAACTTCCATGACGCGGAGGTCACCAGCGACGCGCCCGCCCCCGCGCGCCAGATGTCGCCGAACATATACGGGCTGGACCAAAGCAGGCTTGCCGAGAAAGCACGCTGGCCAATTTCATGCCCTTGTCTCTGCGAGGCTGTCGGTTTCCAGATAAGTTCCCAACCGATCCAGCAACGCGCCCCAGCCATGCTTGCGTCCCTCGACGCCGTCGCTTGGAGGCATCACGCACATCTGCTCGATATGTCGCAGCCTTGTCCCGCCGCCATGATCTTCGAACAGAACAGTGACGAGTGAAACGGTATGGATGCGCCCGTTCATCGCCATCGAATAGCCGTAGACGATCCGCTTGCGTTCGGAGATCTCGAAGAAGGTCGCCTCCTTCGTGTGCTCGCCCATATCGTTGCGAAAGGCGCCCCGCTCCCGCCCTCCTTCGTGGAAATCCATCTCTATCAGCCCGTCACCGAACCAAGCCTTCTTCTTTTCCGGCACCGCCCACGCCGCCCAAACGTGGTCGAGGCAGTTGGGGTAGGACCGTTCCAGGGCGAATTGTTCATGATGCTGCGCTTCATTCGTCATCTTCTCTCTCCGATTGCAGAAATACGCCCAGACGATCCAAGCGAGCCTCGGCCCGTCTGCGATGCCAATCCACCCACTCTTCGATGAGGCCGAGCGCTTCTTGTCGAAGCGAAACGGTTCTGACCCGCCCCC
The DNA here is from genome assembly GCF_017357225.1 of Rhizobium binae. Classification (NCBI taxonomy): domain Bacteria; kingdom Pseudomonadati; phylum Pseudomonadota; class Alphaproteobacteria; order Hyphomicrobiales; family Rhizobiaceae; genus Rhizobium; species Rhizobium binae. Next base: position 147,061 of record NZ_CP071605.1, on the reverse strand, counting down.
GCTTGACGGATGTCACCACCCCGGCATCCTCCAGAACACGCAGGTGTTTCAGAAAGGAAGGGCGCGCCATTTCGAACGGCTTCGAAAGTTCAGAAACGGACGCTGCACCCGATGCAAGCCGTTCGACAACTGCCAGCCGTGTCGGGTCTGATAGTGCGCCGAAGAGGGTAGGAAGTGAGTGTGAATAGGTACCCATTTGGCTACATTATGCAGTGCCGCACGCCCTGTCAATAACATGTAGCTAAATGGCTACATTTTGGTCCCAGCTACGACATCTCACCGAAGATTTTCCCCGATTACTCTTGGCCTAGCCTAGCCTGGATCAGAAAACAGAAATTCCTTCACTATTGCCGGAACTAAAACTCGGGGCCAGCTGGCCGCATCAAAGCAAGGTCGGAGTGATGGCGCCTCCCTGGAAACTTCTTGTCAAACTGATCTCACCGGGACGCGATTCGGCAGGACGAAGGCTGCGCCTCTTCTGAATTGATCAATATATTTCGCTGAAGTATAGGAATCACGCAATACAATTCACTGCATTTCGTGGAGCGCATTGCATTCCATATCGTGCTGCAGTATAGCATAGTTTGCGCTGACGTCCTAATGTTAACTTTAAACATCACGTTATTGTCGTCAGTGTTGATGTTGGACGCAGCGTATCTGTGAAGTTAATCTTCGTGGCGATACGCCTTTACTCGCGTTTCAAGCTAGGATCCGGGTCATTCTTAACGCGATAAAACAAAAAGAGGTGGTACGTGGCAGGTGAAACGGCTTTGGTCGTCGGTGGCGCGGGGTATATTGGCTCGCATACGTGTCTCGATCTTGCGAACAAGGGCTTCAAACCGGTCGTTTTCGACAATTTCTCAAACGGTCATCGCGAGTTCGTCAAGTGGGGCCCCGCGGAAGAGGGAGATATCCGGGACCGCGCTCGTCTCGACGAGGTCCTGGCTAAACATAAACCGGCTGCCATCCTGCACTTTGCCGCGCTCATAGAGGTCGGAGGATCGGTTAAAGACCCGGTTGCCTTCTACGAGAACAACGTCATAGGCACGTTGACGCTCCTGGCCGCAGCCCAGGCGGCGGGTGTCAAGTCGTTCGTCTTTTCGTCGACCTGTGCGACCTATGGCTTGCCGCAGCGCGTGCCGCTCGACGAGACGCACCGCCAGGTGCCGATTAATCCGTACGGCCGCACGAAGTACATCGTCGAGCAGGCGCTTGCCGACTACGACACGTACACGGGCTTTCGATCTGTCGTGCTTCGCTACTTCAACGCCGCCGGGGCCGATTTCGAAGGCCGGATCGGCGAGTGGCACCAGCCGGAAACGCATGCCATACCGCTGGCGATCGACGCCGCCCTTGGCCGCCGCGAAGGCTTCAAGGTGTTCGGAACCGACTACGAGACCCGTGATGGTACCTGCGTGCGCGACTACATACACGTGCTTGACCTCGCAGATGCCCACGTGCGCGCCGTCGAGCATCTGCTGCGCGGCGGAGAGTCAGTTGCCCTCAATCTCGGCACCGGCACCGGGACGACCGTGAAGGAGTTGCTCGGCACCATCGAGCGCGTCTCCGAGCGGCCGTTTCCTCTGGAATATGTTGGCCGGCGAGAGGGCGACTCGCACACGCTTGTTGCCAACAATGACAAGGCGCGAGAGGTTCTCGGCTGGACGCCGCAGTATGACTTGTCTCAGATCATCCGCTCAGCGTGGAACTGGCACGCAAAATCAAACCGGCACTGATCTGATAATCCAGGTCTGTTCTCAGGCTGCCCCGCGAATCCGCTTGGCCTCTGCCTTGGCGCGGTTCGCAAGCGCTGAAACAGAGGCCCGACCGTCTCTAAGACCACCGTCCATTCTCTTGCCCGCTCTACTTGTGGCATGACATGTCTCGCTGCTCGGATTGCCTTGGTCCCCGACGCCGATCAGCTGCGGCCGAACTCGTCAACGATGCGGATGATATCGTCTTCGCCGAGATAAGATCCGGTCTGGACTTCGATCAGTTCAAGCAGGATCTTGCCGGGGTTGGAGAGGCGATGGATTTCGCCAAGCGGGATGTAGACGGATTCGTTCTCTCTGAGCATCTGCACGTTTTCGCCAACGGTCACTTCGGCCGTGCCCTTGACGACGATCCAGTGCTCCGAGCGGTGATGGTGCTTCTGCAGCGACAGCTTTTTGCCTGGGGTTACAAAGATGCGTTTCACCTGGAAACGATCGCCGTTCAGCACCGACGTGTAGCCGCCCCAGGGTCGGTAAGACGTCGGGTGTGTTTCGGTCAGCTGCGATGTCGACGCGGCGGCGGCGAGCATCTTGACGATATTTCCGACGTTTTGACTGTCCTCTAGCCTGCCGACATAAACGGCATCCTCGCTGGCGATGACCGCGATATCGTCCATGCCCTGGACGGCGAGGTGCACGCCATGGGTGATAATGAGCGAGTTCTTGGTATTGACGACGGTGGTGTTGGCGGCTGCCACGTTACCATGCTCGTCCCGGTTGCTGCTCTTCCAGACGGAATCCCAGCTGCCGAGGTCGGACCACTGAAAGGGCGAGGGAACGACGGCGACATTGCTCGTCTTCTCCATGATGGCGTAGTCGATCGAGATATTCGGGGCCGCGGCAAACGCCGCCTTATCGAGGCGGGTGAAATCAAGGTCTGTCGTTGCGTTTGCTACGGCCTCTCCGGCGGCCCTTATCGTCTCCGGAGCATAGGTGCGCAGCTCATCGAGAAGGCATGAGACCGAGAACATGAACATACCGGAGTTCCAATAGAAGCCGCCGGCGGCGAGCATTTCTTCGGCATTCGCGAGCAGCGGCTTTTCGATGAAGCGGGCCACCACGCACGCACCCGTCGCCAGCGGTTGGCCACCCTCGATGTAGCCATAGCCGGTTGCCGGTTCGGCCGGCTGGATGCCGAAGGTCACGAGCTTGCCTACGGAGGCTGTGGCGGCTGCGATGCGGACGCAGTCAAAATAGGTGTCATCGGCCGCGATTTCGTGGTCGGAGCCCAGCACATGCATGATCGTGTTTTCATCAAAGCGATCGCGCACCAGCGTCGCGGCCGCTGCGACTGCGGCGGCAGTGTTGCGGGAGACCGGTTCGAGCAGGATGGCGGCGAGGCCTATGTCCAGTTGGCGCGCCTGTTCGGCGACGAGAAAGCGGAATTCCTCGTTCGTGACAACAACCGGAGCCTCGTAGAGAGTGCAGTCGGAGACGCGCGATAGCGCTTTCTGGAAAAGCGTCTTATCGCCGATGAATTGTAAAAACTGTTTCGGTGCTGCGGCGCGCGACAGCGGCCAGAGTCGAGTACCCTTCCCACCGGCCAGAATCACGGGAACGATCTTCTGCGTCATTTCGAAAATCCTTGGAAATCTTTTGTTTTTCGATCAGTTTACCTTCGCCCACCAGCGGATGCGTTCCAGGCTCGTCTGCAGCAACGCCGCAGTTGCGGCTGCGCTTTCTGCCTCAAGATAGCAGCGCATTTCGGGGGCATTGCCGGAGGGAGCCCGTCCATGTCGCTAAGGCCGCCGATCTCGCCGATCGGCTGCAGGAACGCTGTGAGGTTGGCAGAGCCGCTTCGAAGATAGCCATCAACCTCACCCTGGTCTCAACGGGAATTTTCAAGGCGGTCGGCTGCGGCGAACGGCAAATGGTGGGAGACAGCCATTACCGACAGCGACTGCCGCCTGGATGCTGCAAGTGAGAGCGTCGCCAGAATGGGCAGAAAGCAATCGACCTCGAGGCGCCATGCCACTGTCGAGCAGACAATGTCCGATGGCTGTGGCATAAAGCGCCGAAGCCCGGCCCTTCAGATCGACAGAACGGCCGCGAAGCCCGCTTGTCCCGAATTTCATCACACATCAATCCTTCAACGTGTGTCGTAGGGCCGGCTTCTCCTCTTCTCCGGAACTGACACAACAATGCAGTCCGTACAACTTTCAGTCTGCTCTGCGCCCCGGCCTCTCACGCCATGTGAGGAATAGGATGCCACCAATATAGACAAGCTGCATAAGAAATATGCAAATAATGCTATAGTATAGCGTCAATGTTACAGATTTATAGCGCAGATATGTAATTAACGCGAACACAAACGTAACCGTCAGCATTCGACAGTAACTTCCAGGAGCGCGCATAACTTCCCAGAGATTCATCATGATTAACTCCGGCGATCATGCCAAGATTTTCACGATTGGTAGAGATTTGCAACAGAAATGAATCGTTATGACTGCAACAAATGCGATATCAGACCATCTTATGGATGATTTTCCGACTGCGCCGCAGCAATGTTACTTTGCACGATTGCGCGATGACGGGAACCAGCACAAGTCCAATTTGATCGGTAAAGCATTGTAATTGCGAGATATTTCCGACTATTGCGTGTATTGTAGGAGCATGCCGGCGTGAAGATGTTCCTTCATTCCGAACAAGTCCAGGCAGCACAGTAAAATTTTTGTCGCAATGCAGTATGTGACCTTGCAAATGCTGACTTACCGTCTATGCTGCAGTGCAGCGTAGTATTCATTTTGCAGCGGCGCCCAGCGACAGGAGAAAGACCATGTTGATCGGAGAGCGGTTTTCGAATGGATATACCACCGGCTTCGACTACCTGAGAGTGGTTCTTGCCGTAGCCGTTCTTTGCATTCACAGCTTTGCCGTGTCCTATGGCAAGGCTGGGGAAGTCTTCTTGTTCCAGCCGCCGCTACGCGGGCTGGTAACGTTCGTCCTCCCCGCGTTTTTCGCTCTCAGCGGCTTTCTTGTCAGCGCCAGTCTTTCGCGAACGCGTAATATCGGACGCTTCCTTGGTTTGCGCGCCCTACGCCTCGTGCCGGCGCTTGCTGTTGAGGTCACCTTGTGTGCGCTGGTGCTGGGGCCGCTGTTCACCACACAGCCGCTTGCCTCCTATTTTTCCGATCCTCAGTTCTCGGCCTATTTTCTGAACATCGTAGGCCATATCCAGTACCTGCTCCCCGGCCTGTTTCGTGACAATCCCTATTATCACGCCGTCAATGTCTCGCTGTGGACGATCCCCTACGAACTGGAATGCTATATCGTACTGACCGTGCTTGCGGTCATGGGCTTGGTGTATCGGCCAGTGCTGCTGGTAACGGCCGTGCTCCTTGCCCATGGAGCTGTCATTGGTCGCGACGTGCTGCGCGGGGCCGCGGAACTGCCGATGGACGGAGCGTTGCCTGGGCGCATCCTCCTTCTTAGCTTTCTAGCTGGCGTCGTTCTGTTTATCTGCCGCGATCGCCTGACGGTTACGCCGGTCCGTGCGGCCGCTGCAGCACTTGTCTCGTTCGCAATGCTGAACCTGCCCTATGCGCCCTATTTCGCTGCCTTTCCCATTGCATATGTGACGGTTGCCATTGGCCTGACGAAACCATCAAAGCACGCGCTCCTCGCCAGCGGTGACTATTCTTATGGGATCTATCTCTACGCGTTCCCCGTCCAGCAGGCGGTTGCCCATCTCCTTCCCCAGTATCGCGAGTGGTACATCAACATCGCCTTGGCGTTGCCAGCGACGGCACTGCTGGCCTTTTTTTCCTGGCATGCCATCGAAAAGCACGCCCTCAAGTTCAAGGGCCTTATAGTGGGAATGACCGGCAAACCAAGGACAGCGGCTCAACTGGTCACTAGCGCGCGAGTGAGTGTGGCTGGCGATGGCCGTTGAACCTATCGGTATCATCACCATAGCGCTCGGTCTCTACTGTCTGGTACTTGGACAGGATGCAACCATAAAGGCCTTCGTCAGCTTGACGCTGCTTGGTGCAGCAGCGGCTTTCGTGCTGGGCTCTTCGAGCGTTCAGCCGGCGCATGTTTTCTTGATGTTCGTCGCCGTTGCTGCCATGCGCAGCAAGCGCCCCGCTGCGCCACTGTTTGATGTTCTGCACTTCGGTCAACCCGGCTTCTGGTTGGCCTGCCTTGTCCTTTACGGCGGCTTATCTGCCTACTTCCTACCCCGGCTGTTTGCCGATGCGACAACGATTATCCCGCTCGGCATACCCGAGCAGCCCTTGACCGGCGGCGTGGCGCCTTTAGGGCCCGTCTCCAGCAATCTCACCCAGACCGTCTATCTGGCGGCAGATCTCGTCTGCTTCACGCTGATTGTGGCTATCGGATCGACGCTCGCAGGCTACCGAGCCATTGTCATTGGCTTGATCGCCTATGCGACCCTCAACATCGTCTTCGCTCTGCTCGATGTCGTTACCGGCTCTATTGGCGCCCAAGACGTGCTGCAATTCATCCGCAACGCGCAGTACACTTTTCACGACAACGACAAGGTCAACGGGATGAAGCGCATTGTCGGTTCATGGCCCGAGGCATCAGCCTTCGCCGGAACGACGCTCGGTGCTCTTGGGTTCACCGCGACAACGTGGCTTTGCCAACGACATTCGCGTTGGACCGGACCCCTTGCCGTCACGTCACTAATGCTCATCATCCTGTCAACATCCTCTGCAGGGCTCGTTGCGGCGCCGGTGGGTTTAGCGATCCTTTACGCCACCGCCGTATGGCGCAGCGGCATCGGTCCCGGTAGCAGCCATAGCGCCACCGTCGCTGTCCTCGCGCCGCTTCTGGTGCTGCTTGCTGGACTCGTTATCCTTCTGCAACAGGACATCTTCAACACAGTTCACAACTATGTGGATATACTCATCCTCAGCAAGTCGACTTCTAGCTCTGGCCTTACCCGTGGTTCCTGGAACACTTACGGCCTCCAGAATTTCCTCGATACCTTCGGCCTCGGCGTTGGACTGGGCACGGCGCGGACTTCGAGCTTCCCGGTGGCACTCTTGTCAAACGTCGGCGTCCCCGGCGCATTCTTCTTTCTGATGTTTGCATTCACCGCGCTCGGCCATGGCGGCGCGCCGGCCAGGAGTTACGTCGCCGATATTCGCCTGGCGGCACGCAATGGTTGCCTGTGTCTACTCGCCGGCTCCATGGTCGTCGGTCCGACAGTCGACCTCGGCCTGCTCTTCTTCATCCTGGCAGGCCTGGCCGCCAGCCGACCTGCCACGATCGAGCCTACGGCACCCTTTCTTCGGCTTCATGCCTCCCGCGATTTGCCGGAGCCACGCGGCTCCACGTAACGGTGACGGCTGCAAGACCGGTTCACACTTGAACGACCCGAGGTGGATAATATGGTAAGGAAAATTCCTCTCAGGAAATGCCGGAAGGCCGCCCTGACATGCATCGCAGGCGTATCGTCCTTGACATGCGGGGGACGGCTGCCCCGGTCGGTCGACGATGATGTAGGGGGGGATGTCGGCCATGCTCATTATTAATCTGCAACCCACGTCCGGGGAAACCGTCCTCCCGCTGCTGCGATGCGATGTCTGCATTGTAGGCTCCGGTCCGGCCGGCGCTACTTTGGCGCGCGAACTGTCCCATTCAGGCATAAGCGTTGTGCTGCTGGAAAGCGGCGGGGAGCAGCGCACTCCTGAAAAAGACGCTCTTAACGAGATCGAAAATGTCGGCCGGCCGCGTGCCCGCGATCAATGGTCCGTGCGCAACCGAATCCTGGGCGGCGCTTCGCATACCTGGGGAGGCCGGTGCGGTCCCTTTGATGCGATCGATTTCGAGCAACGGGAATGGGTTGACCATTCAGGATGGCCGATTGCCATGCAGGAACTGGAACCCTACATGGATCGCAGTGCGACCCATCTTGGCCTCGCCCTCGGCAGCGGTTACAGCGACCAACGTTTCTGGTCGATCGCAGAGCGCGTTGCACCGAAGGCCGAGGTCGACGCAAATCTCCTGCTTCCGTTCTTCTGGCAGTTCAGCAGGGATGAGGCAGAGTCCTATCCTTTTGAGTATATGCGGTTCGGGCGTCATATTCGCAAGCATCTCGGCCCAAACGTCACATTGGTCACTGGCGCTACCGTGCTGCAGGTTCTTGCCAACGATGCACGCACGAGCATTCGCGGCCTCGAGTTCGCGACTGACGATGGGCGCAAGCAAAAGCTTTCAACCGCCGCAGTGGTACTCTGTGCCGGGGGTATTGAGAATGCACGCATCCTGCTCAACTCCGGTGAGCCGGACGGTCCGGCTCTTGGCAACGATCGCGATCAGGTCGGGCGCTATCTGATGGACCACCTGCGCGGGCCGACTGCCTTTTTTTCCTTGTCTGATTCGGCGGCGTTGCGGCGCCGTTTCGGGCGTTACAATGTGCGAGGCCGGTTCTTTCGAGCCGGTCTAAGGCTCAGTCCGACGATACAGCGCCGCGAGCGCTTGCTCAATTGTGCGGGTTGGCTTGGCGAAGTGCTTGCACGCGACGATCCCTGGGATTCTCTGCGACGTCTTGCGGCGCGCAAGCCAAGCCTGCCGCAGGACATTTTGAGCGTGGCGCGTAACGTTCCGTTATTGGCTCGCGGCGCAGTCGACTATTTCGGGTCGCGCAACGGCCTGCCGCGGAAGTTGCGGGAACTTACGTTGGATTGCATGTGCGAGCAGATGCCCGACCCGGACAGTCGTGTCAGCCTGTCGCAGCGCCGCGACCGGTTCGGTATGCGCCTGCCGAAAGTCGACTGGCGCAGCCATCCGGACGAGGCACGAACCATGCATCGCATGGCTGAACTGACCGCGGCCGAATTGGCGAGGATCGGCTTTCCGCAGCCGGTGCTCGCTGATTGGGTGCGCGACAGGGCACCCATTCCGGAAAGCTTCGTCGACGTAGCCCATCCAACCGCCACGACGCGCATGTCGTGCAGTCCGGAAAAAGGGGTCGTCGACGTTGATTGTCAGGTTCACGGCCTTGCGGGACTCTATGTCTCGGGGAGTTCAGTCTTTCCGACTGCTGGCCATTGCAACCCTACTCAGATGATCGTTGCCATGGCGATCCGTTTAGCCGATCATCTGAAGGACAAGCGGCATCGCCCTCTTCTTGCGGAGATGGCCCATGCCGGATGAAACTATTCTGGTGACCGGCGCAACGGGCCGGATTGGCCGCGTTGTCGTCGCCGATCTGCTTGACCGCGGTTATCGCGTTAGAGCCACGACATCGCAGACGCAGCCGCCATCCGACAGCACCCAACGGCTGGAGTGGCGTCAGGTTGATCTTTCCGGTAACGCGGATCTCAATTCCGTGGTCGGAGGCTGCAGCGCGGTCCTCCATCTGGCGGCCGAAATTGGCAAAAAGCATCGCATGAGGGCTGTCAACGAAACGGCAACGGAACGCTTGGCGCGTGCCGCCGAGGATGCCGGCGTACGAGCCTTCTGCTACACGAGCTCTGTAGCGGTATATGGCAGCGGTCGTTCTGTCTCAATCTCTGAGAGCTCGCCCGTTCTTTCCCTTGAGCGGGACGTCGCCTCGGAATACTGGGCGCTTGACTATGTGCGCGAGTATGGTCGCACGAAGCTTGCTGGCGAAAGGGCAATCACTCGCGTGGCCGACCAGATGCGATGCATTGCGCTACGGCCGACCGTTGTCGTCGATATCGAACAGATCATCGGCGTACGCGATTGGAACATCATCAAGCGCATGCTCGCATCACACCGCCATGCCCATCATATCTATGTCGGCGATGTCTCCGATGCGCTCATCTGGTGCATGGAGCGGGGGCTTGCGGGTGTAGGTGAGCCGGGGCGGGTTGAGATCTACAACCTGGCCGAGGACGATCGCATCACGCCCAAGCACATCGACTTCATGCGAAAGGCCTTTGCCGCAAGTGGGGACCGTCGCTATCGTGTCGTCAGCGTTCCTTGGGTCGTCGACTGGCTCCACGACTTCGTCCGCTTCCATTCCCTGCCAATCAGAAACCCGCTGTGGCGCATGCGTTTTTCAGGCGAACGCCTGAAAGCGGCGGGATACAAATTCAAATACGGGATGGAGAAAGCAGAACAGCTCGCGCTTGCCAGATTGGAGAAAGAGGCGCAGATGGATCGACGGGCTGATCTTATCGGGCACAATAGCCCGGTCTAGATTGGACTAGTCAGCTGGATACTTCGATTGCAACTCCTGTGGAGTGCGTTTGCGCGCGTCATCGGCTCGTCGCGTGTAGAAAACATACAGAAGCAGGTGAGTGAAAATATTACCCGCCTCCAGGACCGCAGCAAACACAAACCCCCAGGCGATTGCACGGGCTAGCGGGACTCCCGTCGAGTAACTGATGCTTGCATAGACAACCATCACGACGAGTACAACCAGAGTGAAAATCACAACCGGCATACGCAATCCACAGACTGCGCCGATTATGAATGAGACAACAAGCGCCCAGCCCATTGGTTGCTCCGACCTCCCAGTCCGGTATCGCCCTTAACTGGTCATAATCCTGTATCTCCTGTTTTGTGGCAAGCTCAAATTGCGCAGAGGTAGAGGTCGAAGAACGACCAGCCGGTTAATTGCTACTGACGTCGGTTGCGGTTGCAGCGGGTTCCTCCCGATGCTCCACCCTGAGCACATCACCGGGCATGACAGGATCATTGTCGCTGACAACAAGGGTTTGCATGCTGCCGTTGACGACGCGGTTGATCGTCATCAGGAACGTGTACGGGCCGTTCTCAAGAGCGAGTGACGCCATGGCCGACGGCGCGCGGAGCTCCAGGTTCCTTAAGAGGTCTCGCGCTGTCCGGATCTTTTCGCCGTTTGAGGCAAACCGGTCACGCAATTCGGCCGCTTCGGTCAGTGCATTGACGCGGTAGCGATTGTGCACGTCGGCAATATCCTGATCCACCCTGGCAAGGTCCTGCTCGGTCTTGAGCATTGCAAGCGAGACGTCGAGGTTACGACTCTCGAGCTCGGCAACATTCTGGTTGGCGCCAAGCTGGCGAGCCGACAGCGTCAGACCTCGCAAGGCTAGCTTGTTGACCGCATCGAGATCCTTGCTCGCCAGATCGATCTGCTTGGCGAGTGATGCGCCTTTCTCTTTTAGCGCCGCGATCTGGTTGTTAGCGAGCACTTTGGCACGGTTGAGCGCGTCAATCTCCGTCATCATCGAACGCTCGCGCGTCTCGAACAAGGACTGTTCTTCTTGCATCATTCGGGAGAAACGTGGTTCTTTCGCCCGCGACACGAGCTCCTGCGGGAAGACGACCGAAGTGGCGCCGTTCAATACGGCATCAACGCGAGCCTGACGCGCGACGAGACCCAGTCGCTCTGCTTCCAGCTCGCGCATTTGGCCACGACTGGACAGCGCATCGCGCTGCAGGCCAATCACATTAGCATCGGTCGAACCGATCCCGCCGGCCATGCTCAGCGCTTGTATAACCGTCAGCCCTGGACTGAAATTGTACTTGCCCGGACTTGCGACCAGCCCGGTTACGAACAATGGCCGATAGGAGGAAATTTCGACAGAAGCGCTGGGTCGCTTCTGTAGTCCTACTTCACCTTGAAGTCGTTGCCCGATCGTTTCAGATATCTGCTCCAGGGTCTTGCCGGCCACTGAAACGGTACCGATGATCGGCAGGGAAAGATTGCCTGCCGAAGAGACGACGAAATCTCCGGTCAGGGGCGCCCATTCATACGCAGTCCCAGTGCTCGGACGCCATTCGTAAACGCGAATCTTCAACGTGTCCTGTGGCCCCGGAACGTATTCCTCGCCAGCGTGAACGGCACCCCCCGCACCAACAATCGACAGGACGGCGACGCATGTCGCTGCCTTGCGACTCAAGCTCGTTTTACCCCACACGGCAGTGAGCGATTTTCCGTGGATCAAACGACGTAAGAAGGGAAACTGCATCCAGCTGCTCCAGTTGCGATGTTGTGGCACTCCGGTGGGCGTCATGCCGACTCCGCCAAGGCGGTCCCGGTGGCTTGCGCCACGTAGCTACGGAAGCGATCCACGAAGACGTCCCTGCGAAAGTCTGCTGCGCGCGAAACCGCGTCGGCTGGGTTGAAGTCCAGTCGTTCCATGCGCTCAACCGCATCGATCAGCGCCTCGGTTGTCTGAGTTTCGAAGAAGACGCCTGTTTTGTTGTTCACCACAGTCTCCGTTGCGCCGCCCCTACCGAATGCAATGACGGGGCGCCCGCTTGCCATCGCCTCAACTGGGACAATCCCGAAGTCCTCCTCTCCGGGGAAAACCAGCCCCTTGCAGCGGGCATAGTGGTGTCTAAGGACATCAAAGGGCTGGGCGCCCAGAATTGTCACGGTCGGTCCAGCGAGCCGCCTGAGGTGATCGAGCATTTCGCCACCACCAATTACGACAAGCTTGGCCTTCATTTGATTGAAGGCTTCGACAGCAAGATCGGGCCGCTTGTAGCTGACGAGCTCCCCGACCATCAGATAATAATCGCCAACTTCAGCGGGGGCGACCGGGCCGAAGGCGGCGGTATCAACCGGAGGATGAATGACAGCCGCGTCGCGTCGATAATAGCTCTTGATCCGCTGCGCCACGGTACTGGAGTTGGCAATAAAATCATCTACGCGGGATGCCGTCGCAACATCCCATGTCCTTAGATAGTGGGCCATGGGCGGCATCATCAACCGTGTCATCAAGCCGGAGCTGTCGTAGTACCTGTTGTACATATTCCAAATGTAGCGCATTGGCGAATGGCAATAGCAAAGGTGCAATGCCGGCGACGTTGGTATGATGCCCTTCGCCGGCCCCGACTCGCTGCTGATCACAAGATCGTAAGCACCGAGATCGATCTGCTCCAGCGCCATGGGCATCAAAGGAAGATAGCGCTTATACATCCGCTTCGCGTACGGCAGTGCGCCGATGAAGGTCGTCTGTATCTTGTGTTTCTTGATGCTGTTGGAAATGGCGGAAAGATCACAGACATGCGTGTATATGTCGGCGGTCGGGAAAATATCGCATAGCGCTTCGAGAACCTTCTCACCACCACGCATTCCCACCAGCCAGTAATGAACAATCGCTATTCGCACGCCAAGCTCCTCGAAACCAAACTAACGATATTACTATGGCATGCAGTGCGGGGGTAACTCTTGCCGGTGTCCCGATTAAAAATGAGACTGTAAGCAGCTATATTAGGCAGTTAAGACATAAGAAGGATCACCGCGTGCCGTGCTCTTTCCCGCGCTGCACAGTTTATATAGTGCAGTGCAATAAAAATATTGTCAAATCGTTTAATACTTGTTAGCTATCTTGTGCATGCCATGACGGCATTGTCTGCAAGTGCCCGAAGTCTAAGCTTTTACAAAGGGGAATACGCAGATGAGGGAAATTGATCTCAGTCGGAATCTCGACAGGTTCAACAAGGCGCAGCTACATTCTCACCGGCCGCCGAGGTCCCGAAAGTCCGGCGTGATGGGACATGAAATCCTTTCTGCCGTTTTCGCCACCTTCAGGTACGCGATCGACGCAACAATTGCGGCGGTTGGTTTGCTGGTCCTGGCGCCGATGATCCTAATGCTTGTCGCGGTTCTGCTGGTCTTGCAAGGGCGCCCCATTTTCATCGCCCATCGTCGCATCGGCAGGAACGGTGTCATGTTTCCATGCCTTAAGTTTCGCACGATGGTAAGAAATGCCGACGAGGTTCTGAACCGGCATCTGGCTGCAAATCCGCACCTCAGGGCGGAATGGAACGAGACGCGCAAACTGAAGGATGATCCGCGGGTGACGCCGTTCGGTGCGCTCCTGCGCAAGAGCAGTATCGACGAAATCCCTCAGCTCTTCAATGTCATTTGCGGGCAAATGAGCCTCGTTGGCCCGCGACCGATTGTTACAAGCGAAGCTGAGCTCTATGGCGTTCACTATGCCGACTACATCAAGGTTCGTCCCGGCTTAACAGGATTGTGGCAGGTCAGTGGACGCAGCGACATCAGCTACAGCGAACGTGTCCAACTGGATGTCCGCTACGTCACAGAGCAAAGTGTCCTCGGCGATCTGTCAATCATGGTGAAGACGATCCCAGCCGTGCTGCGCTCGCGCGGCAGCTACTGAAACCGGCGCCTGGCAAGCGAAGCCCCAACGGCCTGGGACGCTGCTGAATCCGAGTATGATTTGGACCTTCAAAGGAGGCACCGCATGCGGAGCGCGCGGTTGTCCAGGAGATATTCGAATGGCCGCCAGCACATTTGCAATCAATGGCCGCTTTCTCACTCAGGACATGACGGGCGTCCAACGCTATGCGCGCAATGTCGTCAAAGCCATGGACGAATCTGTTGCGTCGGACGGATCGACGATACTCGTTCCCGCAAACGCATCAGAATTGCAGCTGCAACGGATACGGCTAAAAAAGGCTGGCCAACTGACCGGCCATGCTTGGGAGCAGACCGAACTGGCCTGTCTCAGCGGCACTCACCGGCTTCTCAATCTGTGCAATACCGCCCCCGTTGCAAAAGCCGACCAAATTGTCTGCATTCATGATGCAAACATATTTGCGGCACCTCAGAGCTACAGCAGATCTTTTCGCGTCCTCTATCACAATCTCCAGCCCTTGCTTGTGCGGCGCTCGATACGGATCGCATCCGTTTCTCATGCCGCTGCCAGGCAGCTGGCACGGCACCTACCGATCCGCCTGTCGGATATCGCCGTTCTTCCCAATGGCCATGAGCATGCGCTGCACTGGGATCCATCCTTGGCCAAACTGGCTCCAGACTTATTGGCCTCGAGGGGCACACCGCGTCCGTTCGTTCTTGCTTTGGGATCGCGAGCCCTCCACAAGAACCTGTCTCTGCTGATTGAAATCGCGCCTGAGCTTGAGGACATGAATCTCGACATCGTCATCGCGGGCGGTGGCGACGGCATATTTGCTACACAGACCTTGCCTCGCCAGCCAAACGTTCTCCTTCTCGGGCGGGTGACCGATCATGACTTGGCCCATCTGATGGATCGTGCCCTATGTTTGGCATTCCCCTCGCTGACGGAAGGTTTCGGATTGCCGATCGTGGAAGCAATGGCGAGATCCTGCCCGGTCGTGGCGTCCCATTGCGCCAGCATGCCGGAGGTTTGCGGCGATGCGGCTCTCGTGGCATCGCCATTTGAACCCGGCGAGTGGATCGCGCACATCCGATCGCTCCAATCGTCGCAGCAACTACGAGAAGATCTCGCCGGTCGAGGTCGCGAACAGGTTCGACAATTTTCGTGGGAGCGAACGGCAAAAGGTTATCTGGAACTCATCGACAACCCCGGAGCCGAGGTGAAGTGCCACGCCGCAGCGAACGCGAATTCTCCCCGGGTCAGTGTCATTTTTGCGACCCGCGGGCGCCCGGACATCGTTGCGGCGACCGTGCGTCACTTTCTCGCCACACAAAGCTTGAAACCCGAAGCGGTGCTTATCTCCTGTGTGGATCCTTCCGATGCCGGCGATTTGGCCGAGCATCCTGACGTGACAATCATCACGGGGCCCCCAGGGCTTGCCGCCCAACGCAACAGCGCGTTACGGCATGTTCAACCGGGAACTGAGGTGGTTGCATTCTTCGATGACGACTTCGTCGCCGACGGCAACTGGCTCGCCAGTGCTGTACAGGCGTTCCGCGATGAAAGCCAGGTTGCAGCATTTACGGGAGGCGTCCTCGCGGATGGAATCAAGGGACCAGGAATTTCGTTTCGGGATGCGGTTCAGCTGGTGGCGGCTGGCCAACCGGAGGCGACCTGGTTGGAACCGTTCAGCCCCTACGGCTGCAACATGGCCTTTCGATTTTCCTCAATCGGTAATGTCAGGTTCGACGAGCGCCTTGTTCTCTATGGCTGGTTGGAGGACCGCGACTTTGCCGCAACCCTCGCCAAGCGCGGTGGCCGGCTGGTGAAGTCGGGCCTCGCCTTTGGCGTCCACATGGGGGTGAAGAGCGGCAGGGTCAGCGGCGAGCGACTTGGATACTCTCAGATCATTAATCCGATCTACATGATGAAAAAGGGCACGATGAGCTTGCCCAAGGTTATCGGTCAGATCTTCCGTAATGCCGCCAGTAACTTCGGTCGTGCCGTCTGGCCGGAACCATTCATTGACCGGCGTGGTCGGGCCAAGGGCAACCTCCTGGCTGCCCTCGACGCCTTGCGCGGTCGTCTCGAGCCCGAGCGTGCTGCCGCGATCGCAGCGCCGACAACCCACAACCACTTGGACGATAGGAGCACGAATGATGTTCAACAGACCCCGCCCTATTGATATGACGTCGAGGCTTTGGCGGGTGAACGAGACGCAATCGGAAATGACCGGAGACGGTCCCATTGCACTGTTGCGAGCACTGATTGACCTTGGCACACGTCATAAAGTTCCTCTTTCGGTCTGCTGTGGAGGGGGTCTGCTGCTTGCCGCGCTCTATGCCCATTCCCTGCCGCCAACCTATCAGGCCACCGCAACGCTGTTGCTCGAACCACGCCAATCGGCAATCTCCGGCGGCGAGGCCGGCGCCCAACAAATCCTCGATCTCAATCGCGCTGACAGCGAGCTTCAGACGATAAAGTCAGAGCGCTTGCTATCGGCAGTCTTCGAGAGCCTGAACCTGCAGGATGATCCGGAGGTCGGGCGGCAGCAGCCAAGCTTGATCGGTCGGCTCGTCAATGGGTTACGCTTGCGCCTGGGAGGGCAGAGCGAAGCCGACAGCGCAAGGATTGACCGATCGGAACCTGTGGAGGGCAGTGCCGACATAGAGCTTGCAAATGAGGCCGACCGGGCGGCGTTCGCCAACTTCATGTCGCGCCTCAATGCGCGTCGCGTCGGTCAATCGTTCGTCATCGAGATCGAGTACTCCTCTTCGGATCCGAAATTACCGGCCCGCGTCGCAAACGCGACGGTCTCCGGATATATTTATCAGACAGTGGCCTTCAAGGAGCAAATCGCACGCGCAGGCACCGAAGCTTTGCAAGGACGCCTCGACTCGCTTGCGCGACAGGTCGACGCTGCGCGCGAAGCCATGCATGAAGGCGGGTTGCCGGCAATTGCGACACCCGATGCTGATGCCCGCATCATTGGAGCCGCTCTGCCGCCACTTGGGCCATCAGCGCCGAGAAAATCGCTTATCATCGCGCTTGGCGGCGTGGTCGGACTGCTGTTTGGATTTGCTGTGGTCGTTATCCGAATGGCGCTTGACCGCCGCGTCCGAAGCGCCAAAGAGCTCGCCCGGGAGACGGAAATCCTGTGCCTGGGTTCAATCCCGGACGTTCCGGGCGTCGAAGGTGTTCCCTGGCGTATCACGAGCCCACAAGAACAGAAATTCGTATCTGCCATCCGCGACGTGCGCACCTCAGTCGAAATCGCCTGCACAAGCCTGCGCAATGAAAAAAGCATTGTAATTGCGGTTGTCGGGTGGACGTCGGGTGCCGGCGTTTCGACCCTGTGCACCAGCCTTTCACAGATCATCAGCCGCAGCGGCCGGCAGGTGACACTGTTTAAGGCTGCGCATGGCGATGATGTCCGCGCCTTTGATGACAATCTACCCGCTGTCTCACTTGCCGGTGCCGCATTTGCCGGTCTTATGCCCGAACAGCTTTCCTTTGAGGACGTGGGAGGGGTCGCGGTGCTACCGATCCATTCCAGAGATGCCAATGCCAATCTTTTCACCGACTTTCGCAACCCGCATGTTCGACGCATCTTCGAGGCAGCCCGTTCACGCGGTGACGTGCTTCTCGACTTGCCGGCACTTCGCCATTCGATGGATGCGCTTGCGCTGGCAAGCTACGCGGATGCGGTTCTGATTGTGGCGCGCGCTGGCAAGACTACAATCGAGGAAGTTTCGGAGTCTGTTCAGCTTCTTCGCCGCGCCGGCGCCAACGTAGTCGGAACCGTCCTCAACCGCGCGCGGGGATGAGCGACCCTGCTGGAATGAAATGAAAGTTCTCGAGAGGTCGCCCTACGTTCTGACAATGGCGACGAGATCGCTCCGGCGACTGGTCAGCGATCAAAGAGTTCCAGCCGACCACGACCAGCAATCAGCCGCACTCCGAGCAGCAGCAAGGTCGCGGCGTAGGTCGCTGCCCCTAGAGCGATCACCAGCGCAAGTTCCAGAACGTGCGGATAATTTCGCCCTGCCAGTTCATGGCGCAAAAACCAGACCATGATCGCCATCGCGGTTACGGCGACTGCAACCTTCCAGAGATTCCTGAGTTGAGCGACGATGCTGACTTCAAGCAGGCGGCGGGCTTCGCTGAGGTAGAAGGCAAACATAAGCGTTGAAAGGGCAATTCTGGCGAGGCTAACCCCAGTAACCGATCCAAGATAGAACCCGATTGTAATCAGCAGCATCCGGAAACAGAGGTCGACTGCATTCAAACGGAAGATCACGTGCGGCCGATCGAGGGCCACACTGACCGACGAGAGTGTCTGAAAATAGGGGATCGGTGCTACCGCAAGAGCAAGCAAGCTGAGGAGGGGCGCTGCATGTTCCCATTTTGCGCCAAGCAACAGGTCGGTGGCAAGGTCCGCTGTGAGTGATATCCCCACGCAGGCCGGTGCCGAGATCAGCATTGCAAAGCGGGTTGCCTTCAAGAACGCTTGGCGCACCCGCGCCCGGTCCGCGTTGATTTGCGAGAACGCCGCCATGACTGGCTGCAGCGCCGGCCCGATGAGGCTTTGGGTCGGTATAACCGCCACGTCGCTTGCCACTGCATAGCGTCCAAGCGTGGTGCGGTCAGCAAGCGCGCCTATGAGAAAACGATCGAATTGCCAGTTCAGTGCGGAGATCAACTGCGCCGAGCTGAACCATCCGATGAAGCCCGCGAAGTCAGGGAGGCGGACAAGCGAAAAGGCCGGCCTATAGGGAGCAAGGACATAGGATGCGACCGTCGAGGCAAAAGAGGCGACAACGAAGTTTGCAACGATGGCCCAGTAGGCTCCGCCATTTAAGACGACGAACATCGCGATTATACTGGCAGATAGTTTTCCCGATGATTCCAGTATGAAGGTCTGTCGAAATCCGAGTTGGCGCGCGAAATTGATCATCGCGGGACTGGTCAGTCCTCTGGAAATTGGACCGAGCGCGAGCACGGCAACGAGCAGCACGAGATGGCTGTCCCGATTGATCCACGAGTAAGGCCAGGCGGCTGCCAAAACGATCGTCCCGATCAGAACGCCTCTAAGGAGCCCGACCGTAAAACCGGTGTCGAGATGGCTTTTGTCGATTGTCGGCAGCCGCACGAGCGCCTGTGTCACCGGAACCTCGAGCATGGTGTCGACGACCACCACAAGTGATGTCGCCAGCGCGGCAAGGCCGAAATCGGCGGGCGTCAGAGTGCGGGCGAGAACGAGCAGTGTGAAGAAATCGATAATCCGCCCGACAAAGCGGGAGAAGACGAGCCATCCGGCTCCCTTGAGTGCCTTAACCGCGAGCATGTCTTACTCCAAGATCCGGGGCTCCAGCAACGTCGAGTATAGAAGCCATGACGGATGTCCTTATGGAGAGCGTGCCTGAAAGACATGCCCTTGCGCTTACTCATCCTCCCGTTTGGTGACTTGCCGCTAGGCCCGGCCGATCCGATAGATGACTAACGAGGCTCCCCCACGCGCGCATCTATTTCAAGCGCGCCGACACTCCCCTTACAATATGCGCTATCTCGAGTGCGGGAAGCAGCGCGGACTTTAAGAACGGAAAATCGCGGGCGATGGCGCCTTCCCGCCAGAGCTGTGCTTTGACTGCTGCAAGTCTTCGCGCCAGATCGGGGGCTGCGGATTGTTTAAGGACGTAGACACTTTCCTGGCGGCCGAAATCCACGGAACGGGATCCCACTCCCAGGGCCATCATGTCGAACGCGCGTGGGTTTGTGATCGCTTGCTTCAGGCGCGTCCAGGCAAGATCGGCATCACGCATGATCTGAGTTCCGTTTCCTAACTGCTCGATGTATTGCAGCACACCGGAAAGCAGCAGGTTGCCGTCGGCCGGGTCGAGACGACCATAAGCGATGTCTCCGGCATTGCTGCGAATGCTTCCGTCATCTGCTTCACTGAAGTGTCGAACCGACGGAATGGCAGGTTCAAACAGGCTCTCGATAATCTGCCAATATCGCAAGATAACCGTTTCGACCTTGAGCGGGCTATAGAGATCTTCCTCGACGACCAGGCCGGTCACCCTTGGGAAATGATCCTCGCTCAGTCCCTTGTAGTTGCATCGGGCGAACTGAATCGTTTCGAACTGGCGTTCGGGAAGCCCGGAAGCCACCAAACGCTGGGTGCTGCCATAGAGCCCTGTATCGCAAAGGATTATGCGCGAGGTATCGCCGACAATCTGCTGCAGATGACGTTCAAAGAGCTCGTTCTGTTTTGCAATGTCCTCAAGCACGACAAGGCCTTCGGGCGTGTCGAGCATCGAAAAGAAGCAGCTTGCCTCGAAAGACATCTCCCATGATCCGCGCAGGTCGTACTTGCGGCCGCCCAATGCGTTGGCAACTTCGGCAAAACTATTCTTCCCGAATTCGCGCCCGAGCTCGTCGAGCACCGCCGGGCTTCGCCTGACGAGGGCGGCTCGCGCAGCCACCAGACGCGAGATCTGGATATTCTCGCGGCGGATTGCGAGTGGTAAGCCCAGCTTCTTAAGCAGGCGTTCAAAGGCTTCCCTGATGCCAATACCACCGCGCGCGCAAAACAACATAGCCGCATTTGCGTCAGTTTCGGCCTGCGCGGCATAGAGCCAGATATGGAGGCAAAATTGGGCAACGATCGGACCAAAAACTTCCCGTCCGAACGCCGTCCGATCAGCCAACTCAGGAATGTGGTTGGTAGTCCGCCTCAGTTGGTTGCGAACACCTCGCATGGCCTCGGCCCGAGCCCCATCGGCACGTGCGGCAAGCAGCCTGAGGCGCCCCTTCGGAAGATGCAGGGCTTGGATACCCATCCTCCTCGGTACGGCACAATCAGCGAGCAGATCATCCCCCAGATGCAGCACGCGAGACGCTGCGACACCTTCTTGCGCAAGAACGCTGGAAAACAGTTGGCCATGTCGCTTGCTGGCGCCGAGATCCGCACTCGAATAGATGTTGTCGATAAGGCCAGGACCGTGAAAGTGGTTGATCAACTCCGCCAAATGACGCGCCGGCAGGGCTGTATCGGACACGGCGACGATGCGAATGCCGGCCTGGCGCTTCAGGCGCAAGACCTTAGCAAGCTTTTCGTTGGCCGAGAGTGAAACCTTCTCGATTGCGATCTCCAGGGAAATATGCTCGTCGATCATGCGCTCGGGAAGGCCGAGCATGACCAATTGTCTGGCCACGATATCGACCAGCCTGACCTCGCCCGTGCCGCCCCCGACGTTCAACGCACGATAGGCAAACCTCTCTGCCAATTGCCGCGTGCGAAACAGGTGTTCCGGACTGATCACAATTCCTTCATCGCGAAGCAGGCGGGCAAAACGCTGTTCAGCCAGTATCGCGCGCGATCTCTGCGAACGTGGCTGACGCAGCAGCAACGTGTCGAAAACATCCGTCGAGATAAGGTCAATGCCCTCCAGAGGCCCATGAAGGAGATGGTCGAGGCTTTGCAGCAGCACTGGATGACCCCTTTGCCATTGATCAACCTTGCCCGACTTTGGCAATAAAATCGCAGCGGACGCACTGCAGCAAGGCTCTATCGTTGCTTTCGCACCTGCGAAAACTCTGCCGCATTATTTGACGCACTTCAAGTGCAAAGTTGCTTTTTATTTGCGACATTGAATCGTTGCAAAAACTACTCAGATACCAGCTGTTTTTCCGACGTTGTTCCTTGAGCTATCGACTCTTTTTTCATTGCCTTATACTGTTGCAGTCGACCGGGAGGACAGTACGGGGGCGACCAATGGATGACGCAAGCCATCATTCCTTACGCATGTCCGCAGTGCAGCAATTTGATATCATCGTTCTCGGAGCCGGCATTTCCGGGCTTGTCGCAGCCTCGATCCTTTCTGCGCAAGGTAACCGCGTGATCGTCGTGGATGAGTACGACCACGTTGGCGGAAACCACATCGATTGGTCCTCTCGCGAAGGTTATACATTCGACGTCGGGAGCCTGATCTTCCAGGACGACTCTCCACTCCTGCGGCATTTCCCGGAGCTCCTTGAGCGTTATGTTCCCATCAAGCCGAGTTGGGGACGCTTAAATCCCCAGGGTAAGATAACAGTCTATCCGATCTCCATACGCGACGACATTTTCGGGGCGGGTCCGGTAGGCATCGTGCGAATCTTCGCGTCGGTGCTTTATGCTCGCATTTTCTGTCGGCGCATGGCCAATGCTCGGGATTTTGCACGCTATTGGATTGGTGCCTACCTGCTGGACCGATCCGGGCTCGGGACCTACATGAAGCGTTTCTACGGTGTCCCTGCCGAAGAGATTGATCTCGAACTTGCGCGCAAGCGCATGCTCTGGATCGCCGAATATGCTTCGCTGCGCAATCTGCTGCGCCGCTTGCTGAAGCGCAAACGATCAATCGCGCCCAAAAACCGCCAGATGGCACGCCCAAGAGAAGGATTCGCCGTGCTGTACGCCGCGGCTGTCTCCAGACTCCAAAGCTGCGGCGTCGTCTTCAAGCTCTCGGCTTCAATCGGTCAGGTTCACAAGACGGATTGCGGCTATGCGATGTCGCTCGATGACTCAAGCGTGGCTGCCAGCCGCATTATCTCAACAGTTCCGATCGAGGTCGCCGAACGGATATGTGGAAGCGGAAAGACATCCGGCCTGAAGACCATCACCCTCATTACGCTTTACTTCAGTTTTGCGGGCGATCGAGGATTCCGTCAGTCGATCATCTATAATTTCTCACACCAGGGATCATGGAAGAGGTTGACTGTCTACTCGGACTTCTACGGGCGGGTGGCGGAGAGGGAGTATTTTGCTGTCGAAGTCATCGCTGGCGTCGTCAACTCAGCCGAGCAAGCAGAAGCCGATTTCCGCCAACATGTATGCGCAAACGGATTGTTCAACGGTGATCTGAAGCTGGAAGGCAATCAGATTTTGACGAATGCCTATCCGATTTACAGCAAGGGGGCAGCACAGAACGCAGCTGAAGCGATCGCACGATTGCGAACCTTCGGAATTGAATCGATTGGACGCCAGGGCGGCTTCAATTATCAGCCGACCGCCAGGGTCTCTACCATCGATGTCGAGACTGCGATCGGCAATCCCTAACGGCGGCCGCTTTGCAGTCTGCGAAGAAACCGACAGAGGCTTATTGAGTGTCCTTAGACGAGAGGTGGACGATGCGCATCCTGCATATCCTCAATCACACACGGCGCCTGAACGGGCATGTGCATGCCGCAGTGGATCTTGCCTGCGCCCAAGTCCGCCTTGGACACCAGGTATATGTCGCAAGCGAAGGCGGAGACTTCGACGCGCTTCTGCAAGCAAATGGCATCCAAACGCTCCTCATCAGTCACAAGCGAAAGGCTCCAAGCCTCATTAAAGCGCTGCTCGCGCTCAGCAGCTATATTAAGAAGTTCAATATCGACATCGTTCATGCACACATGATGACAAGCGCCGTCATCGCTTTTCCGATCTGCAAGTTGAGACGCATTCCGCTGATTACGACAGTCCACAACGAGTTCGAGAAAAGCGCGACGTTGATGGGCCTCGGAACTCGCGTCATCGCCGTCAGCGATGTGGTCGGAGCCTCGATGCGCCGCCGCGGCGTGGCTCCGTCGAAATTGAAGGTCGTACTGAACGGAACGATCGGATCGAGCCGCGCCGAGGGGCGCAGCGAAGAGCCCAAGGTTCTCCGCTCACCAAGCATTCTGTTTGTCGGAGGACTGCACCCGCGCAAGGGTGTCCCGGACCTTTTCAATGCTTTCGAAACCGTCCACCGCTCCTTCTCGAGCGCACATCTCTACATCGTCGGCGACGGTCCATTTCGCGAAGAATACAAGAAAGCGGCCGCAACACTGCAAAGCGCATCGGCCATAACCTTTGTCGGCTCGACCAGGGACCCTTATCCTTACATGTTGGGAGCAGACATTTTCGTACTTCCCTCGCATGCCGACCCGGCCCCACTCGTATTGTCGGAGGCCCGTGAGGCCGGTTGCGCAATCGTCGGGTCGTCCGTCGACGGTATTCCTCAACTTCTCGAGCATGGCGAAGCCGGACTTCTGGTTCCGCCCAACGATCCGGACGCACTTGCCGAGACGTTGAGCCATCTTCTCGAGTCACCTGATCGGATCGCCGATTGGCGCCGGAAAAGCCAACTACGGATTGAACGCTTGATGATAGAGCGCGTCGCCAAAGAGACGCTGGAGGTCTACCACTCGGCGATACCACGGGCCAAGGCAGTTGCCTTGGCAACGTGACGCTTGGGTTGGCTATTGAAAACGTTGCTACACGGAGAATGCCTGCTTCAACCGCGACCGCATCTGCCGCGATCGAGACGGGTCAATTCGGATCGCTGCCAGTTGCTTCGCGATTGCGTTCGGCAGGACGAAGAGGGCAACGGCAAAGAGGCAAAGCGCAAGGCGCTTCTTGCCGGTGTGTTCACGCCTCACAGCCCGGATATAAGCGGAAATCTGGCCGATGCTCGGCCGCTTTCCATCCACGACGAGGCTCATCGTTTTCAGTTCCATCACGTAGGCATAATCGTTGCGAACTTCGAGCTTATCTATTGTCGCGCAACGGGCCTGCACGAGTTCGTCCAAATGGTGGAGGCGCCCCATGAAGCGATCAACATAGCCTTTCATGCGTTTTGAGGTGAGGACGGAAAAGGACGACTGGTTGGCATTGTGAATTCGATATTTGCCCAAGGTCTTATCGATCGAGACGACGCGACCGACAAAGGGAGCGAGCAAATAGGAGACGCCGTCGATGCCACGCTCGTAGGTCATTTCGCCAAGGCCCTCGTAAACGTCACGTCGATAGATGTTTCCCGATGTCGGTGGAGTGTCGTAGTAGCCTCTTGCTCGAATTGATCGGATGAGCGGTCCTGAATCATCGGATGGCTGGAGCGCCGGAAACGCGTTGCCAATCGATTTGCCAGTCTGGTCTATCGGCAGAAGCATAAATTGTATCTTCGAAACGCCAGGTCGCAGGTAGGGCTCTATATGCGCAAGGGCGCCTTCGCCAAGCACGTCGTCAGCGTCCAGAAAGTAGACGAAGTCGCCGTGCGAGAGCGACAACCCCGTCAATGACGTCTTCAGTTGGCCCCGATTTTCGGTGCGCACCGCAACGATCTTATCTCCGAATTCCTGGATCTTCTGCCAGGATTGATCGGTCGATCCGTCATCGACTACTATTATCTCGAGATTGTCATAGTTTTGCGAAAGAACACTCCTGATGCATTCTCCGATATACATTTCGTAGTTGTAACAAGTGATTATGATGCTGAGAAGCGGCTGGACTTTTAGCATCTTGCAAACCTTCTCTACACGGCTTATGTTGCAAAGCAGCATAGCGAGTGCGGTGCAAGACGTCCATAAAAAATATGTTTATATATGCTGAAGCATAAATGGCCGATATGGCTATAGGTTGTACGGCCTCGAAGTGAATTCGTGGCAATCCAGTAGTAAATCCATCGGCGTTTGCCCGTGGCGCCCTAGTCTTCACCTTGCCGTCCAGGTGTCGCCGGCAACATGGAATTTCGCCGTCTTTTGATCCGGAGCACGAATGGAAATGCAAGTCGGCCAGCCGCTACGCGATCGATCCCAACGTCGGCTCAAGATCCTGTACATCCAGCCGGGAACGAGCGCGTTTGCGGGAATTGAACGCGTGGTTGATGCCGTCTGCACAATGCTCGCAGACCGGTATCCGGAGGACTTCGAGGTCGACGTGCTCTACACCTCCATTCACAAAAACCGTCCGACAGAAGCGCGCGGCTACAACATCATCGATCGTGTTGCGAACGGTCGGATCGCGTTGATGCGAACATTCAGGCGCGTAATCAAAGCAAAGGACTATAGTCTTGTGGTCGTCCCACAGATCGAGCCCGCGGTCATATGCATGGCCGCATGCCTCGGCCTGAAGCGCCGTTTTGCCGTTCATTTGCATGGAAACCCAAAACGCGAACGCAGTCATATCAAAGCGAAGATTCTGTTCCTCCTGATGCGTGTCTATTTCCTCTCAAAAGTATCCTATGTGTTCGGGACATCGCCCAGGCAATTGGAATCGTTCAAGGAAATGTTCAGGAGCAAGGTGCCGCAAGTCTGGGTCCCCAATCCCGTCAGAACATTTGACGCTGCTGAAGCATCATTGGGCCAAGAAGAGTCCGACGTCGTGACATTCGTCAATGTCGGTCGCTTCGCATTCCAGAAGGGCCAGGACATCCTCCTTCGCGCATTCGCCGAACTCGCTAAGATCCGGCCAAACGTCAGCCTAAAAATCGTTGGATATGGGGTCGGCGAGGCGGACCTGCGGACTGAGATTTCGAGACTGGGTCTCGACGGCATGGTTAGCATTGAGCATCACCCAACCAACCCCGCTCCTGCGCTTGCGACGAGTGATGTATATGTATCGACGTCTCGGTGGGAAGGGTGGTCGCTGGCGATTTGCGAAGCGCTCCGGTTCGGCTTGCCGGTGATTGCGACCGACTGCGAATTCGGACCGAGCGATATCCTCGTGGACCCTCGCCTTGGTCGCCTCGTTCCTGTGAGTGGCGGCCCGGCACTAGCGGAGGCAATGGCATACTATTGTGACAACCTCTTTGTCGAGCGGTCACACTCTGATTTCCGCAAAGACTTCATCGACCGATACAGCCCGGAGCGCGTGGTGGAAGTCCACGCGCAGGCACTGCGGACCGCCGCCAAGGAATTCTCGTAGGTCATTCATCGGCAAGGAGAATGTGCATCATGTCATCTCTCTTTCGGCGCGATTTCATACAGTCTTCTGCTGCATGGCTTGCCCTCCAGTGGCATTGCACTACCGTTGCGGCCGAACCTATTGACGATCCGACAGTCGGAAGGGAAATCGTTTTCGAGGACTTGTTCGAGACGCTCGATTGGTCGGTTTGGCATGCAGGTCCGAAGGCAACGACGGACGGAACCGGTTTCTACGGTCGGTCGGCATTCGCCACCAAATACGGTGAGGAAGGTTTCAATCCGTATACCATCGTCGCCGATGAAGCAGCAGAAAACGGCACGGCGCTGCAGATATCGGCAAAATACATCGGGCGGCCGATGAATGTGCGTAAATACTACGGAAACACTCTTCCAGAGTTTCAATGGATTTCGGGGAATCTCCAGACAGCCAGAAACGATGGTACAATTCTTAAAGGATGGCGCAAAGGCTATTTCGAGGCGCGCATGCTCTTTCCCAGGCACCCGATAACCTGGCCAGCGTTCTGGATGCTCAACGGCCGATGCATCCTGGAGCCGAAGACAAGCATAGAGCTTGACATCGTTGAACATAAGGGATGGGAGCCGACCGTTTATGGGACCTACCTTCATGAATGGGGAGGGGCCGACCAAAATTCGCGAAGCACCGGCGTTGAAACGCCGGTCGACATGACCGCCGCCTATTGCCGCTACGGCATGCTCGTCGATGACAAGCGGTGTATTCCGTTTTTCAACCGAAAGCCCGTCATCGACAGAAGGACAGGCAAACCTGCTAATTGGCCAATCACGCGCTCGAGGCGATTGGACGAGGAATCCGATGTTTTCTGGCCGCTCTTGACGCTGGCACTGCGCACCGACGTCCCGTTTCCGCAGCCTCTAAAGGAAGATGACATGTTGGCTCATATGAGGGTCGATTATTTCAGGGTCTATGAATGAGGAAAACCTGGGGCGATCGCTGCCGCAGCCTATTGGTCGGTCCAGTCGTCGTAACGGGCGCGATTGCAGCTCGCGAGCCCAAAGCCCGGAAATGCGGTCGAATGCGTATTGCGATGATCGGCTCAGGCTATGTCGGCCTTGTCTTCGTTATCTGCCTTGCCGATTTCGGCATCATGCAGGAAAAGAAGAGCGAGAAGAAGTAGAGATGCGTTACTTCATTACCGGTACTGCAGGCTTCATCGGCTTTCATCTTGCTCGCCGCCTGCTGCAGGATGGCCACGAGGTCGTCGGCTTCGATGGCATGACGCCCTACTACAACATCACGCTGAAACATATGCGCAACGCCGCGCTGGCGCAGTTTCCGGCCTTCCGCCAGGTGATGGCAATGCTGGAAGATCGTAATGCCCTCGAAGACGCCGTGGCGAGCGCCAAGGCTGATGTAATGGTGCATTTCGCGGCACAGGCCGGCGTACGCTACAGTCTTGAAAATCCAAGGGCTTATCTGACGTCCAATCTCGAAGGCTCCTGGAACATCCTCGAGATCGCCAAGGACGCAGGCGTCAAGCATCTCATGCTGGCCTCGACCTCCTCGATCTATGGTGCCAACCCGACCGTTCCATTCCGCGAGACAGACCGCTCCGACGAGCCGCTGACCTTTTATGCGGCGACGAAGAAATCGATGGAGCTGATGGCGCATAGCTATGCCCATCTCCATAAGACCCCGACCACCGCATTTCGGTTCTTCACTGTCTACGGCCCCTGGGGCCGTCCCGACATGGCCCTCTTCAAGTTTGTCAAGAACATACTTGAGGACCAGCCGATTGAGATCTACGGCGAAGGGAAGATGAGCCGCGACTTCACTTACATCGATGATCTCGTCGAGGCGCTCGTTCGGCTTTCTTCTGTCATTCCATCTGAGGCAAATCGCGTAAGTGACGAACGCATTGAGACGTTGTCGCATCAGGCGCCGTTCCGCGTCGTGAACATCGGCGGAGGTCAGCCCGAGAGCCTGATGACCTTCGTCGAAACCGTCGAAAAGGCACTCGGCCAGCCGGCAAAGCGCAAGATGCTGCCGATGCAGAAGGGCGACGTTCCTCGTACGTTTGCCAGTCCCGATCTGCTGGTGGCGCTGACCGGTTACAAACCGGAGACCAAGCTGGATGTCGGTGTGAAGGCTTTCGTCGACTGGTATCTTGATGCACGCAGCGACCTCGAGCGCCAATTGGAGGGCGTTCGATGAACTGCCGACGGAGATCGACGGGCTAACGCATTCCTATGGCGATGTGTTATCGCGGGATTTGTGCACTCAGACAGACAGCCATCCGCCCTGCAACGAGACGGTGAGCTTCGTCCCCGCCAGAGAGCGGGCGATCAACCGCCCGAGGTATTCCTCTAACAGCGCGTTCATCTCGAATAGCATGGCGGTACCCCGGCCGGCGCCGCCGGTGGTTGTCTGATGGCGGTCCTGCAGGAAGAGCCGGGTCATGGCGAAGTGCTCCTGCCAGGACCGGTTGGTGCGGTCGATCAGCACCTGATCCCAGCGCAGCGCGGAAACCGGGACGCCGGTAATATCGGCATAGACGAAAGCCAGCTCGCGCAGGCGTTGCTGGTCGGCGGCGCGCCGGAAGAGGCGCGCCACCCCCACTGCTGCTTTCATGTCGGTTGAGCGGCGTGTCTTCGGACAAATGTAACTGATGTTCTTCTCCCACGTTGCTCTGGCAGCCTGGTCTGTGATTGCCTATCCATGGACGAGCATGTGTTTCGGCGTGAAATCACAGTCTCAAATCTTCTGACGACAAACAAATGTGCTCCGGCCTGCCACGTTCTGGCGATTAGTCCGTCGGCTCAAGCAAATCGTCCAGTTTTTCGACCACTGCCCGGACTACATCGGCGCGGCTTACAATGCCAATCAACACGCCGTCACGCAGGATAGGGACGCGCTTGATCTGATGTTTCAGCATCAGATCGGCCAGTTCCGCAAGTGAGGCATCCTCATCAGCGGAGATGATCGCAGTGTGCATAATTTCGCGAACGTGCTGCTGGTTGAGGCGGATTTCAGCGAGGAACTGCGGGGCGAGTGTTTCGCCTTCGGCCAGCATGCGTAGCCATTGCGCTCGCTTGGTCTGAAACTGCGAGCCGAAGTGGCGCATGACGTCGCCTTCGCTGACCAATCCAAGCGGCCGGTTATCGGGACCCACCACCGGCACTGCGGTGACGTGATGGATTAGCATGCGCCGGGCAGCCTCGGCCACGGTCGTCTCAGGCGACACCGTAACTAAATTCGTTGTCATCACTGACTTGGCGGGGATCGTCATGTGTACTGCTCCAGTTAGAAAGCATGAACAATACTGGACTAGTCGGGGGGCCGCCTTGACGTACCGCAATTTGCGATAGCGCGTATTGTCAATGATGAATCGTACCCATGTCGATAACGCGGATCACCCGCCCCGAAGTTTCAAGGGGAGAGCTTTGCGGCCGTCGTTCTATTGCGGTTTGAACGTTATATTGCCTTTGACCAGGGTCGACTGCCCAGGGCAGCCCCCACTGGGCAACGGCTGGTGCTCTCGGCTGCAGCGGGGCCCGGCCAGCATGCCCGGCCGAGGATTCATTCACCAAGCCCGAATGGGCTTGTGATTGGAAGTTGCTATGTTAACTAGCTGCCTTGTGGTTTTTCGTCGGCTGTTCCAGATTTGCGAAGGATCTTTGTCAAACAATACATGCGATCGGAAGCAACATGAGGAATGCACACCAGGAAAAGGACGAGATGCCGGAGACGGCGGCCGGTCGGCCATCAACGGACCGTCGGAGGTCGCTGGCGATCGGGCTTTTGCGCGCGCGTGAAGCGGTGATGAGCCATTTCCGGCCGATATTGGCGGCGCATGACGTTACGGAGCAGCAGTGGCGGGTCATCCGCGTGCTCTCCGAAGCCGGGATGCTCGACGCAAGTGAAGTGGCGGATAAGGCCTCTATCCTGGCGCCGAGCCTGACCCGCATGATCCGCTCGCTCGAGGAGCGTGGCTTCATTACCAAACACAAGGACAAGGCCGACGGCCGGCGGGTGCTGCTGCAGATCACCACGGCTGGGCAAGCAATGGTCGACGACGTCATGCCGGAAAGCCTGAAAGTCTATGCGGATATCGGCGCGCGTTTCGGTGAAGCCAGGGTCGAGGAGCTCTTGGACATGCTCGACGAACTGGCGACGTTGGGGCTTGAACACACGCCAAGCGACGAGAAGTGACCCGAAACTCCAGTGCTCGACTAATTCATGTGTTAAATATATGATTGACGATCGGACCGGCCTGTTGCAGTCTTCAGCGATACTGACACTGTCGGGAGGCAGAGTTGGACCTGTTGCAGAACCGCAGCCTTGTCGAGCGCATATGGTCGCCGACGCCTTATGATCAATGGGCGGACGACCTTCATAACATCTGCGGGAATTTCAACGCGCACACGATGGAGCGCGGCGACACGGTGATCGGCACGGCAAGCCGCATCGACGTGTGCGGCATGGAATTCGCCCATGTCTCCAACGATCTCGATTATGTGCATCGCGGCTGGGACGATATTCGCCGCGATGCCCACGAGCATCTGTTCCTGATCATGCAGCTCGAAGGCGCCTGCGGCGTGGAGCATTTCGGCCGGCAGAACATCCTCGGCGTCGGCGAATGCATCCTCGTCGATTCCACGCGGCCGACCACCTTCTTTTTCCGCGGCCACTTCTCCAATCATCTCTCCCTGCACCTGCCGCGGCAGTTGATGTATTCGGGCAGCAAGGTGGAATTCGACGTGGCCCGCAAGCTTTCGGCCGCCGATCCGATGGCGGTGATGCTGCGCGCGCTCATCGCCAAGATGATGACGACGCCGGAAAGCGAGGCGGCCTCGCCGCATCTGCGCCAGCTGATGTTCGACACGACGCGCCAGGCGTTCCTGTCGACCAACATCCAGACAGCAAGCCTGAATTCCCTGCATGACAGCGCCGGCAGGCGCATACAGATGGTCGATATCCTGATCGACAAGCATCTGACCGACAGCGATCTCAACGCCAGATGGCTGGCGACGAGGCTCGGCGTATCGATCCGCACGCTGCAGCAGGATTTCCAGGGCATGGGCATGACCTGCACCACCGTCATCCGCGACAAGCGCCTGCGCTTCGCACGCGAGAAGATCGAGCAGCTGAAGGAGCAGCGCAACCCCACGACCATTGCCGAGGTCGCCTATTCCGCCGGCTTCAACGACATCTCCTATTTCAATCGCAGCTTCAAGGAGCTGTTCGATTGCGCCCCGAGCGAGCTGCTTCGCGGCGGTGAACCGGCGCAAAAGATGGTCTGAAGCGCAATCTGCGCTTTCGTCCAAGCCGGAGCGCGTTTCTCCCCAAGACGGCTTTTCCACCGAAAGTCATAGTTCTCCTCGATCTCACGGGAGGAGAATATCGTGAAGCAGTCTACCCTGCTCATCGGCGGCGAAACTGTCGCGACGACCGATCATGCGCCGGTTACAAATCCATCGAATGGCGAAATCGTCGGCTACATGCCGCTTGCTCAGGAAGCCGATCTCGATAGGGCCGTCGCCGCGGCCGCCGAAGCCTTCAGAAGCTGGTCGCGGACGTCGAATGAGGAGCGAGCAGCGGCCTGCCGGGCGATCGCGGAGAAGATCGGCGAGCACGCCGAAGAACTGGCGCAGATCCTGACCCGGGAACAGGGAAAGCCGCTCAACGGCCTGGGCTCGCGCTTCGAAATCGGCGGCGCGCTCGCCTGGACGCGGCATACGGCCGAACTCGACCTGCCGGTCGAAATCCTGCAGGACGACAATAAGGGCCGTGTCGAGCTGCACCGCAAGCCGATCGGCGTCGTCGGCTCGATCACACCGTGGAACTGGCCCGTGATGATCGCCTGCTGGCACATCATGCCGGCGGCCCGCGCCGGCAACACCGTCGTCATCAAGCCGTCGCCCCTGACGCCGCTTTCCACCATCCGCCTCGTCGAGATCATCAGCGAGGTGCTGCCGCCCGGCGTCGTCAATGTGATCGCCGGCGAAAACAGCATCGGTGCCGCACTTTCAGCTCATCCCGGCATTGCCAAGATGACCTTCACCGGCTCGACCGAGACCGGCAAGAAGATCATGGCCTCGGCGGTGGCCACCCTGAAGAGGCTTACGCTGGAACTCGGCGGCAATGATGCCGGCATCGTGCTGCCCGACGTCGATCCAAAGAGCATCGTCGAGGGCCTTTTCTGGGGCGCCTTCATCAACAACGGCCAGACCTGCGCAGCGCTGAAGCGCCTTTATGTGCATGACAGCATCTATGAGGAGGTCTGCGCCGCACTTGCCGATTATGCCGGCAAGATCGCCATCGGCGACGGTCTCGATGAGGCAAGCATCCTCGGCCCGGTGCAGAACGAATTGCAGTTCAACAAGGTGCGCGATCTTGTCGACGATGCGCGCGCAAAGGGCGGCCGCATCCTGACCGGCGGCGCACCGATGGACCGGCCCGGCTACTTCTACCCGATCACGCTCGTTGCCGATGTCGATCATGGCGTCCGGCTGGTCGACGAGGAGCAGTTCGGCCCGGCTTTGCCGATCATCCGCTACAGCGATCTCGACGAAGTGATCGCCCGCGCCAACCAGAATCCGGCCGGTCTCGGCGGCTCGGTCTGGTCTGCCGATGTCGAGAAGGCGAAGCGCTATGCGATGCAGCTCGAATGCGGTTCGGTCTGGATCAACAAGCACGGCGCGATCCAGCCCAACGCGCCCTTCGGCGGCGTCAAACAATCCGGTATCGGCGTCGAATTCGGCGCTGAGGGGCTGAAGGAATTCACGACGATCCAGACGGTGTTGAGCTGAGCCATGACGACTTACGATTAGATCATCGTCGAGGGCAAGTCGACGTCGCCATGGCCCCGCTGGACGCCACGAGGCACTGCCAGGCGTAGCGCTACCAGGAGAGGTAAGTGTGTTCGTAGACATGGTTGGGGCTGAGGTGAAATGCGCCCTGAGCCCGATGTTTCCGCCGGCTCTGGTCCGCTCGCAGCGCCGCCCTCTCATAGCCTGCCGCATCCGGCCCGGCGATCGAGGCGAGAACGACGATATTGCCCTTGCTGCGGATCAGGTGCGGCAGGGATTCGCGGGCGCTGACGAAGGCAGTGTTGAGGTTGAGCCTCGTGGCGAGATTCCAGGTCTCGTCTGACATGCTGATCGTCGGCCCGACACCGTGGCCGCCGGCATTGGCGATCAGCACATCGAGCCCGCCGAAGGTCTCGACAACAGTTTCGAGCGCGGCCCGCATCGCAGCACCATCGGCGGCATCGGCGGTCATGACGGTAGCGCCGATCTCATCGGCGACGGCGCGAAGCGGCTCGGGGCGCCGTCCGACGAGCACGACATTGCCGCCTTCCTGCCGGATGCGCCGGGCGACGGCAGCGCCGATGCCCGTGCCGCCGCCGGTGATCAGCGCCGTCTTGTTGCTGAAACGCATATCTCTTCCTCCTGGATCTTTCGATCATCATGGTCGAAAGGCCGGGAGGCGTCCTGTCCAGCTGTGCAGTCCGTTTTGACTGAGCGTGCAAAAGGATGCGGGAGAGGTCAGTAGACCTTCACGTCGCCCGCGGGTCTGGCAGGTTCGGCCTTATGGAAGTCGTCGAGCAGCTTGGCGGTGGCATTGGCAAGCAGCATGACGTCGTTGCCGATCGCCACGAAGGTGGCGCCGAGTTCGAGGTAGCGCTTGGAGAGGGCGAGATCGCCGGTCAGGATGCCGGCGGACTTGCCATGCGACTGGATCTTGGCAAGCGCCTTTTCGACTGCAGCCTGCACTTCGGGCGCGCCCGGCTTGCCGAGATAGCCCATGTCGGCGGCGAGATCGGATGGGCCGATGAAGATGCCGTCGACGCCCTCGGTCGTCGCGATCGCATCGAGGGCTGCGAGCCCCGCCCGGCTTTCGACCTGCAGGAGCAGGCAGATCTCGTCATTGGCGGTCTGGAGATAGTCGGGAATGCGGTTGAAATCGGAAGCGCGGGCAAGGGCAGCGCCGACGCCGCGCACGCCCTGCGGGGGATAGCGTACGGCGCGGACCATGGCCTCCGCCATCTCCTTGCTGTCGACCATCGGAATGAGCAGCGTTTGGGCGCCGATATCGAGCATCTGCTTGATTATCCATGTCTCGCCGACCGGCGGGCGGATCACGGCATGGCTTGCCGATCCCTTCATCGCCTGCAGTTGCGAGGCGAGCAGCGGCACGTCGTTCGGCGCATGTTCGGCATCGAGCAGCAGCCAGTCGTAACCGGCGCCGGCGCAGATTTCGACCGTGTAGGGACTGGCGAGCGCCTGCCAGAGACCGATCTGTGCCCGCCCCTCTTTCAGGGCTTGCTTGAAGAGGTTTGTGGGCGCCGGCATGGTTTCACTCCTTCATGCAAAATAGAGGCTGACCGAACCGTAAGGGCCGAAATCGGCATGAATGGTGTCGCCGTGCCGCGCCTCGATCGGACGAATGAACGAACCAGCGAGCACAATCTGTCCAGCCTCGATGCCATCACCATATTGCGCCAGCCGGTTGGCAAGCCAGGCGACGCCGCGGGCAGGCTGGTTGAGGACGCCGGCTCCAAGCCCTGTCTCCTCGACCTCGGCATTGCGGCTGACGATCGCGCCCATCCACCGCATGTCGATTGCATCGGGGCGCACGGCGCGGCCGCCGGTGACGATGCCGGCATTGGCGGCGTTGTCGGAGATGGTGTCGACGATGGTGCGCGCCTTCTTCGTCTCCGGGTCGACGCGCAGGATGCGGGTATCGAGGATTTCCAGGGAAGGGGTCACGTAATCGGTGGCATTCAGCACATCGAAGATCGAGATTCCGGGACCTTTCAGCGGCGCCTTCATGACGAAGGCGATTTCGGCCTCGATGCGCGGCTGGATGAAGCGATCGGCAGGCACGGTGGCGCCGTCTTCGAAAACCATGTCGTCGAACAGCACGCCGGAATCGGGGATGTCGATTTTGAGCGCATATTGCATCGCCTTCGACGTCAGCCCGATCTTCCAGCCGATCGGCTTGCGGCCGCCGGCGATCTTCTTCTTTACCCAGGCGGCCTGCACCGCATAGGCGTCGTCCATGTCCATAGCGGGATGTTTCAGAGACAGGAGCCCGGACTGGATACGGGTGCGCTCGGCCTGGTCGAGGCTTTCGGCCGCCGCCTGGATTTCGTCCTGCGAGAGCATCAGAGCACCTCGTCGGCGATGGTGTTTTTCAGGATGCCGAGCCCGTCGGCCTCGACTTCGACGATATCGCCGGGTTTCAGCCAGATCGGCGGATCGAAGCGGGCGCCAGCCCCCGTCGGCGTGCCGGTGACGATGACGTCGCCCGGAACGAGCGTGGTGAAGGTGGAGATGTAATTGATGATCTTCCGGAAGGAGAAGATCATCCGGCTGGTGCGGTCGCTCTGGCGCACCTCGCCGTTGACACGGGTTTCGAGCTTGATATCGGCAAGCTGGCTTTCATCCCGATAGGGCACAAGCCATGGGCCGATCGCGCCGGTGCGGTCGAAATTCTTGCCCTGCGTGACGTTGAATTTCGCGTGCCGCACCCAATCGCGGATCGTGCCCTCGTTGCAGAGCGACAGGGCGGCGATGTGGGACAAGGCATCCGCCTCGGCAATCCGCCGGCCGCCCTTGCCGATGACGATGACGATCTCGCCTTCATAGTCGAGCTGCGGGCTTTCCGGCGGCCGGATCAGCGCTTCGCCATGGCCGGTAAAGGAACGGGGAAAACGGATGAACAGCGAGGGGTTGGAGGGGGCTGCCTGGCCGTCCTTGTATTCCTCGTTGCGGTCGGGGAAGTTGACCCCGACGCAGATGATCTTTTCCGGCGACGGAATGGGAATTTCGAAGCGGATTTCGTCGAGCGCGAAATCCGGCTTCAAAGCTTTGCCTTCCTCGGCGAGCTGACCGAGGCGGCCCGCCTCGATCACGTCGCGAAGGTTCGCCCAGCTTGCGCCGTGGCGAGCCGACAGGTCGATGACGCCGCCCTCGACAGCAAGCCCATAGCCATGATGGCCGTTTCTGGAAAAAGACAGGAATCGTGGATGGGTCATGCTTGTCTCGGGCCTTCTCTTGGCCTCAGGCGATGCCGCCGAGGCAGACATATTTGATTTCGGTGAATTCCTCGATGCCGTATTTCGAACCCTCGCGGCCGAGGCCGGAAAGCTTGACGCCGCCGAAGGGGGCTTCGGCCGTCGAGATCAGCCCGGTATTGACGCCGACCATGCCGTATTCCAGCGCCTCGGCGACCCGGAAGACCCGGGCGAGATCCTTGGCGTAGAAATAGGAGGCAAGACCGAACTCGGTGTCGTTGGCCTGGGCGATCACATCGGCTTCGTCCTTGAAGCGGAAGAGCGGCGCCACCGGTCCGAAAGTCTCTTCCTTGGCGACAGCCATGGCAGGGGTGACGTCGGCCAGCACGGTCGCTTCGTAGAAGCGTCCGCCGAGTGGGTGGCGGTGGCCGCCGGCAACGACACGGCCGCCCTTGGAAAGCGCATCGGCGACATGCTCCTCGACCTTGGCAAGGGCGGACTCGTCGATCAGCGGGCCGAGATTGATGCCCTCGTCGAAGCCGTTGCCGGTCTTCAGGGCGCCGACGGCTTTCGACAGCTTCTCGGCAAAGGGATCATAGACGCCCTCCTGCACGTAAAGGCGGTTGGCGCAGACGCAGGTCTGGCCGTTGTTGCGGAATTTGGCGATCAGCGCGCCTTCGACGGCCGCATCGAGATCGGCGTCGTCGAAGACGATGAAGGGTGCGTTGCCGCCGAGTTCCAGCCCGAGCTTCTTGATGGTCGGCGCGCTCTGCCTGTAAAGCTCGGCGCCGACTTCGGTCGAGCCGGTGAAGGTCAGCTTGCGCACGACGGGGCTTGCGGTCATCTCGCCGCCGATCGCCCGCGCCGAGCCGGTCAGCACGCTGAACAGGCCTTTGGGGAAGCCGGCGCGCTCGGCGAGGATGGCGATGGCGATCGCCGAAAACGGCGTCTGCGAAGCCGGCTTCAGCACCATGGCGCAGCCGGCGGCAAAGGCGGGTCCTGCCTTGCGGGTGATCATCGCATTCGGGAAATTCCACGGAGTGATGGCGGCAACGACGCCAATCGGCTGCTTCATGACAAGGATGCGCTTGTCCTTCTGATGGCCGGGCACGATGTCGCCATAGACGCGCCGCGCCTCCTCGGCAAACCATTCGATGAAGCTTGCGCCATAGGCGATCTCGCCCTTGGCCTCGGCCAGCGGCTTGCCCTGTTCGGCCGTGAGGATGCGGCCGAGATCGTCCTGATTGTCGATCATCAGCTGGAACCAGCGCCGGAGGATCACAGACCGCTCCTTGGCGGTGCGCCCGGCCCATTCCTTCTGCGCGATCTCGGCTGCGGCGATCGCCGCCTTCGTCTCCGCTGCTCCCAGATTGGGAACGCGGCCGAGGATCGCGCCGGTCGCGGGATTGTCCACCGCGATCGCATTGTCGCCGGCCTCGATCCAGTCGCCGCCGACCAATGCGGCCTGGCGGAACAATGTTGCGTCCTTCAATTCCATGACTCTATCCTCGCCAACGTTGAGAAGCGGGCGATCTCGCCCGCGGGGTAAACGTTCAAGGCGCGATGATCGGCTGGGCCTTCAACTCAGGCTCGACCACATCGGCACCGGCAAACAGGCTACCATGTTCGAACCAGGATTTGGGAGCCGGAGCTCCCCAAAGAGTCTGACGCTGCGGATCCTTGAGATCCCACTTGATCGGCTCGAGATCGGGATCGACTGTCTGGTAGTCCGAGCAGTAGATTTCGATGCGGTGGCCGTCCGGATCAAGGATATAGAGGAAGAAGGCGTTGGAGATGCCGTGGCGACCCGGGCCGCGCTCGATGTTTGAGACCCAGCCGGTGGTCGCCATCAGGTCGAGCAGGTCGATGATGTTGAGCGGCGTCGGCACCCAGAAGGCGGTGTGGTGCAGGCGCGGACCGCGACCGTTGGTGAAGGCAATGTCGTGCACGCCGCCCTTGCGGTGCGTCCAGGCGGCCCAGAGGCGGCCGGTTTCCGCATCCTCGGTATATTCGGTGACGCGGAAGCCGAGCTCGTTATAGAAGGCGACGCTCTCGTCGACGTTGGCCGAGAAGCAGTTGAAGTGGTCGATGCGCAGCGGCTTGACGCCCTTGTAGAGCGCGTATTTCTGGTGGATTGGCGGCAGGCGGTCCATCTTCGAATAGAATTCGATCGGAATGCCATGCGGATCGCGGGTGCGGAAGGTGCGTGCCTGGTAGGGCCGCTCGACCCATTCGACCGGCAGCTCCTTGCTCTCAAAGAAATGCGCGGCCTTGTCGAGATCCTCCTCGCCGAAGACCTTGAAGCCCAGATCGCGGGCTTCGGCCTTGCCGGATTTTTTCAGCACGATGCAGTGATGGCCACGCTCTTCGAGCGCTCTCAGATAAATCGTATCGGCGGTCTCATCCGTCACCTGCAGGCCGAGCGTATCGACATAGAAGGCGCGGGACTTGGCGAGATCGGTGACGCCGAGTTCGACATGGCTGAGACGCACGATGTTGAAGGGCGGATAGAGATTGGGTGTCGGCAGGGGCATGGGTTCCTCCTCTTATGCGTAGATCTGCATGGGCGGCTCAGCCGCCGAGCTTCTGGATGGCGTGCGGCCTGGTGGCGAAGGCGACGTTCTTGGTCTCCATGTAGAAATCGAATGACCAGTCGCCGCCGTCGCGGCCAATGCCTGAGTTCTTGACGCCGCCGAAAGGCGTCGGCAGGTGGCGGACGTTTTCCGAGTTCACCCAGATCATCCCGGCGTCGAGATGGTCGGTGAAACGGAAGGCGCGGGTGACATCCGAGGTCCAGAGATAGCCGGTCAGCCCGTACTGGACGTCATTGGCCAGCGCCAGCGCTTCGGCCTCGTCCTTGAAGGGAATGGCTGTCAGTACCGGCCCGAAGATTTCCTCCTGGGCGATGCGCATCCCGTTGTCGGCGCCGGTAAAGAGAGTGGGGGAGACATAGCAGCCGCCGCCCGGACCATCGAATTTCTCGCCGCCGGCAGCGAGCGTCGCGCCCTCCGAGCGGCCGATCGCGATATATTCCAGCACCTTCCTTTCGTGCACGGGATGGATGAGCGGGCCGATGACCGTTTCGGGATCGAGGGGATGACCGACCTTGATGCGTCTCGCCTTTTCGGCGACGAGTGCGGTGAACCTGTCATAGACGCTATCTTCGACCAGCAGCCGCGAGGACGAGGTGCAGCGCTCGCCGTTCAGCGAATAAATCATGAAGACGGCGGCGTCCGCCGCGCGTTCGAGATCGGCATCGGCGAAGACGATGACCGGGTTCTTGCCGCCGAGCTCGAAATGCACACGCTTCAGCGTGTCGGCGCCCTGCTTCATGATCATTGAGCCGGTGCGGCTCTCGCCGACGAAGCCGATCGCCTTGATCATCGGATGTTCGGTCAGCGCCTTGCCGGCATCTTCGCCGAAGCCATTAACGAGGTTCCATACGCCCCTGGGCAGGCCGGCCTCTTCGGCGATTTCAACGAGCAGGCGGGCCGTCATTGGCGAGAACTCGGCCGGCTTATGGACGATGGTGCAGCCGGCGGCAAGGGCCGGCGCGATCTTCCAGGTCGACAGCATGAAGGGCGTGTTCCACGGCGTGATGATGCCGACCGGGCCGATCGGCACGCGCGTCGTCAGATTCACCTGACCATCGGCGCGCAGGGCCTTGCCGTCACGGGCCTCGGGCGCACGGTCGGCGAAGAAGCGGAAATTTTCCGCACCGCGCAGCGCCGCCTTGGCCATGAATTTCAGCGCCTGGCCGGTATCCATGCATTCGACGAAGGCGATCTCCTCGGCACGGGCGACAATCGCGTCGGCGATCTTATGCAGCAGTTTCTTGCGCGCATCGCCCGGCATGGCGGCCCAATCGGCGAAGGCGGCTTTTGCGGCTTTGGCGGCGCGATCGATATCGACGGCCCTGCCGCGGGCGACGGTTGCGAGCGGCTTCAGGTCGACGGGCGAAATAGTCTCGAAGGTGGAACCATCATCGGCACGCACATCTTCGCCGTTGATGCGATTGAGTACGCCGCCATCCTTCAAGCGGGCGAGAAAGCCTTCGGCCTTTGCGATGTTTTCCTGCAGTTTGGACATCGTCTATTCCTTTGATGTTATGTCATCCCGCCAGGGGGAGGTGTCACTAGCCGCGCAGCCGCGGATGAATGGCGTTCTTCTTCCAGCTCAGCTCCGCATCGATCTCGCGGATCTCCAGCGACAGCGCGAAATGCGGCGTCTCGAACAGCGGACCCAGAACGTCGATGGCCGCCGCAAAGATCGCTTCGCCCGTGCGCTTTTTCTCCTCGGCCGTGCGCCCCTTGCCGATGCGGAAGTTCAGATCGACAAAGCCGTTTTCCGGGAGCTCATCGGCAATCGCATAATGGTCGGCGCGAAGGGCGCGCACGCGCACCGCGCCGATCTCAAAAAGGCCCGTCTCCAACACGGTCTTCAGCAGCGTCCGGCAGAGCTCGCCGATATCGGCGCGGCCTTCGAGATTGGCCGAATATTCGATGGTGAGATGCGGCATCGATCCTCCCCGATCCCTATTTACTTAACACGTTAATGAATTTGCCGACGATGTCAAGCGTCGGCATCGAGCTTTCTTGCAAGCTCCAGACTTTCGGCGACATAACGAGACAGGCGTTCGGCCGCCCCCGGAATTTCAGGCCGCTCGGCAAGCCAGCCGATATAGGTGAGGCTCCTCAGCACCATGAACAGCGGCAGGCTTTGCAGTGCCGCATCGGAAAGCACGCGCCGGCTGCGATAGCCCGCGATCAGGGCGCCTTCGATATCGGCATAGGCAGGCTCCTGGCGGTTCTTGAGCAGGGTCGTGGCAACGTCAAAGAGACGGAAGCCATATCCGGCATCGTCGAAATCGATGAAAGCGACGCGATTTTCATCTCCGGTCAGGTAGATGTTCTCGCGCACCAGATCGGCATGGATCAGGCCATAGTTGATGCCGTTTCGCTGCACCTCGCCAAGGCGGCGGCGCAGGTCGTCGCGCAATGTCGAGAGTGCGGCGGCCTCGTCGCGCGAAGGCCCCGGACAATCCCAGAAACGCCCCCAGAGTGGGCTCTCTCCGAGCAGGCCGTCGGCGTCCCAGGCCGGGCGGCGGAAGCCTGTCGGCGGAGCCCAGGCGTCCGCAAGATCATGCATGGTCGCCATCGCATGGCCGATGCGGAAGAAGATATCCGCCTGGGTTTTCGCCGATTGCAACAGCGGCGTGCCGGTCTGCCCGAGCGCCGTGCCGTCGATCCAGCTGACGACATCGGCATGCTGCTCGGGAAACTTTCGGTTTGCCGGCAGGCGGACGAGGTTGCGCCCGTCGCCTGTTGGTACGGGGCTCGGCACGTCGAGGTCGCCGCGCCGCAGTGCCGCCATGAAGGCAAGTTCCGATTGCAGGCTCGTTGCGTCGTGATAGCCCGGCCGGTGCAGCCGCAGGGCGGCGGGTTGCCCGTCGGCGAGGGTGATGCGGAAAACCGCGTTTTCCCGGTATTTCAGCAAGATCGGTTCATCTGAGAGGACTGCCCAATGATCGAGCGCTTCCAGCGCGCGTTTCTGCAGGGCATCCCGCATGGTTTGCGGCAATTGGTCGGCCATTTCGCCTCACAGGCCCGACAGCACGTCGTCGAAGACCGACAACATCAGATCGGCGTTATCCCGCGAGAAGGGCATCGGCGGGCGAATTTTGGTGGCGCATTGATGGATGCCGATCTTGCCCATCAGCACGCCGCGCTCGCGCATTTCATTGACGATCCGGCTTGCCTCAGCGGTTGCCGGCTCCTTCGTCGCCCGATCCAGCACGAATTCCATGCCCATGAAGAGACCGCTGCCGCGCACGTCGCCGATGATCGGATGTTTCTGCGCAAGCCGCTTGAAGGCATCACGGGTGTATTCGCCGACACTACGCGCGTTCTCGATCAGCTTCTCGTCCTCGATCACGTCGAGGACCGCCATCGCTGCCGCGCAGGAGACGGGGTTTCCGCCGAAGGTGTTGAAGTAGCGGAAGGCCTTGCGGAAGGCGTTCAGCACCTCGGCATTGGCAACGACGCCGCCGACCGGATGGCCGTTTGCCATCGGCTTGCCGAGCGTCACGATATCAGGAACGATGCCGGCGCGCTGGTGGCCCCACATATCAGAGCCGGTGCGGCCGAAACCGGGCTGCACTTCGTCGGTGATCACGAGGCCGCCGGCCTTGCGCACGGCCGCGACTGTCTTGTCGAGAAAGCCCGGCGGCAAATCCGGGAAGCCTTCATTGGCGAAGAATGGATCGATGATGATGGCCGAAAAACCGTGCGGGCTCTCCTGCAGCGAGGCGATCGCCGCCTCGACCTCGGCCGCGAAGGCCGTGGCAAAGGCGTCTCCACCTTCGCCGCCGAGCGGACGATAGCTGTCGGGCGCCGGCACGTGGCGGACGTGGCCACCGAAGCCGCCGACCGGCGGCATGCGGGTCGAGAGCTGCGATACCGCCGCCGTATTGCCGTGATAGGTGTGGTTGGTCGCGATGACGCCGGTCTTGCCGGTCACCGCCTGCGCCATCCGCAGCGCCACATCGTTCGCCTCGCTGCCGGTACAGGTGAGGATCGCGGCGTCGAGGCTCCTGTCGAAGGTCGCGGTCAGGCGTTCGACATAGTCGAGAATGCCTTCGTGCAGATAACGCGTGTGGGTGTTCAGCGTCGAAGCCTGCCGGGTGATGGCTTCGACGACGCGCGGATGGCAATGGCCGACATGCGGCACATTGTTGTAGCAATCGAGATATTGCCGGCCGTCGGCATCCCAGAGCCAGACGCCTTCGCCGCGCACCAGATGCACCGGCTCATCGTAAAAGAGCGACATGTTGCTGCCGAGAAGCCGCTCGCGGCGGGCGATAAGAGCTGCATTGTCGGACATGATCAATTCCTCACGGCTGCAAGGCCGGCGTCGAGCGCCGTCAGGATCGTCTGGACGTCGCCCGCCGTGACGATCAGCGGCGGCGACATGATGACGTTGGCGCCGGAGGTGCGCACCAGCACGCCGGCGTCATAGGCAGCGTCCTGCACCTTCTGCAGGACATCCTTCGATGCCGCAGTCTTCTTCTTGCGGTCGCTGACGAGTTCGAGCGCGCACATCAGGCCCTTGCCACGCACGTCGCCGATCAACTCATGCCTGCCCTGCAGCGCCCTGAGGCCGGCAATGAGTTCTTCTCCGCGGACGGCGGCATTGGCGGCGACGTTCAGCCGCTTCGTTTCCTTGAGCGTCGCAAGGGCGGCGGCCGCACCAGCGGGATGGCCGGAATAGG
Organism: Rhizobium binae; assembly: GCF_017357225.1. NCBI lineage: Bacteria > Pseudomonadati > Pseudomonadota > Alphaproteobacteria > Hyphomicrobiales > Rhizobiaceae > Rhizobium > Rhizobium binae. The sequence continues at coordinate 103,272 of NZ_CP071605.1, read as the reverse complement.
TGTAGCCGTGGCCGATGCTGCCGAATGCACCCTTGCTGCCTTCGAACACCTCCGCCACCTTGTCCGAGATCATGACGGCGCCGAAGGGGAAATAGCCGTTGGTGATTGCCTTGGCGGTCGACATCAGATCAGGCTTGACGCCCCAGAGACGCGATCCCGTCCAGGCGCCGGTGCGGCCGAAAGCGGTGATGACCTCGTCGGCGATCAGCAGAATGCCGTATCGGTCGCAGATTTCGCGCATCAGCGGCAGGAAGGTTTCATGCGGGACGATGACGCCGCCGGCCCCCAGCACCGGTTCGACGATCAGGGCGGCAATGGTGTCCGCCCCTTGAAATGCGATCTCGTCTTCGAACAGCCGGCCGATCGCGGCGGCGATCTCCGCGCCGTTGTCGGTGTCGAACGGGTTGCGATAGGCAAAGGGCGCCGGCAGGTGGAAGACGCCCGGAAGCAGCGGTTCGTAGTTGCGACGGAAGTTCTGGTTGCCGTTGACGGATGCGCCGCCGAAATGCGTGCCGTGATAGCCCTTCTTCAACGCGACGAATTTGGTGCGCTCCGGCTGCCCGTTGATCTTGTGGTACTGGCGCGCCAGGCGCAGGCAGGTCTCGACCGAATCCGAGCCGCCCGAGGTGAAGAAGGAGCGGCTCAATCCGTCCGGCCTGAACCACTCGGCAAGCTCGTAGGAGAGTTCGATCAGCGGAGAATTGGTCGTGCCGCGGAATGTCGAATAATAGGGCAGCTCGTCGAGCTGGTCGCGGATCGCCTTTTTCACCGGCTCGCAGGAATAGCCGAGATTGACGTTCCAGAGACCACCGACGGCATCCAGCACCTTCTTGCCCTGGATGTCGACGATCTCGACGCCTTCGCCGGCATTGATGATGCGCGGCGGCTGGGCCTGCATTTCGGCCGGATGGGCCATCGGGTGCCACAGATGGCGGGCGTTGTTTTCGATTATGAAATTGGTTTCACGCATCGGAATTCCTCTCGGGTTCAGAGGCCCAGCATGGCAAGTGCGCGGGCATAGCTTTCGGCAGGGCGGGTGACGTCGAAATGCACATGCGGCAATCCGACGGCTTCGGCGCCTTCGATGTTCTTCTTCTGGTCGTCCACGAAAACGCAGGCTTCGCGCGGCAGGCCGAGTTCGGTCAGCACCTGCTCGTAGGCGCGCGGATCGGGCTTCAGGATCTTGGTGTAGGTGGCGTCGGCGATGACGTCGAAGAGGTCGATCAGCGGGAAGCGTTTGCGAAACTCGACGCCGTAGAAGAGATCGAGTTCGTTCGACAGGATGGCGAGCTTCAATCCCGCTTTCTTGGCCTTCAGGATGGCGTCGCGGGCTTCCGGCCGCAGCACCAGTTCGGGCTCGGCGCCGCGGGCGCGACGCACGAAGGTCTGCATGTCGGCCCAGTTCTCGCCAACCAGGCGTCCGACTTCGCCGGCGCGCGTCAGCCAATAATCGCGTTCGGTTATCTCGCGGTTCTGCATTTTCACCCAGAGCGGGTCGGTCGCGGTGTCGAACGGACCGAGCCAGGTGAGCGAGCCCCGGGGAAGGCCGAGCGTGCGCTCCGTGATGCCATGCGTCTCGAACAGGGTACGGGTGACCACGCCGCCGAAATCGAGAATGAGGGCGCGTTCGCCTGTCATGGCCGTCCTTCCGGGATGATGCCCTCGGCCACCCAGCTGTCGAAAACGGCAAGGGCTGCGGCCGAAAAGGATGAAGAATTGATATGCGCCTCGACTTCCTGGAACGTGACGGATGGCGGGATTACGCGGCGCATCTCGTCGAGGAAGGCGGCAAGGCCTTCCGGATCATGCAGCGGCTCCTCCGGCTTGTCCCATTCCTGCAGCCCTTCGGTCGGCAGCAGGAAGGCGACCCTGGCCTCGGCCCCCGCCAGTTTCCGGCCAATCACCCGTGCCACTTCCCGACGCCCGTCCGGCGAGGTCGTCACCGATCCGATCAGCCGGTTATGGGCATGGTAGGGGCGATCGGCGAAAATATCCGGCAGCGTCTGCCAGGCCTGGAGATCGACCATGTCGACGGCGCCGGGCGCAACGATCTGCGGAATGCCGGCGCGGCCGGCATTTTCGAGCCTGTCCGGCCCAGATGTCACCACAGTGCCGTAATGGTGATTGCTGACCTCCTGGATGCAGAAATCGAAGACGGCGGCAAAGCCGGCCTCAGCGGCGATGGCTTCGAAAGCGCGGCCGCCCATGCCGGTGGCATGGAAGACGGCGAGGTCGTAACCGCGCTTTTCCATTTCGGGCCGCAGATGCTTCATATATTTCAGGCAGGAAGAGCCGAGCGAGGTCATGCCGATCAGCGGGCGGGTGCGATCCGGTTTGGTTCCGTGCTTTGCCGCGCCGACGACGGCGCCGCAGGCCTGCGACAGCACCGAGCGGCAGATGCTGTTGAGCCCGTAGAGGCCGCCGGCCCACAGGATCATCATCAGATCCGGCGCGATGCGCTCGGGTGGGATCAGATGGGAATAGGCGATGGTCGAGACCACGAATTTCGGCACGCCGAGCGGCAGGACAGCGGCGACATCGAGGGCCAGATCCGTGCCCATCGAGCCGCCGAGCACGATGATGCCGTCGACGAGCCCCTCCCTGTAGAGCCGCAGCGTCAGCGCCGCCGCACCGCTCGCCATCGCCGCCATGGCGCTGTTTTCATCGCCGCTTTCGGCGATCGCCGCAATCGAGGTGGCGGCGGCCTTGGCGATGTCGTGCTTGGAATAATCGGGAACGTAAGGCGGGTCGCCGAGAATGCTGACATCGACCATGACGGGCTCCCCGCCGGCCTCGGCGATGACAGACGCCATGAATTGCAGTTCATCGCATTTGGTGTCACCGGTTCCGACGACGAGGATCCTTGGCAAGGCAGCCGCGGGGCTCATCAATCTCTCCTCCTGATGTTTGGACTGGTTCCCATGAGCCTTTCCGACCCGTAGTATTTTTCTGAAATGTCGTTGGCCGCCGCTGCCGCCTGGGAGCCGAATTCGTGAATAGCCGTCTTCGTGGTGCGCGAGAGCGGGGCTGCGATTGCCACGCAGCCCACCGGCCGCCCGTCCGGCGCGCGCACGGGTGCAGCGACGCTGATGACGCCGGCTTCGAGGCCCTGATGGCAGATCGAAAAGCCGCGTGCGGCCGTCTCCCCGAGCAGACCGCGGATCATTTCGGGATCGACGACCGTATGATCGGTGAATTTTTCGAGCGGCTTTTGAAGCGCTGCGTCGATCTCCTTGGGCGGGCAGAAGGCGAGGAAGGCAAGGCCGGATGCAGTGGCGTGAAGGGGCAGGATGCTGCCGACATCGACGATGATGCGATGCGCGCGCGGCGGATCTTCCACATGGATGGTCGACAGCTTGCCGCCGGAAAATTCGGAAAGATGCACCGTCTCCGCCGAGGATTCGGCGAGCGTCTTTATGAAGGGCACGGCAACCCGCAAGAAGGGATAGCGCGCCTCGCGGATGCGGGCGAGCCGAACCGGCGCCGATCCGATCCTGTAGCGGCGGCTATCGGCGTCCTGCTCGATGAAACCGTGTTTTTCCAGTTCCACCAGGAAGCGCCGTGCCGTTGCCTTGTCGAGCGAACACAGGCGGGCGATGTCTGTCAGACCCACTTCCTTGTCCAGCCGTGACAGGGTGTCCAGCAATGAAAGCGCCTTTCCGATCGTGCTCATCGTTCTTCCTCTTGGGTGGGCTTCATGTCCCGGCCTGTCGCATCCGGCTTTACGCCATCCGTCAGATCAGCCCGCAAACCCTGTGATGCCGCATGATAGCGGCGACCCAAGATACTTAACATGCGAAATAACTTGACAGAGGCTGGGATTGTTTGCAAGTCTATATTTGAAGCTAAGGTTCAAATAATGAACCATAAGCGCTGACGGCGGCAAAATCAACAAAAGCCGAAAACCCCGCTCGTCAGTCCGGTTCTGGTGGAGGTCGCCTGCGCGCAATCGCAGCGATGATCGGATACTCTGACACAAGGGGAACGAAGACAGATGAATACGCAAAATTCGCAAGGCCCGGCTGAGAACCAGCTGCGCAAGAACAGTCTCGGCGTCGGCGCCGTGACCTTCCTGGTGGTTTCAGCCGCCGCACCACTGACGGCGGTCGCCGGCGGCGTGCCGCTGTCGATGATGCTCGGCAACGGGCCGGGCATTCCGCTGACCTTCCTGCTGGTGACCGGCATCCTGCTGCTGTTTGCCGTCGGCTACGTCGCCATGGCGCGTCATATCCGCAATGCCGGCGCCTTCTATGCCTATACCGCGCAGGGGCTCGGCGGCCTCATGGGCGGGGCGGCCGCGCTGATCGCGATCCTCGCCTATAATGCCATGCAGATCGGGGTTCTCGGCCTCTTCGGCGCGGCGACCAGAGGTTTTTTCGCCGAGCAGATCGGCCTCGACCTTCCCTGGTGGGTCTGGAGCTATATCGGCATCGCCTTCGTCGCCGTTTTCGGCTACCGCCGGGTCGATCTCTCGGCCAAGGTGCTGACGGTGCTCGTCATCCTCGAATATCTCGTCGTCCTCGTCATCGACGCCGCGATCTTCGTCAAGGGCGGCGATGCCGGCCTCTCCGCCGCGCCGTTCACGCTCGCCGCCTTCTGGAGCGGTACGCCGGCCATCGGCCTGCTGTTCTGCTTTGCCGCCTTCATCGGCTTCGAGGCAACGACCATCTACAGCGAGGAAGCGCGCGAACCGCAGAAGACCGTGCCCCGCGCCACCTATATCTCCGTGCTGATCATCGGCCTCTTCTACATGCTGACCTCCTGGCTGATGGTGAACGGCGCCGGCGTCGACAAGTTGGTGCCCGAGCTTCAGGGCCTCGCCGATCCCACGACCTTCCTATTCGGCCTCGCCGAGCGTTATGTCGGCCACTGGATCACCGTGGTGATGAGCGTCCTCTTCATCACCAGCCTGTTTGCCGGCGTCCTTGCCTTCCACAACGGCGTTGCACGCTACATGTATGTCGCCGGCCGCGAGGGCCTGCTGCCGAAGTCCGTCGGCGTCACCCATCCGGTTTTCCAGAGCCCGCATGTCGGCTCGATCATCCAGACCGTCATTGCGATTCTCGTCGTGGCGCTCTTTGCGCTGACCGGCCAGGATCCTGTTCTGGCGCTGTTTTCGTGGCTGACCAATGTCGCGACGCTCGCTATCATCCTGCTGATGGCCTTCACGGCCTTCGCGATCGTTGTGTTCTTCAGCCGCAATCCTGGGCTCGAACACAATGTCCTGGCCGTCAAGATCTTGCCCGTCGTGACAGGACTGATCCTGCTGGCATTGGTCTATTATATCTCGGCGAATTTCGGCGCGATCGCCGGCGCCAACGGCGTGCTCGCCGTGCTCCTGCCAGGTCTCGTGCTGATCGCCGGAATTATCGGGCTGCTGGCGGCGGCGCGGCTGAAATCGGCGGATGCCATCGGTTTTGCCCGACTCGGCGCCGGCCAGGAAGCCTGAGGCATCCCATCAACGGTGGCGGAGCTATCCGCCACCCTTTTTCTATGAGGGCATGATATGCAGGACAAGATCGATCGGTTGCGGACATTGCCCGTTTCCTTACAATCGCTTTTCATCGACGGCGCCTGGCGCCCGGCCGCAAACGGCGCCACGATGGATGTCATCTCGCCGATCGACGGCGTGAGGCTGACGACGATCGCAGACGCCGGCGCCGAAGATGTCGACCAGGCGGTCAAGGCGGCGCGGCGCGCCTTCGAAAAGGGCAGCTGGTCGCGGGCAGCGCCCGCCGAGCGCAAGAAGGTGATGCTGAAGATCGCCGAACTGATCGAGAAGAACGCGCTCGAACTCGCCGTGCTCGGCGTGCGCGACAACGGCACGGAAATCTCCATGGCGCTGAAGGCCGAGCCGGGCAGCGCTGCCGGCACCTTCCGCTACTATGCCGAGGCGATCGACAAGGTTTATGGCGAGATTGCAGCGACCGCCGACAACATTCTCGGCCTTGTCCACCGCGAACCGGTGGGCGTCGTCGCCGCCATCGTGCCGTGGAATTTCCCGATGATGATCGGCGCCTGGAAAATCGCGCCCGCGCTCGCGGCCGGCAATTCCGTGGTGCTGAAACCGGCCGAGGGCGCGTCGCTTACGCTGCTGCGGCTTGCCGAACTTTGCGCCGAGGCGGGATTGCCGGATGGCGTGCTCAACGTCGTCACCGGGCGCGGCGCCGTCAGCGGCGAGGCACTCGGACTGCACATGGATATCGATGTGCTCGCCTTTACCGGTTCCGGCCCGGTCGGCCGCCGGCTGCTCGAATATTCGGCGCGTTCCAACCTGAAACGCGTCTATCTGGAACTCGGCGGCAAATCGCCGAACATCGTCTTTGCCGATGCGCCGGATCTCGATCAGGCCGCCAAGGTCTCCGCCTACGGCATCTTCCGCAATTCCGGCCAGGTCTGCGTCGCAGGCTCCCGCCTGCTGGTCGAAAAACCGATCCACCAGGCTTTTTCGGAAAAGGTCGCCGGCATTGCCGCGGCCATGAAGGTCGGGGACCCCTTGCAGCTTTCGACCGAGGCCGGCGCGGTTTCAAGCGAGATCCAGTTGCAGAAGGACCTCGGACACGTCGCCCAGGCCTTGTCGGAAGGTGCTCAATTGCGCACCGGCGGCGCGCGCATTCTGGAAGAGACGGGCGGCTATTACATGCGCCCGGCCGTCTTCGACGTGTCACCGTCCATGACGCTCGCCCGCGAAGAGGTCTTCGGACCGATCCTGTCGATCATTCCCTTCGAGACGGAGGCGCACGCCCTGCAAATCGCCAACGCCACGGAATATGGCCTCGCCTCCGCCGTCTGGACAGCGAACCTGTCGCGCGCTCACCGGATGGTGCGTGGTATCCGCGCCGGCGTCGTGCACGTCAACACCTATGGTGGCGCCGACAACAGCGTGCCGCTCGGCGGCGTCAAGCAGTCGGGCAACGGCCACGACAAATCCCTGCATGCCCTCGATAAATATGTCGATCTGAAAACGGCGTGGATTCAGCTCTGAGGGAATATTCGCGGGACCGACGGGAAGATCTGCATTGGTGGCGACACAATAAAGGATGCGGTCCGAAGACCGCATCCTTTTGTATTTGAACCGCATCGAAGAGAGGCCGGTGCCTATCCTCCGAAGCTGCCGGCCTGTGTCGGCACGTGCACATAATTCCGGTCGAAGTATAGCAGCGCGTGGCCATCGACGCGGCTTCTTATATCGATGACTTCTCCGATGAAGATATTGTGCGTGCCGACGAGGCGGACTTCCGTCAGGCGGCAATCGAAGGAGACGATGGCGTCGCTGAGCGCCTGGCTGCCCGAGCGGAACGTGATCCAATCGGCCGCCGCGTAGCGCTCGTTCATGTCGGCCCGCTGGCCGGCGAAATAGCCGGCGAGATCCTTGTGTTCCTGCGTCAGCACGTTGACGCAGAAGCGGCGGTTTTCGAAGAACAGGTCCGTCTGGGCCGAGCGGCTGTTCATGCAGACGAGCAGCGTCGGGGGTTCGTCGGTGACGCTGCACATCGCGGTGGCGGTGAACCCGCCGCGCCCGGCGGGTCCGTTGGTGGTGATGACGTTGACGGGGGCGCAGACCCTTGCCATCGCATTGCGGAACTCGGTTTTCGAGACTTGCTCCTCCATGGTCACGCCCTCACTCGGCCGCGTTGCGGATGGCGGATGCCTCATCGAGCGGCGCCAGCCAAGTGTCGCCGGTCCAGCCGTTTTCGTCATAGTCGCTCATGCAGCGATCGACGAGCGCTTCCATCTCCTTCAGGCGCCCGCCGCGCTCCGCACCCTTCAGCACCTGCAACCGGACTTCCTCGGGCGCGCCGGCATAATTAAGTTCGTAGAGCGCATGGCGGCCGCCGAATTCGGTGCCGGTCGCATCCCAAAGCAGCTTCATGATCTTGATGCGCTCGATATGGCCCATATCGTTTGAGCCGCGCACATATTGTGCGAGATAGCGATCGATCTCGGGATTGCCGAAATCCTTCGCCGAGGAAGGAAGATAGATCAGCCCCGAGGCGACGACCTTGCGCACGGTCTCGATGACGCGGGGATAGGCTTCCGACATGAAGGTGCGGTAGGAAAGAGCGGCTTCCATGTTCGGTAGCACGGCGCCGTTTGCCCAGGGCTGCGGATTATAGGCCATGGCATTGGAGAAGGACCAGAACATATGGCGCAGCGCAATGACTTCGCCGAGTGCCGCCTGATTGCCGCGGAAGGCGTCTCCTCCGGTCGCGCGCAACGCCTTGGTCAGCAGCCCAGCGAGGAAATCGAGCTTTACGGCAAAGCGCGTACAGCCCTGGAAGCAATAGCCGTGCATGAAACCGGAGGCCGGATGGAACGAGAGGATCTTGGCGGCGTCGCGCAGTACCAGCACATCCTCCCAGGGCACGAACACATTGTCGAGCACCAGGATCGCGTCGTTCTCGTCGAAGCGCGACGATAGCGGATAATCAAACGGGTGGCCGACGGTGTTGGAGGTCTGCTCGTAGGAGACGCGGCAGAACATCTTGATCCCTGGCGCGTTCATCGGCACGATGAACATGACCGACAGCGAGGGATCCTCCGTCACCGTCGCCGAGCTCTGGGCGAGGAAATTATAGTGGGTCAGCGCCGACGAGGTGGCGACCACCTTGGCGCCTGATACGTAGATGCCGGCATCGGTTTCTTTGGTGATGTGAACGAAGACATCCTTGACGGCGTCGGCCGGCTTGTGGCGGTCGATCGGCGGGTTGACGATCGCGTGGTTCATGAACAGCACGGATTCCTGCGCGCGCTTGTGCCAAGAAAGCGCATTGTCCTTGAACGGGCCGTACCAGTCGGCATTGGCGCCGAGCGTGTTCATCAGCGCCGCCTTGTAGTCGGCGGTGCGGCCCATCCAGCCGTAGGACATGCGCGCCCAGTCCGCGATGGCGCCCTGCTGGGCGACGAGGTCGGCGGAGGACTTCGCCACCCGGAAATATTTGTGGGTATATCCGCCCGAGCCGGTATCGGTCGGCGATGTCAGACGGTCCTTCGTCTTTTCATCATGCAGAGCATCGTACATCCGAGCGATGGAGCGAGCGGAATTGCGCATCGACGGATGAGTGGTGACGTCGGCAATTCGCTCGCCGTTGATATAGACCTCACGCCCGTCTCGCAGGCTGGCGAGATATTCGGCGCCGGTAAATGGACGGGTGCTGTCTCCGCGGTGGTCTTCAGCTCGCATATTGCGTTCCTCCCTTGAAATGTCGAGAGAAGCTAGATCGGAATAGCCAGCGGGGCTATGGACAAAGAGGGCAAATCGATTGTACTTTTTCCGGCATGATTGCAAAAAATGATATTCCATCCTTCTTCGTCTATGGTGAGCCGAGCCGTGAACTTGACGTCGGCTTCCTCCACGTCGAGACGGTCATGGAGCGAAAAAGTGAGCATTTCGGCCATGTTGCTCCACACCAGCACCCGCTGATGGGGCAAATAACCTATTGGACCGAAGGCGGAGGCACCTACCGGATCGAGGACGAGACTTGGAATTTTTCGGCTCCTGCCGTCAGTTTTGTGCCGAGCTGTGTGGTGCATGGTTTCGATGTTGGCGAACAGTCGGATGCTATCGTCGTCTCGGTGTCCGACGATCTTCTGCGGGCTATGGCTCCCCAGGTCGATCTCAGCCTCGACGTACCCATGCTGCGCACGGGAGAACGCGCCGATCCCACATGGTCAAGGATGGATCCGCTGCTCACAATGATTGCCGATGAATACCGCGCCGGTGCAAGTGCCAGCGAGAAGGCGTTAGTTAGTTTGGTTTCCGTCGTGCTGTCGCTGATGGCGCGGCTCGGCGGAGCGGCCGGCCTCGACATGGCATCACCTACCGTGGCATTGGGACTGGCACTACGCCGCGCTATTGACCAGCACTACAAAAAGGACTGGCCGGTGGGACGTTACGTCGATTTGCTGGCGACGACGCCACATTTGCTCGACAAGGCAGCGCGCGAAGTCTTCGGACGTACCATCAAGGAAACGCTGCTTGACCGAAGGCTGCTTGAAGCCAAGCGGTTGTTGAAGTTTACAATCCGACCGGTTGAGGATATCGGCCGCGAGGTCGGGTTCGAGGACCCTGCTTATTTCTCCCGTTTCTTCCGCAAACGTACCGGCGAAGCGCCTGCCGCCTGGCGTCGTCGTCATCTACGGTCGGAGACCGAGTAGTCGGAGTACGGCAGCTCGCTCGCAAAGATGCCTGTCTCTCGCAGTGATCCTAGCCATCGGCATCAACCGAAACAGTTGAGGTTCCATAAATATCATTTACACCACTAACACTGAAATAGCGGGGTCAACGGTTCTGGCACGGCGAGAGCTCACGCTCTGAGCGAAGAAGGTCGCATAACGTATCGACTGGAAGTGGCTGTGTGCCGACGAACGGAGAAATCACCGATTGCCAAACATATTGCTATTTCCGGCGAGGGATCTCCGGTTCAATTCCCTTCGACTGCACGATTGTTTGATGGAGAGGTCAAAGGTTTGTACCCTTCACGACCAGGAATTTGGGTTGGGTGACGATCGAGGATTAGCAGCAGCAATACCCGTTCTGATCGACAGGGCCGGCGGTTCTGGCCGCCGGCTTATTCGCCCAGGTCGGCGCGGATGATGTCGGCCGTGCGGCGGTAGTGGTTCTGCAGGAGCGCGATAGCGTCTTCCGTCCGCCTCTCAATGGCGGCCTTGAAGATCTGGGCATGTTCGTCGCTGACCTTGCGGACCCGAAACGCCTTGCGGATCGACAGGGCCCGGTAGCGGTAGAGACGGTCCGCCAGCTGTTCGCAAAATCCGATCAGCGGCTTTGAGCCGCAATTGCCGATGAGCAGCGCGTGGAAGCGGCGGTGATGCCGCTCCCATTCGGGATTGTCCCTGAAGGTTTCGGGATCCAGTGACCGTGGCGTCCGATCGAGGCGATGATGGGCGATCAGCAGCGCCTCTTCCCAGTCCGCGTCTGCCCGCTGGATGGATTCGCCGAGCGCGATCCCCTCGACCCAGCAGCGCGTCTTCGTCAACTCCTGCAGTTCGTCCAGGCTGATCGGCTTGACGAAGAAGCCGCGCTGTTCCTTGCCGATTACCAGTTCCTCGCTCGCCAGGCGGTTCAAAGCCTCGCGGATCGGCGTCTGACCGGATTCGTAATGTTCCGTCAGGAAGCGCAGCTGCAGCTTGCGGCCGGGCTCGAGCTCGGCAGACAGAATGTCAGCCTTCAGGCGTTCATAGACGCCTGTTGCGCGGGTTGCCGGAGCTTCCGCGGTTTTCTCGATCGTGTCCTGGCGCATGTCCCTCTCGTGCGATTGATCCCAATTTCATATACATGAATCGCTAGAACCACGAAATTTATAAATTTCATATTTACATAGCTTATTTTGTATTTTATTCAAGAGATAGAAAGGGAGGAAGGGCGTTGGAAGGCAATGCGCGTGAAATCGGGAAATTCGCCTTCGGTCGCAGTTGCGCATGTGGCGGCATCGATGTGCACGCGCATGTCGTTCCTTACGATTTTCCCCGCTTCGCCGCCGAAGCCGTCCCGAAGTCATGGCCCTCCATGCAGCCGGCCGACGGCTGTCATCGCACCATGGTCGTTGACGGAAAGAACTACCGGACCGTCAGCGACGCCTGCTGGTCGGTCGAGCGCCGGATCGCCGACATGGATGCGGCGGGTATCGGCCTGGAGGCGCTTTCGCCGATGCCGGAACTGTTCAGTTACTGGATGGATCCCCAGCCGGCTGACGATCTGCTGCGCTATGTCAATGACGTGATCGCCGGCATGGCGAACGAGGGCAGGGGCCGCTTTTCGGGTCTGGCCGCAGTTCCCCTCCAGTCGCTCGATCTTGCCATCGCCGAACTGCGGCGCGCCGTGGAAACACTCGGGTTCGCCGGCGTCGAGATCGGCAGCAATGTCAACGGCGTGCCGATTGGCGATCCGCGTTTCCTGCCCTTCTTCGAGGAGGCCGAAAGGCTCGGTGCGGCTGTTTTCGTCCACGCGGTTCGGCCGGCCGGCATAGATCGCCTCGTCGGCCCCGGACCACTGCAACAGGTGCTTGCCTATCCGACGGATATCGGACTTGCGGCGGCGTCCTGCATCACTTCCAACCTCCTGTTGAAACTGCCGAAGCTGCGCATTGCTTTCAGCCATGGCGGCGGAACGCTGGCGAGCCTTCTGCCGCGTCTGCGGGAGGGCTGGAAGATATTCCCGGCTCTGGCGGATGCGCTGCAGGCGGATCCCTATGATCAGGCCAGGTGCTTCTATGTCGATTCACTGGTCTATGATGAGCCGACCCTGCGCCATCTGCTGACGGTCTTCGGCGATGACCGTATCCTGATCGGTACGGACTACCCCTTCAATTTCCATGAGCGCGCGCCGCTCGGCCGGATCGAGGCCGCATTCGAGGATGCGGCCCTGCGCGAGCGGCTGGCATTCGCCAACGCCGCCACATTTCTGAATTTGCCGGAGGCTGCCTGATGTCCGACTTTCCGCTCGCCGGACTGAGAAGCGTGGAACTGTCCACGCCCGATCTGGATGCATCCATCGAATTCTACACCCGCGTCTGGGGGCTCAAAGAGGTTGCCCGGGAGCCGGGCAAGGTCTTCCTGGCGGCCACCGGCAGCGATCACCACGTGCTCGAGCTGAAGCCGGGCGATGCACCCCTCCTGCGCAAGATCACCTTCCGTGCCCGATCGCGAGAAGCGCTCGCCGCGCTGGAAAGGACCCTGGTCGCTGCCGGTTGCGCGCTCCTGCGTCCGTTCGGCGCCGCCGATTCCCCGGCTGGCGGCGAGCGTTTCGTGGTGCGCGAGCCGCAGGGATCGACGCTTGAATTTGTCTTCGGCGACAAGACAAAGCCGGAGCGGGTCGTGCCCAACGTCCCGCTGCGGCTGGCGCATGTGAACATCAATTCTAGCGACATCGAAGCGCTGACCGCGTTCTACCGCTCCGCTCTCGGCTTCCGCCTCACCGACCGGTCGAAGATGATGGCCTTCCTGTGCTGCAACAGCGACCATCATTCGGTCGTGCTTGCCGATGCCGACGTCAACGGCCTCAACCATATCGCCTTCCAGATGCCGGACCTCGAATCCGTCATGCGCGGCTCGGGCCGGGTAAAGGATGCCGGTTATCCGATCGGCTGGGGCGTCGGCCGGCATGGTCCGGGCGACAATGTTTTCGCCTATTTCGTCGATCCGACCGGCGTCGTCATTGAATACACCGCCGAGGTTCTGCAGGTCGACGAAAATTACCGCTTCCGCGGGCCGTCCGAATGGGTTTGGCCGCCCGGGCGCACCGATCACTGGGGCATCGCGCCGCAAAAGAGCGACGCGTGCAAGAAGGCGCAGCTGTCCGTGACTTTTGCGGGTCCATGAACCAATCACCACGACCGTTTTGAGCAGGCAGTTTTCCGTGACGAACGACAAAGAAAAAAGCGATCATTACACAGTCCTGGTTGTGGGCTTCGGCCCCGCCGGGGCCATCGCCGCAGGCCTTCTGGGCAAGCTCGGCCACCGCACGCTGGTCATCGACCGGCTGACCGACATCTACGACAAGCCGCGTGCGATCGCAGTCGATCATGAAATCCTGCGTCACCTGGACAATATGGGGATCGCCGACGAGGTGATGCCCTATATCGCACCATTCACGGCATCGCAGCACTTCGGGGCGAAGGGCCAGCTGATCCGGCGCATCGACATGGTGCCCGAGCCCTTTCCGCTCGGTTATACGCCGAGCATGGTGTTCACGCAACCGCCGGTCGAGGCCGTGATGCGGCGACATGCCGAAGGCTTCGATTGCGTCGACGTCGATCTCGGTGTGGAGCTTATCGGCCTGGCGCAGAATGCGGACAGCGTTTCGGCAGAGCTCAAGTCCGCCGACGGCCGAGTGAGATCGGTGACCACGGATTATCTCATCGGCTGCGACGGGGCCTCCAGCACGGTTCGGCAGATCGCCGATATTCGTCTTGAGGATCTGATCTTCGACGAGCCTTGGCTGGTGATCGACATTCAGGTGAACGACGCCGCTCTTGCCAAACTGCCGCAAACCTCAGCGCAGTTCTGCGATCCGTCGCGGCCGACGAGTTTCGTGATGGGGCCGAAGAACCACCGCCGCTGGGAAATCATGCTGTTGCCTGGCGAAAATCCGAGCGAGATGGCAAAGCCGGAAAACGTCTGGACGCTTCTGTCTCCGTGGCTGACGCCGGAGGACGGCACGCTCTGGCGCGCGGCTGCCTACCGGTTCCATGCGCTGGTCGCCGAAAAGTGGCGCGACGGGCGAGTCTTCATTGCCGGCGATGCCGCGCACCAGCAGCCGCCCTTCATCGGTCAGGGCATGTGCCAGGGCCTGCGGGACGTCACCAACCTTGTCTGGAAGCTCGACCGGGTGATCAAGGGCATGTCGTCGGACGGTTTGCTTGAGACCTACGGCGTCGAGCGCAAGCGCCACGTGATCGAACTCACCGGCAAGATCAAGGCGATCGGCGAGATGATCTGCATCCGCGATCCCGCCCAGGCGGACGCGCGCGATGCGCGGATTCTTGCCGAAGGGGGCGGAAGCCCGCGGACGATCACCCGTCAGGAAATTGTCCCGCCGCTGCAGGAGGGGCTGCTTGCCGGCGCGGCCTGCCCGGCGCGGGGAACGTTGTTTCCCCAGCCCGAAATTCGACGGACGAACGGAAACCGGCTCCTGGATAAGCTGACCGGCGCCGGCTGGCGGCTGATCGTCGACGGCAGGGGCGACATCGAGGTGCGCGATGTCGCGCCACTGGCGAACGAAATCGGTCTCAGCGTCGCGACGATCGTTCCACCCGGCTCCGGCGGCACTTCGCCCGACGCACTGACAGAGAAGGACGACGTGCTTTCCGGATGGTTCGATCGCCATGAGACGCGCGCCGCACTGGTGCGACCGGACCATTACGTCTTCGCCACCGCCCGCACGCAGGCGGAGCTGGTGGCCGAGATTGGCGAGCTCAAGCGCAAGCTCGGCTGAAGAAAAATCGGCGTCGGAGACACGACGCGTGGCTTCGCGACATGAGTGAGACCGAGGGCTGGAAGACGCCCCGCATGCAAGGAGAGACAGAGACATGAAACTTTCCACCGTCAAGATCGCGGGACGCGTGACTTGGGGCATCGTCGAAGGCGAGACCTTCCACGACGTCGGCGCGGCGATGAAGGCAACCTATCCCGACCTCAAGCAGGCAGTTGCCGCGGGCTTTGCGGGCGTTGCCGAGGCGAAAGCTGGCGCGGCGACCCATCTGACGTCCGAGGTCGAGTGGCTGGCCGTCATTCCGAATCCGGACAAGATCCTCTGCGTTGGCCTGAATTATGAGATGCACCGGCAGGAGACGGGCCGCAGCGTCGTTGAAAATCCGACGATCTTCGCCCGCTATGCCAACAGCCAAACCGGCCATCTGACGCCGATCATCCGGCCGAAGGTGTCGAGTGATCTCGACTACGAGGGCGAACTGGCGGTCATCATTTCCAAGCCCGGCCGCTATATCAGCCGCGAGAACGCCCTGGAACACGTGGCCGGCTATTCGATCTACAATGATGGCAGTGTGAGGGATTTCCAGCGGCACACGCATCAGTTCACGCCGGGCAAGAATTTCCCCGACACCGGCGCCTTCGGTCCGTGGATGATGACGCCGGACGAGCTCGGCGATCTCGACCCCCTGCGCATCCAGACCCGCCTCAACGGTGAGATTGTGCAGGACGCGACCTTCGGCATGATGATCTTCGATGTCGCTCGCATCATCGAATACTGCTCGAGCTTTACCCGGCTGGAAGCCGGTGACGTGATCGCAACGGGCACCCCGGGCGGAGTCGGCGCCAAGCGCAATCCGCCGCTGTGGATGAAGCCCGGCGATATCGTGGAGGTCGAAATCGACAAGCTCGGCATCCTGACGAATCCGATCGGCCAGGAGGCCTGAGCGGCAGATGCAGCCGGCCTCAAGGCGGCCGGCCCGCGAAGGCGGAAGAGAACTTCAAGCGACTGAGTGTAACCCTGGCCGTCGATCGGCGGCCGTTCATGACAATCGGGAGGATGAAATGAATAGATATCTCGCAGGCGGCATTGCCGCGGTCACGCTTCTACTCGCCGGCACGGCGCCGGCTTCGGCCCAGACCACGCTCAAGGTTTCGAGCTTCCTGCCGCCGAACAACGCCTGGCAGAAGGAGCTTGAAGCATGGGGAGAGAAGCTCAAGGAGAAGTCCAAGGGCGAACTCACGCTTGAGATCTTTCCAGCCGCTCAGCTCGGCCCGCCGAACCGCCAATATCAGCTCGTCACCAATGGCGTTGCTGATATCGCAGTCATCCTTCATAGCGCGACTCCGGGCCGTTTCCCGATGACCGAACTGGCCGGCCAGCCGCTGACCTTCCCTTCGACTGGCAAGACAAGCGAGATTATGTCCCGTCGCCTGACGGAACTGGCGCCGAAATATCTGGCTGCCGAGCATCCCGATACGAAGATCCTGTGGATGGCCGTTACCCCTCCGCTGAAACTGCACACCACCAAGACGGACGTCACGACGGTCGGCGACGTCAACGGCCTGCGCGTGCGCTATGCCGGCAAGGTGTTCCAGGAAATACTGGAAGCCTTCGGCGCCGCGCCTTTGCCGATCCCGCCGGGTGAAACGGTCGACGCGCTGTCCAAGGGCGTGGCCGACGGCGCGATGTTCCCCTATGAGGCGACGAAATCCTTCAATCTCGGCTCCGTAGTGAAATATTCGCTGGAACCAGGTCTGGCGTCCGCCACCTTCGCGCTCGTCATGAACCAATCGGTCTTCGACGGTCTGAGCCCGGACGACCAGAAGATCATCGAGGAGACGACAGGTCCCGCGCGCGCCGAGGCTTTCGGCCGCCGCTGGGATGCGAGCGAGGCGGACGGACGGCAGTACATGGTCGACAACAACGTCAAGATCGAAACCCTGTCGGACGAGCAGATCGCGCCCTTCAAGCAGGCCGTCGAGCCGATCGTGAAAAAGGCCGTTGATGCCGTGGATGCGGCCGGAAAGCCCGGCGGCGCCTTCATCGCCGCCTACACGAAGTAGGATCGATAGCCGCGCCGCCTCATCGGGTGGCGCGGCTCCACGCTGCTTGAGGAGGCCAGCTAATGTCAGTGTCGTCAGCCGGATTTTCGCGGCTCCTGGAGCGGTACTTTCGCCTGCTCCTCGTCATACCCATTCTTGCGCTCGTGGCGATGATGCTCATCACCGTTGCCGATGTCTTCATGCGCTATGTCTTCAACGCGCCGATCCGCGGTGTCTACGACACCATCGAGATCAGCCTGCTGATCAGCATCTATTTCGCGCTGCCCGCCGTCATTCTGGAGGGTCACCAGATCGTCATAGACCTGATCGACGGCATCGTGCCCGAACGGCTGGTCCGGGTCATGAAGTCCGTCGCGGCCATCGCCGCCGTCGTGGTGCTCTGCTTCATGTTCTGGTCGATGCTGAAGCCGGCCCGTAACGCCTATGACTTCGGCGATATAAAGCTGGAGCTGAATTTCCCCGTCTGGATCATCTGGACGTTCGCCCTGTTTGGCCTGTTCAACAGCATCATTGCCGCAATCGCGGTTCTTTTCGGGACGGGGTCCGCAGACGGCGGATCGCTGGACAGCGAGGGTGCGCTATGAGTGCCTCGCTGATCGGCCTGTTCGTCGTTCTCTTCATGTTCGGCATCCTGTTTCTCAGAATGCCGGTGTGGATCGCTCTTCTCATCTGTGGCATCGCCGGCAACACCTTGCTGTCGCGCCTGCCGGTGGCGGCCGCCGTCACCGGAACCAATGCCTTCGATACGGCTTCCAACTACGGCCTGTCGGTCATTCCCCTGTTCATCCTGATGGGCGAGGTGGCGACGAACAGCCGCCTGTCGGCCGAACTGTTCAAGGCGGCGCGCGTCATCCTGTCCGGCATTCCGGGCGGCCTGGCTGTGGCGACGATCGGGGCATCGGGCGCGTTCGGCGCCGTGTGCGGATCGTCGGTCGCGACGGCGGCGACCATGACGCGGATATCCCTGCCGGAAATGCGCGAAGCCGGTTACGATGACGGTCTTGCCACCGCATCGGTCGCCGCCGGCGGCAGCCTCGGCATCCTGATCCCGCCTTCGATCATTCTGGTGATCTATGCGGCGATCTCCGAACAGCCCTTGCCGCAACTCTTTGCCGCCGCGCTGCTGCCGGGCATTCTGTTGATGTTGCTCTATGTTCTCGTCGCCCTCATCGTTGCCCGGCGCCAGAAGGACAATGTGCCGGTCGACCCGCCGGCAACTCTCAAGGACCGGTTGCTGGCGCTGAAGGACCCGTGGCAGTTCCTTGTGCTTTTCATCGCGACGATTGGCGGCATTTATGCCGGTGTCTTCTCTCCGAACGAGGCCGCAGCGGTCGGCGCCTTCGGCGCGATCCTGCTCGGCTTCCTCGGCCGGCGGCTGACCCTGCAGGGACTGGCGCATGCGCTGAAAGTGACTGTGATCACCAGTTGCGTGCTGTTCACGATCATCATCGGCGCCACGATCTTCGCAAACTTCATCGTCCAGACGAAGCTGCCCGATCTGCTCCTCGCCGGCGCCCAGGCGCTGCATCTGGCGCCGTGGGCCGTCATGGCCCTGATCATCGTTATGTACATCCTGATGGGATGCTTCCTCGAAGGCATCGGCATGGTGCTGATCACGGTGCCCGTCTTCCTGCCGGTTGTCATGAGCTTCGGCTATGACCCGATCTGGTTTGCGATCATCGTCGTCATTGTGGTGGAACTGGGCCTCATCCATCCGCCGGTCGGCATGAACCTCTTCATCATTCAGGCGCAAGCGCCCGACATCAAGATCAAGCAGCTTTACGTGGCGATCCTGCCCTTCCTGCTGGCGCCCTTCGCGCTAATCCTGCTGCTGTTCGCCTTTCCGCAGATTGCACTCTGGCTGCCGATGCTGCTGTATTGAAGATTGGTCGGTAGCGTCGCTACCGACCACCTCCAGGGTGCCAGGATTCGAAAGGCGTCGCGAGTGAGAGGGCAGTCGCCATAGGCACTACTTTTGCTGGATCTTGGTTTCTACTCCGCTCTCAACTGCAAGGATTTCATCGCAAGTGGCCACCGCTCCTCTACGTGCGCATTCCGCGTTTTTTAACGGCTGAACAGGGGCCGACGTGCTTTAATCCACGGCGCCTCCACCAGGCGAATGACCTCCCGTCGTTGCGGTTATCGCCTGCTGTATCCACGTTCTGAAACGAGCCTGTGTCACCTCGTTCCAACGCTCGCGCGCCCCGACAAAACAATGACCGCTGAGGCGGACATCGGTTTCAAGCAGTTCGACGAGCCGGCCGGCACGTCGATCGTCTGCCGCGATCAAGCGCGTGGCTAAGGCGACTCCTTGGGAATGATCTCCGATATCGCCCGCCAGATCGAATATTGCTCAGCCTTTACGCGCCTCGATGCCGGCGACGTCATTGTCAGTGGTACACCGGGTGGCGTCGGCACTAAGCGCAATCCGCCACTTTGGATGAAGCCGGGAGACGTGGTCGAAGTCGAGATCGATCGGCTGCGTCCTTCGCAACCCCATCCACAGGAAGCCTGACAGCGAGGTTGAGAGGCTGGATATGGGTCGAAATTGGTCACCTATGATGGTTCCGTCGGCTCCTCTCTCGAGGTAGCTTTTCGAGTTCCGATGGGTGGTATGGCTAGCCACGATCTCGTGGCAGCCGCTTCCGGCTCTCGCAGGCCTCCTTCTTTACCGCATCGCGCGCGCCTTCGACCCGTCGAAATACCTCGTCGACTACGCGATGACCAAGGCGGCAATGATGAACTTCACCAAATTGATGGCAAGGCAGCTTGGTCCGAAGGATGTTCGCGTTAACGGCGCCGCGCCTGGTCCGATCTCGACGACGCGCCAAGTCAGCGGCGGAGCGACGATGGAGAAGCTGGGGAAGTACGGCGAAGAGACCCCGATGGGTCGTCCCGTCAGCCCGCGGAACTCGCATCATCTGCGTACAGCTCCCAGACCCGCAGGCGAGCTACGCCACGGGACAAGTCTACGGCGCGGCTGACGGGGGCCAGCCGTAAGGGCGCCTGCTTCACCGAAACACCGGTGCTTGGCGTCTACGAGATCGAGCAGGATGGTGGCCGGCGAGGGCTCCTGCTGCGGCTTGAACGGTGTCGAGGTGCCGTCGATATGCTCCTCGGGACTTTATGAGCCTTCTCCCAATGATGCCCACAGAGCGTATCAGTTTTTCCGTGTCCCGTGGTCCGATGGGTTCACTCCAAGCCCGTGTGCGAGAATGCTCAGCGAATTTGATCTGCTCAACCCCAAACACGTCTGATTGCATCAAATGCGGCCACAACGGTGGGATCACCCCTACGAGCTTCCATGCATATGAAGCTCAATGTCGTCGAAATTTTCACCGCATCGGCGATGAAGAGCCCGTGGGCCTGTTGTTCGTGGAGAGCGATCGACTCGCGGCAGAGGCTCAAGCCAACGCCCGTGCGGACCATGGCGACCATCGACGCTTCCTGATCAACCTGGGAGACGATGTTCTGGCGCAGGCCAAGATCGGTGAACAGGCGCGCCAGCAGCCGGTTGTGCACCGAGGCGGGCGGTGTGCCGATCCATGGCAGTGATGCCAACTGTACCCAATCCGCACCACGGACGAAGCTTGCAAGTGACGGCGGGGCAACGACGCGATAGGTCAGTTGTGCCAGTTCGCTGCCATAAAACAGTTTGGTGGCACTTTCGTCAGAAAGCTCGGCTGCAGGATCGTAGTCCCTTGGGTCTCCTAGGAAGAATCCGGCATCGAGTTCATTTCGCCGAAGCCCTTCGGGCACATCGCCGCTCATGCCATGACGCAGCGTCGTCTCGATGCCTGGCCCACTTTCGATCAACGCCTTCAGAAACGCACCCAAGCGTGTGAACTCCGGGTCGATGATGGTGCCGATCCGGAGTTTCCCCCGCACGCGTGTTGCCAAATGCCCGGCCGTCTGCCCAAAATCCGTGAGTGCTGCCAAGACCTGCTCGGCCTTGGCAGCAAGGAGAGCCCCCTCCTGCGTCAGCTCCAGACCAGTGGAGGTCCGTCGGAACAAGGTGAGCCCGGTATCGGCGGCAAGGCGCTTCAATTGCAGGGTAACGGCAGGCTGGGTGATGTGCAATCGCTCCGCGGCGCGCGTGACGTTGCCCTCGCGCGCGACTGTGGCGAATGCCTTCAAGGTTCTGAGGTCAATCGACTGAATCATATTAATTCTATTTATAATGCGTTGTGCTATTTGTCATTGGATTTCCGCGCCGCTCCTCCGCTATTCCTGAAAATAGAGGTGAGGAGGAGGCTAAAGTGCCACGGCAAATCGTCGAATCTTATGATTGTGCGGTGCTTCATCGCAGCAGGCGGGCGAGCCCATGACCCGCCGTGCATCGCATCTCGCCAACGACATTTTTGACTATATCATCATCGGCGGAGGCTCCGCGGGCTGCCTGCTAGCCAATCGCCTCAGCCGCGATCCAACGATGCGTGTCCTGTTGCTGGAAGCCGGTCGCAAGGACGACTATCCCTGGATCCATATCCCCGTCGGCTATCTCTATTGCATCGGTAATCCCCGCACCGATTGGCTATTCAAGACCGAGCCGGATGCCGGGCTGAACGGTCGGTCGCTGCGCTATCCGCGCGGCAAGACTCTCGGTGGCTGCTCGTCGATCAACGGCATGATCTATATGCGCGGCCAGGCGCGCGACTTCGATGGCTGGGCGGCGGAGACCGGCGATGACGCTTGGTCCTGGCAGAATTGCCTGCCTGATTTCAAGGCGCATGAGGATCATTACCGGATGGACAATGGCGCGGACCCGAAGACTGGCGGCAATAGCCGATTCTCCGACATGCACGGCCACGGCGGCGAATGGCGGATTGAGAAGCAGCGGCTCAAATGGGATATCCTGGAATCCTTCGCCGAGGCTGCCGTCGAGGCCGGTATCCCGCGCTCCGACGATTTCAACAGCGGCGACAACGAGGGCGTCGGCTACTTCGAGGTCAACCAGCGGTCCGGCTGGCGCTGGAACACGTCGAAGGCTTTTTTGCGTCCCGCGAAGAACCGTTCGAATCTAACAATCTGGACGCAGACCCATGTCGAACGGCTGATCGTTGAAACCGACAGTTCCGGCCGTAAGCGTTGCGCCGGAGTCGTGCTCCAGCGGCAGGGGCAGAGCGCAGAGGTCCGTGCCCGCAGGGAGGTCATCCTGTCCGCAGGCGCAGTCGGTTCGCCGCAAATCCTACAACTGTCAGGTATCGGCCCCGCCGGATTGCTAAAGCGTCATGGCATCGAGGTTGTGCATGACTTGCCGGGCGTCGGGGAAAATCTTCAAGACCATTTGCAGATCCGCGCGGTTTTCAAGGTCGGCAATGCGAAGACGCTGAACACGCTCGCCAACAGCCTATTCGGCAAGGCGATGATCGGGCTGGAATATGTTCTGAAACGCAGCGGCCCCATGAGCATGTCGCCCTCGCAGCTCGGCGCTTTCACCCGTTCGGACGATGGCCAGGCCTATGCCAACCTGGAATATCACGTCCAACCACTCAGCCTCGACGCCTTCGGCGAACCGTTGCATAACATTCCCGCCTTCACCGCGAGCGTCTGCAATCTCAACCCGACCAGCGTCGGAAGCGTGCGCATTCGCTCGAATAGGGCGTCGGACGCCCCGGCGATTGCGCCGAACTATCTCAGTACGGAAGAAGATCGCAAAATTGCTGCCGAGAGCCTGCGGCAAGTGCGCAGGATCGTATCGCAGCCGGCATTGGCCAAATACCAGCCGGAGGAATGGAAGCCGGGCTTGCAGTTCCAGAGCGACGACGAACTGGCGCGGCTGGCGGGCGATATCGCCAACACCATTTTTCATCCGGTCGGGACGACGAAGATGGGCCGCGACGATGATCCGATGGCAGTGGTGGACAGCCGTCTCCGGGTGCGCGGCATCGATGGACTGCGTGTCGTCGATGCGGGCATCATGCCGAAGATCACCAGCGGCAACACCAATGCGCCGACGCTGATGATCGCCGAAAAGGCGACCGGCTGGATCGTCGCTGATGCGCGCACATAGAAAATTCTTGGGGAGATAAGAGCAATGACATCGATCGCACGTTCCGCGCTTCCGCTTTCCGGCGTTCGGGTGGTTGATTTCGGGCAATATATTGCTGGCCCGGCCGTCGCCATGATCCTAGGCGATCTCGGCGCGACCGTCGTGCATGTCGATCCGCCCGGCGGTCCTCTCTGGGACAACCCCGCCAACGCCATCCTCAACCGCAACAAGCTGATCGTCACCCTCGATCTCAAAACGGAGCAGGGGTTGGGTGAGGCAAAAACGCTGGTGGCCGAGGCCGACATTGTTGTTGAGAATTTCCGCCCTGGCGTGCTTGCCCGGCTCGGGATCGATTTTGCGGCGCTCCGCAAGGCACGGCCGGAGCTGGTCACCCTGTCGATCCCCGGCTTCGCCTCCGACGACGAGCTTCGCCGGGACTGGCGGGCCTTTGAGACGGTAATCGCGGCCTCCTCCGGTGTCTTCACGGATATGGGTCTCAATCGCGTCCTGATGGGCATCAACCCGTCTTTCTCGCCGCTGCCGCTCTCGTCCGCCTACGGCACGATGCTTGCTGCGTCCGCGACAGTGCTGGCGCTTCAGGCGCGCGAGCGCACCGGGCACGGCGATCATATCGAAGTGCCGCTGGCAAGCGCCGTCATGGAGGGCCTCTCCTACAATTCCATCCTAATCGACGATTATCCGCCGCGCTACCAGACCCAACGCGAGCGGGAGATCGAACGCCGGCGCAATGAAGGCCTGCCGATGGACATGTCCTATGGCGACCTCCAGGAGTTCCTCGATCCCTTCTATCGCAGCTATATGTGTGCCGACGGGCGGATGTTCTACGTCGTCTGCCCCAGCCACAAGAACCATGCGAAGCGCTGCCTGCAAGCTCTGGGCATCTACGATGAGCTGGTGGCCGAGGGGCTGCGCGAGGAGGAAGACACCTATCTGCCGGTCTCGCAATGGTCATCGGACGTTTCGCTGGGCGTCTATCCGCTCCCGAAATTCTGGGCTGACAAGATTGCGGCTCGCATGAAGGAAGTCTTCCTGACCAAGACGGCGGCCAAATGGGAACATGTCTTCGGGGAAGGGCTGTTTCCGGGCGCCCCGCAGCGCTGGCTAGAGGAATGGATCGCCGACGATCATGCCAGGGCTGCTGGTCTCATGATCGAGGTAGAGGATCCGATCCTGGGCCGCATGACCCAGCCGGGGCCGATGGCCTGGCTGCAAGAGAGCGCCGAAGCCATGCTTTCGCCACGGCCTCGGCGCTGGGGGACCGCCAAGGAGGCGCTTGTAGTGCTCGGCGGCATGGCGCGTCCTTCTTTGCCGGTTCCCGCAAAGGACGCGCCCGGAGGGTGGCTGGACGGTGTCAAAGTTCTCGATCTGTGCAATGTGATCGCCGGTCCGCACTCGGTCGCCTATCTCGCCCGCTTCGGTGCGGAGGTGATCAAGATTGATCCGGCCAAGCCGCTCTATGACTGCTGGAATACCGTGATATTCGGCATGTCACACATGCGGGGCAAACAGTCCGTGCTGCTGAACATCGGTTCGCCCGATGGCCGTGTCGTCTTCGAGGAACTGGTGCGCTCCGTCGATGTCGTGGTCTGGAACGCGACCGATCGCCAGGTCAAGGCGATGGGGCTCGATGCCGAAAGCCTGAAGGCGCTCAATCCGAAGGCGATCTTCTGCCAGCTCGATTGCTTTGGCGGCGTGCGCACCGGCCCGCGCACCGACTATCTCGGCTATGACGACCTCGTGCAATCGGCAACCGGCATCATGCTGCGCTTCGGCGGCTCGATGGATACGCCGGAGGAACATGCCCATGTCGGCACCATCGACGTCATGTGCGGCTTTGGCGCGGCGCTCGGCATTGCCGCCGCTCTCTACCAAAAATCCAGAAACGGGGTCATCGGTCGCCCACGCACCTCGCTGTCGGCACTGACCGGCCTCGCGCAGATACCGTTCTGCTACGACTATGCCGGGCGCGGCCCCTTCGACGAGCCGTCCGGTCGCGACACCAAGGGTTATCATGCCCTGTCGCGGCTCTACGAAACGGCAGGCGGCGATCACCTTCTTTTGTGCGCCTCGGAAGCCGATCTTCCGCGCTTTGACAAGGTTGAAGGTCTGAGGGGGATTGTTGAGATGGCCGCGTCCGATCGCGAGGCCTATCTCGCAGGGGCTTTCCTGACCGCGCCGGCGGAAACCTGGCAGCAGCGCCTGCGGGAAGCCGATATCGGCGTATCGCTCTGCGAGAACATCGAAACGATCCGCAGCCGCAGTGCCCGCATTGCCGACGGCACGCCGGGCACCGACCGGGGCAGCTATTCCTTCTCGATCTTCCCGGATCATCCGAGCGGGCACTCGGTCACGCAGCTCGATCCCTTCGCCATCCGTCCGGCTGTCGGCAAGGTCACTGCTGTCGCGCCGGCCGAGAAGTACGGAGCGTCCACACGCACCGTGCTGCGGACCCTGAACTACACCGAAGCCGAGATCGATCGGCTGATTGCCTCCGGTGCAATCAGCGAAACCTGGAGCGAGGAGTATCTGCCGAGCTAGCAGGAAATAGCGGCTTCGGGTTCTGAGGAGGATACCGAAGCCGCTCGCGGCCCGCCGGGACATGCGATGGCGTCGACGGGCTTGGAATTTCAACATCGCGCATAGGGAGGAAGTGCCATGAAAGAACTTTTCGCCTCGACATGCCTTGCAGCAGCGATGCTGACCTTTGGCAATCCGGCGCAGGCTGCGGATTGCGGCGACGTCACCATCGCCAGCATGAATTGGCAGAGCGCGGAAGTGCTCGCCAGTCTGGACAGGTTCATTTTGAATGAAGGTTACGGCTGTAACGCAGAAATCATACAGGGCGATACGGTCCCCACGATCACGTCGATGACCGAGAAGGGGCAGCCCGACATCGCACCCGAAGGATGGGTCGATCTTCTTCCCGATGTCGTGAACGCCGGCGTTGCAAACGGAAAGCTCGTCGTTGCATCGACCGTCCTCACCGACGGTGCGGTGCAGGGCTGGTGGATGCCGAAATACCTTGCTGACGCTCATCCGGACATCAAGACGATCGATGATGTCCTCAAGCATCCGGAGCTGTTCCCGGACCCCGAAGACAAATCGAAGGGGGCCATTCACAACGGCCCGCAGGGCTGGGGTGGTACGGTCGTGACCGCGCAGTTCTACAAGGCCTATGGCGGCGAAGCGGCAAACTTCACGCTCGTCGATACGGGTTCGGCCGCCGGCCTCGACGGCTCGATCGCCAAGGCTTATGAGCGCAAGGAAGGCTGGGTCGGCTATTACTGGGCTCCGACGGCGCTTCTCGGCAAGTACGACATGGTCAAGCTCGACTATGGCGTGCCGCACGACGCAGCCGAGTGGAAGCGCTGCAACACCGTCGCGGATTGCCCCGACCCGAAAAAGAATGAATGGCCGAAGGATACGGTCCAGACGCTCGTGACCAAAGCGTTCTCCGAGCGTGCCGGCGCAGACGTCATGGGCTACCTCAACAAGCGCGCCTGGTCGAACGACACGGTCAACAAGCTGATGGCCTGGATGACCGACAACCAGGCAAGCGGCGACGACGGCGCAAAGCACTTCCTCGAAGAAAACGAGGCCATGTGGAAGGAATGGGTCTCGCCTGAGGCAGCCGAGAAGATCAAGGCGGCGCTTTGATCTCATTCAAGACGTTGCTGGCCCCTATCGCGCCGGCAACGAACAGCGCGTCCAGAATGCGCTAGCTGTTATCGAGGAGGATAGATTTTGGATTGGCTGTTCAGCTTTCCGCACATGGATGACGCGTCTCTGCGCGATCTCAAGAAGGCAATCGACGAAGGGTTCCGGGGGTTCACGCGGGCCTATGGCGACGGACTTGAAGCAATGTTCGAGCCGCTACAGCACTTTTTGATCTGGTCGGAACGCTTCATGACGAAGACGCCCTGGCCGATCATCCTGCTTTTGATCGCAGCCGTCGCGTGGTTCGCCAGCCGCAACTGGAAGATCGTCGCCGGCACGGTCGTGACGCTCCTGCTCATCGGCTATTTCGAAATGTGGGACGACACGATGAAGACGGTCTCGATGATCTTCGTCTGCACCGTACTGTCGATCGTCGTCGGTATTCCCATCGGCATTGCCATGTCCCGGTCGGACCGCGTGCACAATGCCATCAACCCGATCCTCGACGTCATGCAGACCATGCCGAGCTTTGTCTACCTCATCCCCGTCGTCATGCTGCTCGGTATCGGCAAGGTGCCGGGCCTCATCGCCGTGGTCATCTACGCCATCCCGCCGATGATCCGTCTCACCAATCTCGGCATCCGTCTCGTCGACAAGGACGTGTTGGAGGCGGCCGACGCCTTCGGCTCTTCGAGTTGGCAGAAGCTGAAGAACGTGCAGATGCCGCTGGCGCTGCCGACCATCATGGCTGGTATCAACCAGACGATCATGATGGCGCTCGCCATGGTGGTCATCGCCTCGATGATCGGTGTTCAGGGACTCGGCCAGCCGGTTCTGAAGGCGATCTCCAACCAGTATTTCACGCTCGGCATCTTCAACGGCCTCGCCATCGTCGGCATCGCGATTATCTTCGACCGCGTCAGCCAGGCCTTCGGCGCACGCCTTCAAAAGCACCGGGAGGTGGTCCATGGGTAACAAGAAAATTGGCGGCTTCGGCATCGAAATCAAAAAACTCTACAAAATCTTCGGTCCAAATGGTGCGGATTGCGTAAAGCTCATTGAGCAGGGTATTACGAAGACGGAACTGAACGCAAAACATGGCCATGTCCTTGGTCTGAAAGACATCAACATCTCCATGCCTGCCGGTGGCATTCAGGTGATCATGGGACTTTCGGGATCTGGAAAGTCCACGCTCATTCGCCACATCAATCGCCTTATCGATCCGACGTCAGGTGAAGTCGTCATCGGTGACGAGGATGTGGTCAAGATGGATGCCGTGCAGTTGCGCGAGTTCCGCCGGCATCAGACGGCAATCGTGTTCCAGAAGTTTGCACTCCTTCCGCACCGCACCGTTCTCGAAAACGTCCTCTATGGCCTGGAGATACAAGGGGCGCCACGGAACCGGCAGGTCGACTGCGCCATGCGGTGGATCGAGCGGGTCGGGCTAAAGGGTTTTGAGAGCAAATATCCCAATCAGTTGTCTGGCGGTATGCAACAGCGCGTCGGTCTTGCCCGTGCGCTGGCGAACGATGCGCCGATCCTGTTGATGGACGAGGCATTCTCCGCGCTGGATCCGCTCATTCGTGTCGATATGCAGACCGTGCTTCTCGACCTGCAGAAGGAGATCAAGAAGACGATCGTGTTTATCACGCATGATCTGGACGAGGCGCTGAGGCTGGGGGACCGCATCGCGATATTGCGGGATGGGGAAGTCGTGCAGCAGGGCACCGGGCAGGACATCGTGATGAAGCCGGCCGACGATTACATCGCCAGCTTCGTCCGGGAAGTGAACCGCGCGCGGGTCATCAAAGTCGAGACTGTTGCCACCGCGCCGAACGGCTCGTCCCGTGAGCTGACGATTTCGGTGCCGGCCAGCGCGACGCTTGAGGAAGCGGCAAGAGCGATGACGCTGGCCGGGACAAGCGAGATCGCCGTCGTTGATGCCGACGGTCAGGCCATAGGTATGCTGACGCTTCCCCAGGCGGTTCATGCCATGGTCAATGCGCAAGTCGCCAGCTCAACATCCGACGCCAAGAAAGTTGCGTAGGCAAAAAAGGAAATCCAGGAATGGGAGCCTCAGATGTTTGACGCCGTCCTGATTGAAAAGTCCGACAGCGGGCAGAAAGCCCATATCAGCCGTGCGGGAGTCACTGCGCGGGTCATACGCGAGGGCCAAGTTAACTTCCAAAAAGAAATAGGCGCCGTTATCGAACCGGCGGCTTATGTCGATGGTTTTCAGTTAGGCTGGGCTAGCGATGACGGTGCGGGAGGGTCTGCCTTCGGTTTGTCGAAGGAGGCCTTGAATTTGGACCCCGCTTCAGTAGCTCCTGTCAGTACCGGAGCAATACTCCTCATTAATGCCGTTTGAATCTTCCCCAGGTGCTGCGTCCGCCGGTCTTCCGGGGCGCGCCCCGGAAGACCGGCGGCGCGTCATCACCGATACTCCTTCCGCTGGTCGGAAGGAAATGTTGGTGATCAAGCTGAGGGAGACAATCATAATCCTGGATATGCATCGGCAGGGGCTGACGGTGTCGGCTATTTCCAGAGAAACAGGCGTCGCAAACATTCGAAATCTAAATCTTCCGCATTGGAACAAATGGTTCGGTGTCCAAAGCCGATGTATCGTACCGGTGACCAGCTTTGCCCAACCGGACCCCACCAGCAAAAGGATGGCGGAAGCACGCCGAATGCGTGGTCCGCCCGGGACGAAAGCAAGCTGCTGAGTTCTTCGCTGGAATACATGTTCCCCAGTGGCAGAGCTTCCAAGGCGATCAATGGTCCGCGCATCAACGTCGGCGTCCGTGAATCCCGCGCCCAATGATGACTCACGTCAGCGCGACAATTTTGCTGCAATCGATCCATCCTCGCTCAGGACAATCTTCTTGTCTGAACCGGTCCGCGATAGGAGGCGCTTTTCGATACGCCTTTAGGCCGACTCCTGGGCTGGAAGAATAAACGCTGGGAGAGCGCCAACTATCGAAGCCGATTAGCGCCGATTTCCGTTCCCACCTTGTAAGCGGCCGTCAGGATCGGCCCGAGAGATCCACCATGACCCGGATAACCTTTTCCGAAGATGCTTGCGGCAACATTGCCGCAGGCAAAGAGCCCGCCGATTAGAGATCCATCGTGGCGGACGACTTCGCCGAGTGAAGTCGTCTTCAATCCGCCTTTTGTTCCGTTGTTTCCGGGTAAGATCTCCACGGCGTAAAATGGTCCGACGCCGATCGCGGCCAAGCACGCATTCGGGAGATGTCGGGAATCCCCGTAATACAGTCCGTGCGCGTCGTCACCGCGGCGAAAATCGAGATCATGTCCCTCAAGAGCGTAAGCATTAAATCGGCCGACCGTTGCACTCAGCCCTTCGGCCGAAATGCATAGCTTGTGGGCCAATTCTGCGATGGATCCGGCAGTGACCATCCAATCTGGGGCCGGCTCTTCCGGGGAGATAGACGCAACCGCATAACGGGTCTTGAAGGCGTTATCGAAAATGAGCCATGCGGGTCGGTTCGGATAGGAAAACGAACCCGGATCGAACGCGTTGAAGGCCATGCCAAGATCATTATACGAGCTCGCCTCGTTGACGAAGCGTTCGCCCTTCCGGTTGACCATGATCGAGCCAGGTAAGGCCAATTCTCGGACCATGTTGCGCGTCAGCGGCTTGCCATCAAGGACGTCTTCTGGAATACGATAGGCGGCGGTCCACCAAGCTTCCGTCATGTTTGCGGCTGCTGCGCCGGCCTCGAGGGCAAAGCGCAGGCCGTCTCCTTCATTGCCCGGCGGCGTGGTCGGCGCGCTTGAAAATCCTGATAGATAGGCAGAGACAAGTGCGGAATTCCATTCGAAGCCGCCGGTAGAGAGGACCACGCCCGCTCTGGCCGACGCCGAGCCCGCAATGGTTTCCACGCCGATACAACAGCCACCTTCGAAGGACAGGGCTGTCGCGGCGGCATCGACGTGAAACTGCACGCCAAGCCTGGCGCAAGCCTGCACCAGCCCGGCCGCCAATCCGGCACCTTGCGTGCGGACGTTGCGTTGCCGACGCTCCGCAATGATTTCTGGCGCCAGTCCCTCTCGCCCCTCGGTCGACGTAACCGGCTGACGCAAGTGCGAATATCGCAGCTTCTGAAACAGCGTTCTCTCCATCTCCGGCTCGAAAGGTAAAGGTTCGACGGAACGCCCCGCGCGTGCGCCCGGCCACCCGGGATGGTAGTCGGGACGATCGACGCTGAAAAAGCGCAGGTCTGATTGCCGCTCCAGGAAGCGCAGCATTTCAGGACCTGCTTTCAAAAAATCGCGCAGCAGATTGGGGTCGGTTTCCCCGAGAGTCAGCCGAGCAAGATAAATCTCTCCGTCTGTTTCCTGGTCCTCGAAACCTGACGCGTGCATCACATGGTTATTTGGAATCCATATTCCGCCGCCCGAGATCGCTGTGGTTCCTCCGATCAGCGATGTTTTTTCGAAGACACCCACCGAAAGACCCCTTGAGGCCGCAGCGAGCGCAGTCATCAATCCAGCGCCACCGCTTCCCAGAACGACGACATCGTATTCCCCAGTTGGCATACTTTTCATCCCTGCGATCGGCTCACTCGTCGATCATGATTGTCGATCAGATTACGGTGCGTTTCGGCTGTGAGTGAAATGATATTGGTGCGGACATGCGCTTCGATTTCTACAGGCGCCTTTTTGGCGATATAGGCCGCAATGATCCACTCATGCCCGTGAAGGGTTGACTTGCCGCTATCCTTTCCAAGCGTATGCAGGATTGTGGCTTCCGTCCTCGGTTGGATGAAGCGATTTATCATTGCAATTCGCGATCGCAGTTGCGCGATCTGCTCGACGATTGTTTCGTTCGGGCACCGCCTGTTGATCACGGAATGGAAATCCAGGTTTCCCTGGGTCCAGCCCGACAGGTCGAAAGAAGCAAGGGCCTCTGCCATGCGTTCGTTGATCTTTTGAAGCTCCTTGATATCGCCGGCCGTAATTCTTGGCGCGGCGGCGCCGGTCACATAACCCTCCAGCACTGCCAGCAACTCCATCTGTTCGGCCCAGAGATCCGGATCAGCCCCGGCCACGATCGCGCCGGAGTTTTTACTGAAGATGACCAGACTCTCTGCTTCTAACCGGCGGATTGCCTCGCGCACCGGCACGGGACTAATCGATAGCTCCTTTGCAAGTGTGTCGATCACAAGCCGTTGTTTGGGTGCATAGAGGCCGCGATCGATCCCCGCCTTGATATAATCGTAGGCGAGTTGCTGTTTGCTTTTCGCTTCTGCGGCGGGTGCCACCACCTTGGCCATGCGTCACTCTCCAACGATGATCAAATTGAAAATCAGATTTGATTTCAGTCGGCGTAAAGACTTCAGAGGGCTTAGGCAAGACCTAGTGCTTCCAGGCCAGCCGCCGCTCAAGGCTCAAGCTCAACCGCGATAGGGCAAAGACGATCAGGATAAAGATTAACCCGGCGACAGTCAGATACTCGAACTGCTTGTAGGTGATGGATGCCTGAGCGTTGGCGACGTAGAGAATATCTTTGACGCCAATGACGCCGACGATCGCGGAATCCTTCAAAATCACGACGAACTGGTTCAGAAGGAGCGGAATTGCCGTACGTAGCGCCTGCGGCCAGATGACGATCGAATTGGTTTTCCAGTGCGACAGACCCATGGCGGCAGCCGCTTCCCATTGGCCGCGGTCAATGGTGAGCAATACGGACCGATAGATTTCGGCGACATAAGCGGTGTTCAATAGCGTCAAGGAGATGACGGCCGCTGTAACCGGGTCCATTTTCCAGCCGGTTGCGCCGGCCAGCGCAAAATAAACGAGTAGAACGTAAACATACGGCGACAGCGAGCGGAAGATCTGGATGTAGAGAAATCCAGTCACTCGGATGGCCGCGGATTTGCTCCTGAGAAGCGATACAATCAGCCCGCCGAAGACGATCGAAAGCGTGAGCGAAGCGATTGCAATCAAGAAAGTGAACCGAAGCCCGTAAAGCATGGAGGGCAGGTGGTTGAGAACCGCGTACCAGCTATTCATGATCTCAAGCCCCTCTACTTTCATTGAGACGGTTTTCGACGACTTTCACCAGAAGAGACAAAACCAGCATCGTTGCGATCAGTAGAACCGCGACCGAGATATAGGCTTCGAATGGCCTGTATTGATTGAGACTGATGTCCTGGGCCGCGAAGATAAGCTCCGGGACAGCGACCACCGCCGCGTACGTCGATGCTTTGAAGCAGATAACGAAGACATTCAACAGGG
Organism: Rhizobium binae; assembly: GCF_017357225.1. Classification (NCBI taxonomy): domain Bacteria; kingdom Pseudomonadati; phylum Pseudomonadota; class Alphaproteobacteria; order Hyphomicrobiales; family Rhizobiaceae; genus Rhizobium; species Rhizobium binae. Next base: position 70,328 of record NZ_CP071605.1, on the reverse strand, counting down.
GCGGAATCACGACGCGGATGACCTGTGGAAACAGGATAGAACGATTAATCCGGTAGTCGGAAAGACCAAGAGCCTTGCCAGCTTCGCTCTGCCCGATATCGATCGAATTGTAACCGGTCCTGAAGATCTCGGAGGCAAATGCCGAGCTCATAATAGCGATGGCAATGATAATCGATTGTGATCCGGTCAAAGCCAAACCGAATTTTGTTGCGAGCCCGAAGTAGACCCACAAAAGCAGAAGATACATCGGCAAGCCGCGAACGATTTGCACGTAAATGTATGACACTGCTCGGGCAAGTTTCAACCGGGAGGCCGAACCCAGGTAGGAGATGAACCCGATGACGCAGCCGATCGCAAAGCCGGCCAAAGCGAAATAGAGGTCGTAACCCAATCCCCAAAGGAAGCGCGGCCATTGCGCCAGGATAATCGAGAAACCCAGGTTCATGAAGTTTCCATTCTCATTGCTCTGTTTCTTCTGCGGAGTGCCTAATCGATACGCCCGCCCGACAGCCTCGTCAACATCATATATGATTTCATATTGCACGACAGATAGGTTTAGGTCATAAATGTCGCCCAGGCGATCGCAAAAGGTCGATGAACAAGGCGGAACGGACGGATCGAAATGCGGTTTTCAGGAAAAACGGTCATCGTTACAGGAGTCGCGAGCGGCCTTGGACGCGCCGTTGCGCAGTCATTGGCGAAAGAGGGCGCAAAGCTTGTTCTAGTTGACCGCGCAAAACATCAGCTTGAAGACTTCGTCCTCGCATTGAGCAGTGGGGAGGCAGAGGCTGTTGAGGTTGTTGGCGATGTCTCCCAGGAAAAAACCTCCAAGCAGGCAGTTGCGCTGGCACTGTCTCGATTCGGAACGCTCGACATTTTGATTAACAATGCCGGCATCAATCCCACCGGGACGATCTCGCAAACAGACCCCACAACGTGGCAGCAGGCTTTGGATATCAATCTCAAGTCGGCTTACCTTTTTTGTCGAGAAGCGATCCCGCATATGGTGAAGGCGGGGAGGGGGGTGATCGTTAACACCGCCTCGATCGCAGGCCAGCGCGCATCGACCGCTGAGTCCGTCTATGGGGTTTCTAAGGCCGGCTTGATCATGCTGACACGTACGATTGCCCGTGATTATGGACCAAAAGGGATACGCGCGAATGCGATCTGCCCCGGTGTCCTCGAAAGTGTCATGGCCGATCGCTTAACCCGAATGTCAGCTGACCAGATCGCCGCTCGTGACCAACGTTTCGCGCCGACGGTGCCTCTCGGTCGTCTCGGAACCTACGAGGAAATTGCCAAAGCCACGCTCTTTTTGGCGAGTGAGGAGGCCAGCTACGTGAATGGTGCGCAGCTGACAGTCGACGGCGGGCTGACCGCCTAGCAAGAACTGTACCCCACAGGAGTGGGTTGCAGGCCGGAAATTTCATTGTGGAAACAACAAGGGGAATGATCATGGATACGAAACAAGATAGTGGAATGCAGGCAAACCGTCGTTCGCTCCTAACTGCCGGTCTGTTTGCCGGCGGCGCAGCGGCTGTTGCTCTTGGTACGACAACACCGGTCAGCGCGCAGGATGCCAACAACGAATCGGTTCTCGACAAAGCGATCCGCACCAAGAAAATTGTGGTTGCGGCGAGCCTGAAATACCCGCCCAACCTCTACATCAATGACAAGGGTGAGCCGGACGGCTACGAGATCGCCCTCATTCGTCAAATGATCAAGGATGTCTCTCCCGATATCCAGATCGAATTCGCGGACATGGATTTTGGACAGATGTTCGCAGCCGTGGAGTCAGGCCGAGCCGATATCATGACGACTGGAACGATATTGCCGTCTCGATCCCTGCGCGGCTGGTTTGCAGGTTGTGCCGTTACCTTTCAACCGGTCTACGTCGTCGGACGGCAAGCGGCAGATCTGACGTTTGACCAAATGAACACGCCTGACTTCAAGTTCGCAGCCCTTCAGGGAAGCTCTCAGGAAGCAAAGATCCGTTCACTTTACCCGAAGGCAACCGTGTCAGTTTTCCCGGACCAGACCGGCGCGATCGGCGAGGTTATGTCGGGCCGTGCGAACGCGACCTTGCAATCGCTGTTTACCATCGTGAACACCAAGAAGCAGGGCGTCGACCTGACAATTATCGGCAAGGGGCCTGCTTACGTCGATCACAACACCTTCTTCATGCCGACGGGGGATACGAAGATGTACATGTTCGTGACTAACTGGCTGCTGTTCAATGCCGCAGGCGGCATCCTCAACTCCGTGTTCCGTGAGTATGTCGGCAAGGATGCGATTGCTGCAGGCCTGCCATACCTTGCAGTCGGTCCGGGTGGTAGCCCGCTTCGCGTGGAAGCCTAATACTCTTGTGGGGCGGCCAAATCATGCCGCCCCGCTTCTACAAGGAGCGAAAAAGTGGAAATCACCGAGAATAGAAAAACTGTCATCTCACTGCACAATGCTAGCAAATGGTTTCCCAGTCCTGACCTCCCCCATGTCAGGGGACTGAACTCCGTTTCGCTAGACGTTCTGGAGGGTGACGTCGTTGTATTGCTCGGTCCCAGCGGCTCGGGCAAGAGCACACTCTTGAGATGCCTTAACCTGCTTACCATTCCTGATGAGGGGCGCTTGCGGGTCGGATCGGTGGAATGGGACGCCCGCGCCTATCACGGTACACGTTCGAAAGAACGCCATTACAAGGGTGACCTTCAGCGGCTGCGGCGTGAAACCGGGATGGTCTTCCAGCACTTCAATCTTTTCCCGCATATGACCGTGCTGCAGAACGTAATGTGTGGCCTCATCCACACAAAGGGAAAATCCAAAGATGAAGCCCGCGAAATTGCCCGCCAGGAAATCGCAAAGGTGGGCTTGGCCGAAAGAGAGGGGCATTTTCCTGGGCAGCTGTCAGGTGGACAAAAGCAACGCGTCGCCATTGCGCGTGCAATTGCGACGAAACCGCTGGCAATGCTCTTTGACGAACCCACCTCCGCCCTTGATCCGGAATTGCGAGGCAGTGTGCTGGCGGTAATGCAGGACCTTGCCAAAGAAGGGATGACCATGGTTGTCGTGACCCACGAGATGGGTTTTGCACGCGCAGTCGGCAACCACATCGTTTTTCTCGAAAGCGGCGAAATCATCGAGGAGGGGCTTTCGAACAATTTCCTCGACAATCCAAAGACCGAGCGTGCAAAACGATTTTTGTCGCAGATTGCCTAAGCCCATGCACGACAGGTCCGAATGGGCGCCGAAGAAACGGAGCATGAACAATGTCGTAGTTCGGATGTGCAACATCCGAACTCTGTGGATTGCTATCGACATGCGCCAATTTTGATTTCTCTGTCCGGTCCGACTCGACAACGCTTCACGCAGATTGGTCATGAATGGAGTCCGGCGATGGCAAAGCGCAAGCTTCTCAAAGATCAAGATCGTCGGAAGCTTGTCGATATCCCAGTCGACGAGAACAGCTTAATCCGACACTATTCGTTGTCATTAGCGGATCGCCTGGAGATCGAACTGCGGAGACGTAATCACAATCGGCTCGGCTTTGCCATCCAGCTATGACTGATGCGATACCCGGGTCGAGTGCTTGGAGCAGAGGAAACTCCGCCTCGCGCCATGCTGAAATATGTTGCTGATCAGATCGGCGCCGCTTCAGAAAAATTCGCCCTCGTGAGATCGCCGCGCCGCGATATTGGCCGCAATTCAGGCGGCGACGACATGCGACGACGGTGCAGCAATAGCCAGTTCGCTTGTCGCTACGTTTCCGAGGCAATCTCCGGCGGCTTTTCGCGTTTGGTCATTGTCGACTTCTTCCTCTGTTAATTCAATCGCCCCCACGCGGAATTCCATTCAACGCCTTCAACAAGCTCAATGAAGACAGGCTCATCGCTATTGGCGTTGTGAGAGGCCGCCAGCTTGAAGGCTGCTTCCGGCTCCATTTCCTCTCCGGGAAAAATCGTATCGTCCGTGTCGGTGTCGGCTAACTTGCGGACATATCCCCGGATTTGATCGCCGGAGTGATAAAACTTGATCACCAACGACCCTGTCGGCGCTGTACCGCGAAGATATCGCCGGTAGTCAGCGCGTTGCGCTGTTGCACCGGCATCACCGGCTCTATACCAATGCGCGACGTCCTGGCCGTCGGGTCGACCCTCGTCTTCCCAGATCTGATATGCGCGTAGCCTCCTCTCCTCGTCATTGAACCTAGACGCCGCTGGCTGCTTGATGACCGTCAGGACGACTTTACCCCGAATATGCTGTTCTTTGAGAGCCGCCTGGGCGGCGGCTGCCTGGGCAAGTCCGAATGTGCTGGCAACGACGACCTTGACCTTGCCTTGGTCGATCAACTGCGCGATTTCCCGCAATTGGCCACCATTTGGCTGAGCGGTGTAACGGCCGACCCGAATGCCCACTGCCTTGGCTCGAGCCTTGTCCGGCTCCTGGAGTGTCGAAATGAGCGCGCCTTTCGGCTTGACGACGCTGAAGCTTCTCTGCTGCGTCTCGCCACCGATCAGGTCGAAAACAAGATCGACAGGCTCGACAACATCTTCGAAATTCTCCCTCTTGTAATCGATCACCTCGTCGGCGCCGAGGTCGGTTACAAAGTCTATATCGGACGACGACACTGTTGTGGCGACCCAGGCGCCCTCGGCCTTGGCAAACTGAACGGCGAAATGGCCGACCCCGCCAGCACCTCCGTGAATGAGGACCCGCTGGCCAGACTGAAGCCGACCATGATCAAACAGACCCTGCCACGCCGTAATGCCGGCCAGTGGCACGGCAGCAGCACCGATTGCATCAAGTGCCTGAGGCTGTGCAGCCACTTCGTCAGCGCAAAAGGTTCGGCTCCCGGCGAAACGCTTGGCGTCGGCCAAGAGGATAATGACCATTATTTGGGCAACCTCACCCTACGCGGTGGCTAGAGCGACACCGTCTTTCATGCTCGATTATCCTACAGCTTAGCATTAGAGACGTGGAGAATTTTTATGGTTGAACCAGCTCCCTCGCAACTGGAGACCGATGCGCTCCGTAAGGACCGGTTTCATCTGATTCAGGCCGCCCCGGTAGCCGGAAGTATCGGTGCTGAAGCTCGCGAGCTCATCACCTCTGCCGAAGACATCTTCGTCTTTGACCAGAGCGGCAGAAAACTCATCGACGGGCCGGCAGGTATGTGGTGCATCAATGTCGGGCATCGCAACCAAGCCCTGGCCGATACATTGCGCGACCAGGCGATGTCCCTGACGTACTCGACACCATGGTATACAAGCAATGCGCCCGCGGAGAAGCTTGCGCAGATGCTAGCGGAGCGGGCGCCGGGCGATCTCAATCATGTGTTTCTTACAACAGGCGGATCTTCCGCGGTCGAAACAGCCATACGGCTCGTGCAGTTCTATAACAACGTACGCGGACAGCCGCAGAAGAAATTGCTGGTCTCCCGCCAGGGAAGCTACCATGGCTCGACCTACCTGACCGCATCGCTGAACGGCCGCCCACGGGATCACGATTGGATGGATGGCGCAAGCGAGCTCGTAAGAAAGTTGACTTGCCCCAATCCCTTCCACCGACCGGCCAACCTGTCAGTGGAGGCCTTTGAAGATTTCCTCGTCGATGAGTTTCGCGCGCTCATTGCGCATGAGGGTGCTGGGCGAATCGCCGCCTTTGTTGCCGAACCGATTCAGGCAAGCGGCGGAGTCTTGATGTCGCCGCCGAACTATCTCAAGCGCATGCGCGCGCTCTGCGCAGAAAATGACATCCTCTTGATCGCCGACGAGGTCGTCACCGCCTTCGGACGGCTCGGCCACATTTTCGCATCGGAGGATGTCTTCGGAATCCAGCCAGACATGATAACCTTCGCAAAGGGTGTCACCTCGGGATATTTTCCCCTCGGCGGCGTCATGGTGTCGGAGCGTTTGTTCGCCGAACTTCGCCGCTCAAACCATCCCAACGCCAATTTCGTGCATGGTCTGACCTATTCCAGCCACCCCATCGGCTGCGCGGTGGCAATCCGCAATATCGAGTTGCTGGAAGACGGCCTCCTCGAGCACGCGCGTGAAATCGGTCCCTATTTTCAGGAGCAGTTGCGAACGCTGGAGGAACTCCCGCTCGTCGGGGAGGTTCGGGGCGCCGGCCTTATGGCGGGGATTGAATGTGTTGCCGACGCCAAAGCCGAGAATCCTCTCGATCTCGATCTGACCGTCGGTAAGCGGATCGACTTTCATTGCCAGGAGAATGGGCTGCTTGTCAGACCCCTCATCAACATGTGCGTCATGTCGCCGCCGCTTACCATCAACCGCTCGCAAGTCGACATGATGACCGATGCTCTTCGCAAGGGGATTGAAGCAACGGCGCAGGACCTGATCCGCGAGAGACTTTGGCGGCCGGCATGACCTGTTGGCTGCCTCCCTTTTAAGCAGAGGGGATGGCTAGACGAGAGGCAAGCAGCCAGCACAATTTTGAAGCCGGAACTGAGCATTCTTGGGAAGTCTGCAGGTTTGGAAATGTCGCAATGCTGGATTTTCCAGCCAGAAAACAAGCGAGGGGAAAATGAGATTCACCGTCACATCCGCCGCATTTATTCTTGGCCTGAGCGCCACCGTCGCCCTGGCTGAAGGCAATCTCAACATCTACAACTGGGGCGAATACACCAGCCCCGAACTGATTGAAAAATTCTCAAAAACATACAACGTCCATGTGACGTTGACGGATTTCGATTCCAACGACACGGCACTCGCAAAGGTGCGCCAAGGGGCCTCCGGATTTGATGTCGTAGTTCCGTCGCAGAGCTTCGTCCCCACCTATATTCAGGAAGGGCTGCTTGCCGAAACAAATCCAGGGCAGATGGAAAATGCCAAGAACCTCGAAGAGAGGTGGCGGGATCCCGCTTTCGACCCAGGCCGAAAATATTCCGTGCCATGGCTTTGGTATACGAGCGGCATAAGCGTCAATACCACGGCCTTCAAAGGCGACATAAATACCTGGAAGGTGATTCTGGATCCGCCGGACGAACTGAAGGGAAAGATCAATATCGTTCCCGAGATGAACGATATCATGTTCGCCGCGATCAAGTTCGAAGGCGGCGCATGGTGCACAAGCGACAAGGCTTTGCTCACCCAGGTCCGTGACCGCCTGGTTGAGGCCAAGAAGAGTTGGCTGTCAATCGACTATGCCGGCATACAGAGAATGGCCACCGGAGATGTCTCGGCCTCCCTCGACTGGAGTGGTTCCGCGTTGAAGCGGCGTACTGAAAACCACAGCATCGCTTATGGCCTTCCCAGAGAGGGCTTCACCTATGGCTCTGACAACGTGGTGGTGCTGAAGGATGCTCCAAATCTGGAGAACGCGAAGCTTTTTCAAAACTTCATCATGGCGCCCGAAAACGCAGCGTTGAATTCGGTCTATGCCAAATATGGAGCGGCCATTATCGGCGCCGAGAAATACTACTCCGAGGATATGAAGGGTGCGCCGGAACTTGTCATTCCCGACGACATGAAATCAAAGGGCGAGCTTTTGACGCTTTGCGATCCAAAGATCTCGCAGCTCTACAGCCGCATCTGGCAGGACGTCCAGAAGTAGGTCAGCGAGCATGGCAGCCCGCTACCGATCTCTTTCACTCGGTTCGACGTCAGCGCGCTTGTTCTATCTGCTCCATCGACCCTCGCTACGCGATTTAGGATGAGGACAATATGACAGGTGAGATTACACCGGGGGTCGCTATTCGACTGGACAAGGTAACCAAGACCTACGGTTCTGGGAATGGCATCGTCGCAGCGGTCAAGAGCACGACGCTTGACATCTTCAAGAATGAGTTTTTCACGTTGCTCGGCCCGTCGGGTTGCGGAAAAACCACTCTGTTGCGGCTGATAGGCGGCTTCGAATATCCGACAGCCGGCACCATCCTTCTCGATGGCGAGGATATTGCGTCGGTACCGCCGTTCCAACGTCCCATCAACACCGTCTTCCAGAATTACGCGCTTTTCCCACACATGACGGTCGCGGAAAATATCGGCTTTGGCCTGAGAATGCTCAAACGGCCCCGCCATGAAATCGCTGCCCGCGTTGATGAAATGTTGAAACTGGTGCGACTGGAAAATCTGTCCGGTCGGCGGACGGGACAGATATCGGGTGGTCAACAGCAGCGGGTCGCGCTGGCGCGCGCGCTCGCATCCGAGCCGAAGGTTTTGCTTCTCGACGAGTCACTTTCGGCGTTGGATTACAAGCTTCGCAAGGAAATGCAGATGGAGCTCAAAGCGCTCCAGGCAGCGACGGGCATCACCTTCATTTTCGTAACCCATGATCAGGAGGAGGCCTTGACGATGTCTGATCGTGTCGCGGTGCTGTCCTCAGGTGAAATAATGCAGGTCGGAACCCCGCACGAAGTCTACAACAGGCCGGCAAATCGTTTCGTGGCGAATTTTGTCGGTGAAACGAACTTCCTCCAGGGAAGAGGGCTCGGCCCGGACGCTTGCGGGACGATGATCGATCTTCAGGGGATCGGCGCCGTCGCCATTCCAATGAAAGACGCGGTTCTCGACGGTACCCTGGTAAACATCGTCGTCCGGCCCGAGCATTTGCGAATTTTTCCGTTGTCCCAGGAACCGGCGAGCCAACTTACAGGGTCTGTGAAGACGGTAAGTTTCTGCGGTCCCGAGACGCAGTACACTGTCGAACTGAGCAATGGCGCGGGTCTTCTGTTGGTCCGCAAATATAACACGCCGAACGAAAATCGGCCCATTGCCATCGGGGATGAGGTTTTTGTGAAGTTCACACCGAACACCGCCCAGGTGTTGCCCGGCTGAGGGGACGTAGAGATGGCTAGTCTTGAATTCGCACGGTTGAAAACAGAGAGCCGAACGCGCTGGCTTTTGATTAGTCCTGCCTTGCTCGTCGTCATCATCGGCGCGATCGCACCGCTTCTGGTCATCGTGATTTACTCATTCTTGACCCCTGGTCCTACAGGCGGCGTGAATTTTACGCCGTCTTTCGAGGCCTGGACGCGCGTGCTCTTCGACCGTGATCTTTTCGATGACACCGTGACGCTGTCTGGGACGAACCTCGAGATTCTGCTGCGCTCGCTTCTCCTGTCGCTGGTGACCACTTTGCTGTGCCTGCTCGCAGGATTTCCTACAGCTTATTTCATCGCGACCCGCAATCCACTCAATCGGGAAGTCTGGCTTTTACTTGTCACGGTCCCCTTTTGGACAAATCTCCTTATCCGCACGTTCGCCATACAAGATCTCATCCGGAACGAAGGAATCATCAATACCCTTCTGCTCAAGGCGGGATTGATCTCTGAACCGATCCAGATGCTGTTCACGAATTTCGCGATTTGCCTCGGCCTGGTCTACGTCTATCTTCCTCTGATGATCCTGCCTGTTTATGCAAGTCTGGAACGGCTGGATCGAAACCTGCTCGAGGCAGCGTCCGACCTTTACGCCCGTCCATTCAAGGTGCTTTGGGAGGTCATCGTACCACTTGCCCAACCGGGCATCGTTGCTGGCTCCATTCTCGTTTTCATCCCTGCAATCGGTACCTATGTCACCCCCATCCTGCTCGGTGGCGGCAGAAAACTCATGATCGGCAACTATATCGAATTGCAGTTCGGCCAGGGACGGGACTGGCCGTTCGGCTCCGCTCTTTCGCTGACCCTTATGGGCATCGTGATGGTGGCGCTGCTCGTCTATATCCGTCACGGCGACACCCACGGACACGAACATGGCTAAAAATTTCCCCGTGACCCATCAGCGTGGCTTCAGTGCCGTTGCCGTCACCACGTTCATTTTTCTATACGCACCATTGGCCGTGGCCCTCGTTCTTGCTTTCAACGCCGGGACCAGTGCGGCGAAATGGGAAGGCTTCTCGCTTCGTTGGTTTCAAAGCGCTGCAAACAATCAACAAGTAATCGCAGCTTCTATTCTGTCGCTGAAACTTGCTGCAATATCCGCCGTATTGGCAACAGCGGTGGCCACGTTTGCTGCATTGGCGATGACGCGGGGACCAAAGTTCCGAGGGTGGACGGTCACCTACGGCATAATCTCGGTCCCGTTGATGGTGCCAGAGATTGTAACCGCCGTGGCGCTCCTGGTTGTGAGCGCGACATTTCGAGGCTGGACCGGCTATACTGGCCTGGCCTATCTGATCGTAGCGCATACGGCGTTCTGCGTGCCGTTTGCCTATCTTCCGATCCGCGCTCGCCTTCAAACGATGGACATCAGTTTGGAGCGTGCTGCAGGCGACCTGTACGCATCGCCTTGGAACGCGTTTCGCTTCGTCACGATGCCCCTGCTTTTTCCAGGCGTACTCGCGGGCTTTATCCTCGCCTTTGTCACTTCGCTGGATGACGTCGTGATCACCGAATTCGTAAAGACTGCCGGCCAGGATACGCTGCCAACCTACATGCTGGGCCAAGTCCGTCGCACAATTACACCCGAGGTGAATGCGATAGCGGCCGCTTTCTTCGTGATCTCCTTGGCGCTGGTCATTTGTATTTACGCCGTCAATCAGCGAACGAAGATCAACTGAATTCTCAATTTCACACATCCCATCAGGATATCTGCAACACGGGCCATGCTTGATGAAAACCATTTTCTCGCCGAAACAACAGGAACACCAGGGTCAATGCGAATTTTACAATGGCGCTGTTGTTGAAGGTTACGAGAACACGTCGCGCGCAACCTTCATAACAAGCCGGATCGAAGAGGTGCGTCTAGGGCCCGTCCTTGACCCGCGACCGCAATCCTTGGACACCGCCAAACGAATTCACTCAACTGCCTATCTCGATTTTACAGCGTCAGCGTGGCGGCTTTGGCGAGAAGCTGGACGCACGGGCACAGCTCTTCCTTACGCTTGGCCGGCGAGAGGCAGGTATAAGGATGTTGCCCCAGACTCTATCGATGCTTTGCTCGGACTGTACTCGATCGATGCCAGTACAGGCTTTGTTGAAGGCACCTGGGAAGCCGTCAAGGCTTCGCATGACAGTGCCCTTACTGCGGCAGATTTGATCATCGAGGGCGAACAGGCTTGTTTTGCCCTTTGCCGTCCCCCCGGCCATCACGCCGGAATCGATTTCAACGGCGGCTACTGTTTTATCAACAATGCTGCCGTCGCCGCGCAACGCCTGATGGACGCTGGGGCTTCAAGAGTGACAATTCTCGACATCGACTATCACCATGGGAACGGCACACAAGAGATATTCTACATGCGCGATGACGTTCAGGTTGTCAGCCTTCACGCCGATCCCCGCAATGATTATCCATTTTTTGCTGGCTATGCGGATGAACGAGGTTCCGGCAGCGGAGAAGGGTTCAACCTCAACTTACCGCTTCCGGATGGCACCGACTGGACGCAATGGGAGAGCGCACTAGAATTCGCGCTTGGCAGCATCCGGCAGCGTGGCCCTGACGTAGTCGTCATCTCCCTTGGCGTTGACACCTTCGAAGGCGATCCGATCAGTCGCTTCCGGCTTTCGCACAGCCATTTTCCTCTTATTGGCGCCCACCTGGCCGGCCTGGGGACGAAAACCCTGTTCGTTCTGGAGGGCGGCTATGCTGTCGAAGACATCGGCGTAAACGTCGTCGGGGTTCTTTCTGGCTTTGAGGATGCCATCCGCCGTTGAGGCACTGGCTGCAACGAACAACAATGTTACTGGAGGAATCATGCAGTCCGACAACGCACTGAAATTCTATATCGACGGTCGATGGGTAATGCCGAGCGGCTCTGACCGAATGGACGTGATCAATCCTGCAAACGAACATCCGTTCATGCAGATCGCGATCGGCACCACCGAAGACGCCGACTTGGCCGTGCAAGCGGCCTATGAGGCCTTCCCGACCTTCTCGCAGACAAGCAAGAGCGAGAGGTTGGAACTCCTGCGCAATGTTCTACGATGCTACAATGATCGCTACGAAGATATCGCGCAGGCCGTCAGCACCGAACTCGGTGCACCTTTGAAATTTTCCCGCGAGGCGCAAGCCTGGGCGGGACAGATTCATCTGGAATCGACAATCGCGGCTCTTGAAGCATTCAGCTTTGACGAGCACAACGGAAGCTCGATGATCACTTGGGAGTCTATCGGCGTTTGCGCGCTTATCACGCCGTGGAATTGGCCGCTAAACCAAATCGTCTGCAAAGTTGCGCCGGCTCTTGCAGCGGGCTGTACAGTCGTGCTGAAGCCATCCGAGTTGGCGCCTCTCAGCGCGATGATCTTCGCGGAAGTGCTTGAAAAAGCCGGAACACCCAGAGGTGTGTTCAACCTGATCAATGGCACTGGCCCTGTGGTCGGACAGTATCTCGCCGGTCATCCGCGGGTCGACATGGTGTCCTTCACGGGATCGACCCGCGCGGGCATCATTGTCGCCAAGACTGCTGCTGATACGGTCAAGCGTGTGGCTCAGGAACTGGGCGGAAAGTCGGCCAATATCGTGCTGGCCGACGCTGACCTCGAAGATGCGGTGATCAAGGGCGTCGAAGCGTGTTTCAGCAATTCGGGCCAATCCTGCGACGCTCCGACTCGCCTTCTGGTCCCGGCCGAGCGCCATGCAGAGGCGCTTGAGATCGCAAAACGGGCCGCGGCCGCCACGCGAGTCGGAGATCCCCTATCTGAAAATACCGATATGGGGCCCGTGATCAGCCAGCAGCAATTCGACAAGATTCAGGGGTTAATTGGTGTCGGCGTAGAAGAAGGCGCCATTCTGGTTGCAGGCGGACTGGGTAAGCCGGAGGGGCTGGATGTTGGCTATTACGCAAGGCCTACGATCTTTGGCGGTGTGACGCCGGAGATGACGATTGCCCGAGAGGAAATTTTTGGTCCGGTCCTCTCGATCATTCCCTATGACACGGAGGCGGACGCAGTACGGATTGCAAACGACTCGATCTATGGTCTGGCCGCGTACGTGCAGGGAGGCGATCTGGAAAGGGCGAGAGCTGTCGCCCGGAAACTGCGGGCCGGGTCCGTCTACGTCAACTACGCGCCGTGGGATACACATGCGCCGTTCGGTGGATACAAACAGTCCGGGAATGGCCGCGAGTACAGCCATTGGGGAATCCGCGACTTTATGGAGGTCAAGGGGATAGTAGGCTGGGGGACGTGAGCGTCTCCCTCTGATACCTCAAATCCGGTGTGCTCGCCACGCGGAGATGTCTCGTGTGCCGATGCATGGTGAGGAGCAGAGCAAGCCCAGTAATGGCGAGTACCTGCCGAATTCTAACCCCTCAGCGTTTCAGACGGCGCCTCGCCGAAAAGCGACCTATAACGGAATGCAAAGCGGCTCCAGTGAAAAAAGCCCCAGTCCATGGCGATGTCCGAAACTTTCCGCGGCGCGCAACGGGCGTGCAGCAAGTCGCGACGCGCGCCGTTAAGCCGGAGCAAGGTCAGCATTTTGTCGAGAGGTATCTGCGAGAAGCTCTGACAGGAAGCCCTGAGATTGAAGGCCGACACACCGAGGTCACGCGATAGCGATCTCACCGTGTGCGGCCTGTCCGGCGCATCGAAAATCCTATCGCGAATTCTCTTATAGATTCTTTCGGCCTCGGCTATTTGAGGTGTTTCGCGAACGACGCTTTTCTGGAAAAGAAACTCGAAACGATCCGTGATGACGTCCGCGAGCACGTCATCGACGTTTTTCCTGGCGTAAGGATATGATTGTTGGCTCGCCGCTTGGAGCAGCGATAACAGCCAATCTGCGAGAAATGCCGCATGTTCCAATGGAGCTTCGACAAGGTGCGCTTTGCTACTGTGGTCTTCATCGCATATGGCGTCGCGCCTCAGAACGAGCATCAGCAAATCACTACCAGCATCCATGAAGCCGATGCGATTGGTCCAATTGAGAGCGAAGCCCGAGAGGCCGAGCGTTTTCTCGCCGCGAGCCAACTCACTTTCATCGAGTTTCGGGTAGTAATAGAAGATCACGCTTCCTTCGGGCGCGGAAAACGCTTGCTCTGTGCCGACACTGATGGTCTCGCGCAAGATCTCCACACCGGGGAGCAGGATGGCAGCCGTTCGACCGTCATAACCGCCGGTGGATACTTGTCGGTACTCTTGCCGCCAGCCCGGCAAGGACGTTTCCTGCTCCACCGCGTCATGGAAGGTGGTCTCAAAATACACGTCCCGCGTACCTCCAGTTACACTTTGATAAACCCGGTCAAGCCTATGCGTGAAAGAAGCTCCAGCATTGCGATACTGCACCAGCTCGGTCGTCTAGTAAACAAAGCCGGGAAATGGCGTTCGCTACGAACTGCTTTGGCCGGGCCCAGCATGGCCGCGTAGCCATCATAACCAGAAATGCGACTAGCCAAGTATCGGACGTCGCTCGTTGCTCCCGTACCATGCTCCGATTTCGGCTTCATAAGCAAGCGCGATGCTCAATACGTCCTGATCGCAATAGGTCTTGCCAACGATCTGAATTCCCGTGGGCACTCCGCTTGGAGCGCGCCCCGAGGGCACGCTGACGACCGGGCAACGGCTGAGCGTGTTGAAGGGATGGGTCATCAACCATCCGAGCATCGGCTCGACATCCTGACCGTTGATCTGAAGTCCGTTCGAAGGCTCGAAATCCGCGCTGACGGCCGGGAGCGCCAGGGTTGGGCAAATGAAGGCGTCAAAGTTCTCCATCATCGGGCCGAAAGTCCCGTACATCTCGCCGGCGACTTCGAGAGATCTCAGGTACTCTCTCATTCCCTTAGTACGAGCACTTTGGGCGAAGGAGCGGGTATAGCCACTTAGCTCGTCGCCATGCGTGTCGAGATATTGCGCGACCCATGTCCCGAAGATTGACGCGAGATAATCTCGCGCCGCTTCCTCCGCGCTGAGGGTCCAGCCGAGATCGACCTCGACGACTTCGGCGCCCATGTCTCTGAGACGGCCAATTGCGTCTAGGGTATTCTTCCGCACATCCTCGCTCACCTGTTTGAAGCCGAGATCGATAGAGTAGGCGATCCGCTTCGATTTCAGGTCTGCAGGTTGGTTCGCTATTTCGATTTTCGGCCGGAGAGAGACCACGTCGAGGGGGTGAGGCCCACTCATAACGTTTTGCATCAGGATGCAGTCGGCAACGGTGCGAGCAAGCGGGCCGGGATGGTTGTAAAAATCGAAGCCGAAGGGAGCAAGATCGGCATTCCGGCCATAGGGCGGCTTGTAGCCGACCAATCCGCAAGCCGACGCAGGAATGCGAATAGATCCACCGATGTCTGAACCGGAAGCGAGCGTCGTGAACCCCGCTGCCAGCGCCGCCGCGGAACCGCCGGAGGAGCCGCCGGTGGTGAACTCACGGTTCCAGGGATTGCGTGTAACGCCCCACAGGCGCGAATGAGTAAAGCCGGCGCATGAAAACTCAGGTGTTGTGGTTCGGCCAATGATGACCGCCCCGGCGTTGATCAGATGCTCGTTCACCGGTGATGTGACAGAAGCGACCTCCTCTCTGAAGATCAACGAACCAAATGTCGTGATCTTGCCGGCAATCAGGCTCTCATCTTTGATGGCCACCGGAATACCCTCCAGTGGCCGCACCTGTTCGCCGCTGCGGTATCGCCGCTCAGCCTCTCTTGCCGCGGCAATGGCCTCGTCCGCATAGAGGAATGAAAACGCGTTAATGTCAGAGCCGATCTCAGCAATGCGCGCCAACTGTGCCTTCAGAAGCTCGACGGGTGACAAACTTCCGTTTCGAAAGGCGGCGAGGGCTTCGGTGGCCGGCAAATAACAGAGTTCCAAATCGCTCATTCTTACGCTCCACACGATGGCCTTCTGATCGCAGCTTGGGCGAAACAGCGGATCAAATAAATTGCTCTGGTAGCATTGTCGGATTATCGCTCTCTATCCTCCCCCGTTTGGTGGTCGCGCCTATTTTTTAGGCCCTCAAAGGAATGTGCATCCCTTCTGGTTGGACGTAATTCTCGCCAGGTGCGATTGGTGCATCAGGCGGAAGTTGCGTAAGATCCTCGGCAGTTAGCCGCAGCGCGGCGAAGCCGTGATCGACGAAGGCGTCGAGTAGGCGGAAAACCCGTCTGTTCGTCGACGTCCAGCCGAGGACATTGTCGCCCCGTATCAAGGGAGCGATGGAGAGGCCGGAATGGCCCAGTTCTATCATCCGTTCAAAGTGTGGAACCGGAGGTGCTTAGTGTCCACTCATCGGGCTTGGAATACTGTCAGCCATTCCGCTGTCGTCATGACTCTTGCGAAGCCTGCGGCCAGGGTCGCGGCTGTGCCTGCCTTGATCGTGTCCTGCGTTGCCGTTTCCGACAGGTCGGGGCACCCGGTCGCGTCGACGGGGAAATCGACGAAATAGTCAAGGTCGTGCCCATGCCTCGCGGTTGCCTCGCAGCAGAAATTGGTCATGAATCCGGTCACCACGATCCGGTTTATCGACCTTTCCCGCAGCATCCGGTCGAGCCCTGTACCCACGAAGCTGGAATAGCGCTGCTTGCTGATCGTCAGGGCGCCAGTGGAAATCCTGAGTCTCGGGTCATCATCGACTTCTTCGGTCCCCGCGACAAATCCGAGTTCGCCCACCTTGCCACTGAAATCGAACATTCGGCCGGCATCCGAGCTATCCGCACGATGGACATGGCGGATGTGAACCACGAGGTCGCCCGCCGTTTCGGCCGCGGCCACGATAGCGTTGATGTTGGCGATCACGTCGGCATTGCCGACGCAATGCAAGGGCGAAGCCGGATCGGTATAGGCTTTTTGAACGTCGATCACAAGGATTGCGCGCGCCATGTCGTTCCTTCCGCTGAGCTGGTGCAACATAGTTGTGAAGGCCCAAAATCCTCAGATTCCCAGCGCAATGCCGTCTTTCCGTGATTCCGATGCGCCGATCAGTGTGCCGTTCTCCCAGTCGATTTGGATCGCCTGCGCGCCGCCGATCGGGTCCCCCGCGGGAGAGAAGGTGAAGCCCCGCCGTTCGAGTTCGGCTTTGGTTGCGCCATCAATCGTGTGCTCGGCCTCCACTCTCGTTCCATCGGATGTCGGCATTACGCGCGGCATATCGATCGCCTCCTGCATATCCATCCCGTAATCGAGAACCTTGGAGATCAAATGCGCATGGCCAAGCGCCTGATAATAGCCGCCCATCACGCCGAAGGGCATCTCCACCCGGCCATTGCGGGTCATCATGCCCGGGATGATCGTGTGCAGTGGTCGCTTCGAGGGGCCAACACAGTTTGGATGACCGGGTTTAACCGAGAAGCTCTGGCCGCGATTGTGCAGTATAACGCCAGAACCTGGCGCCACGAGGCCCGTGCCGAAACTGTCGAAGATCGAATTGATGAAGCTCACGGCATTGCGGTCACGGTCGACGACCGAGATATAGACGGTGTCGCGATGAAGCGGCATTTCGAACGGCGGCAGGTCGGTCAGCGCTTTCTTCAAGTCGATCATCGCCGCGAGCCTGTCGGCCAGCGCATCCGACAGCAACTCATCGACTGGTACTTTCGCCTTGTCCGGATCGGCGATCCAGGCGTCACGGGCGGCATACGCCAGGCGTGTTGCCTCGATCTCGATATGCAGCCGGTCCGGCGATTGCGGGTCGCCGTGAGCGTCGAAGCGGCTCAGGATATTGAGGATCAGGAGCGCGATGATGCCCTGGCCGTTGGGCGGGCATTCGTGAATCGTATAGCCGCGAAAGTCGGTGGTGACAGGGGCTACATACTCCCCGCGCGCGTTGGCAAAGTCTTCCATCGTGTGAAGCCCGCCCAGGGAACGCAGATAGGCGACTATGTCCTCGGCGACGGGGCCACCATAGAAGCCATCGCGCCCCTCGGCGGCGACGCGCTTCAGGGTTTCCGCCAGCTCCAGCTGACGATGCACCTCGCCGATCTTTGGCGCCCGCCCGCTAGGAAGGAAGATCCGCGCTGCCGTCGCGTCGGCGGCAAGCAGTTTTTCTTCCAACGACCAATCGCGATGGACGCGTGGCGTGATCGCATAACCACCTTCGGCAAGGCGGATGGCCGGCGCCAGCACGTCAGCGAAAGGGAGTTGGCCGTAATCGGAGTGCAGGCGTGTCCATGCGTCGATCGCCCCGGGGATGGTGACCGCAGCGGGTGACTGGCGTGGTACCTCCGTCAGCCTTCGCTCGTCAAACCAGTCGGCCATCAGCGCGGCAGGGGTGCGGCCCGAGCCATTGTAGGCAATGACCTTGTCCGATCCGCCGGGCGCATAGAGTGCGAAACAGTCGCCGCCGATGCCGGTCGAGCCCGGTTCGACGACGCATTGCACCGCGCAGGCGGCAATGGCGGCATCCATGGCATTGCCGCCGCGTTCCATGACCTGCAGCGCCGTAAGCGTCGCTGAAGGGTGCGAGGTCGCCGCCATCGCGTGGCGCGACACGGCAACGGATCGTGTCGGCTTCTCAAAGTTGCGCATTTGGTTCATTCTCCTCGTCAGTGGCGGCAGGGCATGCCTCAGGCTCGCGCCCGATAGGGCGTGAGCCGGATTTCGAGCGCATTGAGCGCCGAGATGATTGCAAAGTTGAGGGTGAGATAGATGGCGCCGGCTGCGACGAAGACCTCGACGGCGCGATAGGTTTGCGAGATCAGGTCTTGAGCGATGCCGGTGACCTCCATGAGGGTGATGATCGAGGCCAGCGACGTGCCCTTGACCATGAGGATGATCTCGTTGCTGTAATTCGGGATCGCCTGGCGCAGGGCCAGAGGCAGCACAATCAGGCGCAGCGTCAGAAGCTTCGACATGCCTGAGGCCGTAGCGGCCTCGACCAGGCCGCGCGGCACAGCCTTTATCGCGCCGCGCAGAATTTCGCTTCCATAGGCAGCTTCATTCAGACTGAGCGCGATGATGGCGCACCAGTAAGGCTCGCGGAACAATGACCAGGTTCCAAGCGCTTGAAGCCACGGCCGGAACTGACCGAGACCATAATAGATGAGGAAGATCTGCACCAGCAGGGGTGTTCCGCGAAAGACTGCAACGAAGGCACGGATGGGCAAGACCACGATCCGGCGATTTCCCTGTTGGGCGAGTGCGAGCAGCAGGGCCATTAGGAAACCGATGCCCATCGAGGCTGCAGTCAGCTGCAGAGTCAAAGGCAGGCCAGCAAGCAGGACGGGAATGATCTGCAGAAAGAAGGCGACGTCGATCATGCGTGGACCATGCCTCTCCAGGCCCGCGCCTCGCCATACCGGAAGACGGAAGCGGTTACGGCGGCGATAACGAAGTAGAGCGCGGCGGCGGCGACATAGAAGATGAAAGGTTCCCGCGTCGAGCCGGCTCCGATCTGCGCCTGGCGCATCAGTTCGACGAGGCCGATGACGGAGATCAGCGCCGAGTCTTTGAGCACCAACTGCCAGACATTGCCGAGCCCCGGCAGGGCGTGGCGCATCAGTTGCGGTACGATGACGAGGCGCAGCGATTGAGATCGGGACAGGCCAAGCGCCTTGCAGGCGTCGGACTGGCCGCGGTCCACGGCCTGGTAGGCGCCGCGATAGACCTCCCCCTGGTAAGCGCCCGATATGACGCCGATCGCGAGGACGCCCGTCGCAAAAGTCGGGAGCCCGACGAAGCCGGCAGCGCCCAAAAACTTGCCAATCTGCGTCAGTGCAATACTGCCGCCGTAGTAGAGCAGGTATATCGTCAGCAAGTCGGGCACACCGCGAAATACGGTGCCGTAGACATGGGCGAGCCAAGCGGGGACGCCGCGAGAAGAGAGCCGGCCTGCAGCTGCCGCGGCACCAAACACCGCGCCGAGCAGAAAGCCCAGAACGGAAAGCGCAAGCGTAACACTGGATGCGAGAAGCAGAGCAGCCCCCCAGCCTCCCTTTTCCAAGCCCAAAAGATGCATAAGGTTGATCATGTGAGTCCTAGCCTTTCAGCGCGCTGCCCGGCGCAAACGGCCGGCGCCGCTCCGCCGGGCAGGTCCGCCCGCGCCTACTTGACCGGTGTCACATCTGTCTTCACCCATTTCTCCGAGATCCGCTTGATGGTGCCGTCGGCGATCGCCTCGTCTATTGCGGTATTCAGCATCTCCTTGAGCTTCGTATCTTCCTTGCGCAGGCCAGCGCCTGTTCCCAGTCCGAATATGCCTCCTACAAAGCCGGGTCCGGCCAAGGTGTAATCGGCAAATTCGGGTTTCGAGAGTGTCGCGGTGAGCGCCGTCTGCTGCGCAAAAATAGCGTCGATCCGCCCCGCGGCGAGGTCGAGGTCATGTTGCTCAGTCGTCTTGTATTCACGGATTTCCACGGTGTCGCCGAAATATTTCTTTACGAACTCCCCCATCATAGTGGCCGACTGTACGCCGACCACCTTACCCTTCAGCAGCGGCTTCAGCTTCTCGATCGCGGCCATGGATGCGGCCTCGTCGTCCAGATTGAACTTTTCCGCGGACAGGCCGAGCTTGCCGAGCTCGCTGTCCTTGGCGACCGCGAACCCACCCGGGTCGACCGCGTAGGGCTGGGTGAAGTCTATGGTCTCAAGCCGCTTTGGCGTGATGAACATGCCGGCCATGATCACATCGAACTTGCCGACCTTCAGCGATGGAATAAGTCCGTCCCAGTTCTGCGCGATGATCGTGCATGTGATCTTCATGCGCGCGCAGAGATCATTGGCCAGTTCGATTTCGAGCCCGTCCAGTTTGCCGTCGGCATTGGTGAAATTCCAGGGCGCATAGGCACCCTCCGTCGCGATGGTTATGGCCTTTGGAGCGTCCTGGGCGAGGGCGGTCTGGCCAAAGCCGAGCATGCCGAGTACTGCCGCGACCGCGGCCAGTCGATGAATTTTCATGTCAGTTCCCCTATTTTAACTCTTATCTAGCTGTTCCCGTCGCCCATACCGATCTGATTGCCGGTCTAGGGCCATTCTCTCCGGTCGGCGTTGATCACTCGCCCGGAGTCACGAACTCGGCCAGCATTGGCGCCGTGCCGAGAATATGATCCCGCATCACCTGTTCGGCGTGGGGCGCGTCGCCGGAACGCAAAGCCGCAATCAGTGCGGCATGCTCTTCCCGAGCGGAAAGCGGCTTCTCGATATAGTCGAACCAGATGCGCATATAGGGTTCGATCACCACGTGCAGTGCCGAGATCTGGTGGACAAGCTTGGGCCTATGACTCAGCGCACATATCTTGCCGTGAAATTCCTGGTGCCGGACCACCCAATCATTGCTTCCGCTCTGGCCAGCGCGCTCCATGCGGTCAAGCAGGCGTTCCAAGTCATCGAGTTCGTCGTCGTCGATCCGCGGCATCGACAACCTGACGGCAAGCCCCTCCAACACGGACCGCATTTCGAAAATCTCGTAGAGTTCATCAACCGTGAGCCCGGCGACGATGCAGCCGCGATTGGGACGCAGAACCACCAACCCTTCGGATGCAAGGCGCCGGAACGCCTCCCGCACCGGCATGCGGCTCATGCCGATCTCGGCTGCGATGTCTTCAGGGATCAGCCGTTCGCCCGGTTTGTAGCGGCCGAGCCGAAGGGCCTGCTGGATATGTCGATACGCTTCTTCCTCTGCCGTCGAGCTATGCTGTCCAAATGAGGCAATGGAGGAAGACATCGAAGGATCGTTCCGTATTTTTGTATCCACTTATCCAATCACGAGCCTTCCCCTTCGTCAAGCTTCCTGACCGAGTTCGTCTCGACCTGCATCTTTGGCTCACGCTGCGTAGGTGAGCCGCCCCCCACAGATCGTGTAGCGCGACGCAACATTGACCATTTCGTCGGGCTCAATGGCTTGAAGATCGTGATCCCAGACGACAAGGTCGGCGACGAAGCCCGGTTTCAGCTGGCCCTTCCAGGATTCGGCGAATTCGGCATAGGCACCCCGGACAGTATAGGCGTCCAGCGCCTCCATAAGAGTCTGCCGATTGTCCGGCTGATCGTCGGTCCAGGGCTTACGCGTCATGGCGGAATGAATTGACAGCATCGGCGACACTGGAGAAACCGGCCAATCTGTCGAAAAGATCAGGTCGATGCCGGCGTCGCGAATGGCGCGCCAAGCGTACGAGCGCGCCCAGTTCTCGCGGCCGATGCGCGACAGCGTCGGTTCGAGTGGCAGGCCCATCTGGCCAGGGGGGACGGTGGGTTGCATGAGATAGGCCACTACCAGATCCTAACCCACATGGCAGTTCCATAAATCATATTACGCCGCATCGGGTTGTAGGGGGGTACATTCTATTTCCAAGTGCGACATGCCAATGATTTCAACGGCTTCACTTTGGAGATTTTGGCATGTCCCGATGCTATACGCAGCTTGCTCTCGCCGACCGGCGACGCCTACATCAGCTGGTGGCGGCAAAAGTTCCCATCAACGAAATGGCCCGTCAGCTTGGCCGCCATCGTTCGACGATTTACCGCGAGATCAAGCGCAACACGTTCCGCGATCGTGAACTGCCGGACTACGACGGCTACTACAGCACGGTAGCTCACGATATCTCCAAGGACCGGCGACGCCGGCTGAGAAAGCTGCGGCGGCACCCGAATTTACGCACGGAGATCATCACCCAGTTGGAGGCACGCTGGTCTCCGGAGCAGATTGCCGGGCGCCTGTTGTTGGAGGGGCGCAGCCTCGTCCGCGTCTGTAAAGAGACAATCTACCGCTTCATTTACAGCAAGGAAGATTACGGGCTTGGCCTCTATCAGTATCTACCGGAAGCGCGTCGCAAACGTCGTCCACTGCGCTCCAGGAAGCCGCGCGACGGTGTGTTTCCAGCCTCGCACCGCATATCCCAACGTCCTGATTTTATTGGAGATAGATCGCAGTTTGGGCATTGGGAGGGCGACCTCCTCATCTTTGAGCGTCCACTCGGCCATGCCAATGTCACGTCCCTCGTCGAGCGCAAGAGCCGCTACACCGTTCTCATCAAGAATCCAAGCCGGCATTCTCGCCCGATCATGGACAAGATCATCAGAACTTTTTCGCCTTTGCCGGCCTTTGCGCGTCAGAGCTTCACGTTTGATCGCGGTACCGAGTTTGCCGGATTCCGGGCTTTGGAAGAAGGGATCGGCGCGCATAGCTGGTTCTGCGACCCAAGTGCGCCTTGGCAAAAGGGCGCCGTGGAAAACGCCAACAAGCGCATTCGCCGCTTCATGCCTGGAGCTACAGATCTCGTCGCCGTGTCACAACGCGACCTGATCCAACTCGCACGTCATCTGAACGACCAACCCCGTAAATGCCTTGGCTACAAGACGCCGGCCGAGGTGTTCATGGAGCATTTGCAGGATCAGGCGTGATCCCCTACCCTTGAAGACAGGCATGATGCACTTGGGTTAGCTTCTCCAGGGCTATTTAGTAATGCGACAGTTGGGCCAGTTAGAGATGCGACAGTCTCGCCTCTCGACGCACTGGTCAAAGCCAATGTTGGGAGCAAGGATGACGATCTTCAGCCTGGTCGAGACCATGAGCGGTCGGAGTCGTCATGTCCTTTATGATCACCATGTCGCAGAAAGAGTTGCATCGCCTCGAAGTCATCCAGAAGATCCGTGACGAACGCCTGAGCGTTGTCCAGGCTGCCGAACTGCTCGACCTCAGTCGAAGTCAGGTCCATCGGCTGCTGCAGGCTTATGACCGGAATGGTCCAGCCGGCCTTGTTTCCAAGAAGCGATCACAACCGAGCAACCGGCGCCACAGCGAGGAGTTTCGCAATGCGGCGCTGGATCTCATCCGGGAGCGCTATCTGGATTTCGGTCCGACGCTGGCTCGCGAGAAGCTGATCGAACTGCATCATATTTCGGTCGCCAAGGAGACGCTGCGGCAATGGATGACCGAGGCCGGCATCTGGATCTCGCGTCGCGAGCGCAAGAAGCGGGTTTTCCAGCCACGCGGCCGGCGCGACTGCTTTGGCGAACTGGTGCAGATCGATGGTTCGCATCACTGGTGGTTCGAGAACCGCGGCCCCAAATGCGCCCTGCTCGTCTATATCGATGACGCCACTGGCAAGCTGTTACATCTTCGCTTTGCCGGATCGGAGAACACGTTCGATTATCTGCATGCGACGAAAGCCTATCTGCAGCAATGGGGCAAACCGCTGGCTTTCTATAGCGACAAGCATGGTGTTTTTCGTTCGACCCATGCGTCGGAGAAGGACCGGACGAGCGGCCTGACGCAGTTTGGTCGTGCGCTTTATGAGCTGAACATCGACATTATCTGTGCCAACACTCCGCAAGCCAAGGGCCGTGTGGAACGCG
Organism: Rhizobium binae; assembly: GCF_017357225.1. Taxonomy (NCBI): domain Bacteria; kingdom Pseudomonadati; phylum Pseudomonadota; class Alphaproteobacteria; order Hyphomicrobiales; family Rhizobiaceae; genus Rhizobium; species Rhizobium binae. The sequence continues at coordinate 46,216 of NZ_CP071605.1, read as the reverse complement.
CCAACCAGACATTGCAGGATCGGCTGGTCAAGGAGATGCGGCTTCGCGGCATCGATACGATCGAAGCTGCCAATGCCTATGCGCCTGAGTTCATTGCGGATTTCAATTCGCGGTTCGGCAAGCAACCGCGCAATCCGAAGGACATGCACCGACCGCTGGCCGACCATGAGAATCTCGATGGCGCCATGTGCCGGAAGGAAGTCCGCACACTGTCGCAGTCGCTGACGCTCCGTTACGACAAGGTCTTGTTCATTCTCGATCCGACCGAGATTTCCAGGCCATTGGCGGGTAAGAAGGTCGTTGTCTGCGACTACCCGGACGGCCGCCTCGAGATCATGCACGAGAGCTTCACCCTGCCCTACAGAACCTTCGATACATTGCGGTCGGTCCACCGGGCAGAGGTTGTCGAGAACAAGCGTCTCGACGACATGCTTTCCATCGTCGCCGAGCTGCAGGCTGGGCGGGAACAGCAACGCAGCAAGAGCGGCCCTCGCCGCACCGGCCAGACGGATCATATGTTCGGTATTCCCGATGGCAGCCAGGGCAATGGTTATCAGAAGCGTGGCCGCAAGCCTGGCCGGCGGACGGACTTCATGAATGATCCGGAGGTCATCGCAAAAAGGCAGAAGGCGCTGGCACGGCTGGAGGCAGCGGAATAAATCGGGCACTCATAGTCTCAAAGCTAAAGCCGAAGGGGTGCTCCTCACCCGCCCCTCCCTTCCCTTGCAACCCGGCCCAGCCGGTCCGGTCGGGGGCTTGCCTCAGCGCAAGTGGACATGCCGAGTGTCGCATTTCTAAATGGCTGACAGCGTTGCGCATCTAATCAGCTTTGACACGGGTTGTAGCGGGGTACATTCTATTTCCAAGTGCGACATGCCAATGATTTCAACGGCTTCACTTTGGAGATTTTGGCATGTCCCGATGCTATACGCAGCTTGCTCTCGCCGACCGGCGACGCCTACATCAGCTGGTGGCGGCAAAAGTTCCCATCAACGAAATGGCCCGTCAGCTTGGCCGCCATCGTTCGACGATTTACCGCGAGATCAAGCGCAACACGTTCCGCGATCGTGAACTGCCGGACTACGACGGCTACTACAGCACGGTAGCTCACGATATCTCCAAGGACCGGCGACGCCGGCTGAGAAAGCTGCGGCGGCACCCGAATTTACGCACGGAGATCATCACCCAGTTGGAGGCACGCTGGTCTCCGGAGCAGATTGCCGGGCGCCTGTTGTTGGAGGGGCGCAGCCTCGTCCGCGTCTGTAAAGAGACAATCTACCGCTTCATTTACAGCAAGGAAGATTACGGGCTTGGCCTCTATCAGTATCTACCGGAAGCGCGTCGCAAACGTCGTCCACTGCGCTCCAGGAAGCCGCGCGACGGTGTGTTTCCAGCCTCGCACCGCATATCCCAACGTCCTGATTTTATTGGAGATAGATCGCAGTTTGGGCATTGGGAGGGCGACCTCCTCATCTTTGAGCGTCCACTCGGCCATGCCAATGTCACGTCCCTCGTCGAGCGCAAGAGCCGCTACACCGTTCTCATCAAGAATCCAAGCCGGCATTCTCGCCCGATCATGGACAAGATCATCAGAACTTTTTCGCCTTTGCCGGCCTTTGCGCGTCAGAGCTTCACGTTTGATCGCGGTACCGAGTTTGCCGGATTCCGGGCTTTGGAAGAAGGGATCGGCGCGCATAGCTGGTTCTGCGACCCAAGTGCGCCTTGGCAAAAGGGCGCCGTGGAAAACGCCAACAAGCGCATTCGCCGCTTCATGCCTGGAGCTACAGATCTCGTCGCCGTGTCACAACGCGACCTGATCCAACTCGCACGTCATCTGAACGACCAACCCCGTAAATGCCTTGGCTACAAGACGCCGGCCGAGGTGTTCATGGAGCATTTGCAGGATCAGGCGTGATCCCCTACCCTTGAAGACAGGCATGATGCACTTGGGTTAGCTTCTCCACGGCTATTTGGTAATGCGACAGTTGGGCCAGTTAGAGATGCGACAGTCTCGCCTCTCGACGTGCTGGTCAATGCCAACGTCAGGAGCAAGAATAACGACTTTCAGCCTGGTGAAGACCATCAGCGTTCGGAGTCGTGATGTCCTGTTTGATCACCATGTCGCAGAAAGAGTTGAATCGCCTCGAAGTCATTCAGGAGATCCGTGCCGAACGCCTGAGCGTCGTCCAGGCTGCCGAAGAATGAGGCGGCTTCCTCCCGCGTGCCCAGCATCCTCCCCGTAGCGACGACGCGTCGAGGAACCTTTGACAGACACCAAAGTTTAGTTTTTTGAAGCCGCCAGCGCGGGTGACTTCGGTGACGAGCGCCTCCGAAAGGTTGAACAGCTTCAACGGCTCCGCCCCTCGCACCCGGTAATCGACGATAACCTTAGGCATCCAACATGCACGTCGAAACGACCATTTTCGAGCCAAGCGACTGGGTCCCCAACAATCAGCGCCTTCCTGTTTTGCTCTACAAAGGGCTTTTTGGCGACGGGCCTTTTGATTTTGAAGGTCGCTTCGCAGAAAACAGTTGGACAGGCATCTGGACAAACGGTGTCTTCGATTACCAGCACTACCATGCCGGCGCACATGAGGTGCTTGGCGTGGCGCGTGGCAGCGCCAGACTTCTGATCGGCGGTCCCAGCGGTCAGGCAATCAAGGTCACGGCGGGGGACTGTTTGGTGCTTCCAGCCGGGACAGGGCACCAAAATCTCGGCTGCACGTCGGACTTCCAAGTCGTCGGCGCTTATCCCAAGGGACAGCATGCCGATATTCAGACTTCGGCTGCATCGAACGAAATGCTGGCAAAAATCGCGTCAGTACCCCTCCCCCACAGCGACCCCGTTGAAGGGCCGTTGGGATTTCTCACCAAGACATGGCAATAGCCGTTCGCACGTGATCTGCGGCCACACGGCCGTTCGAAAAGCCTTACGTTCGTTTCACCCGCGACGCCCCTAGCCGACACCTAAGAACTGCCTGAGCTCGGCAGTTTGCGGATTGGCGAAGACATCCTCCGGCCGGCCTGCTTCGTGGACCCTGCCCTGATGCATGAAGACGACGCGGCTGCAGACGTCGCGGGCAAACTTCATCTCATGCGTGACCATCAGGAGAGTCATTCCCTCGGCGGCAAGCTCGCGTACGACGGCCAGAACTTCGGCGACCAGTTCCGGATCGAGCGCCGAGGTAATCTCGTCGCAGAGAAGCGCAGTCGGCTGCATGGCAAGCGCGCGGGCGATGGCGACTCGCTGTTGCTGGCCGCCCGAGAGTTCGTCCGGATAGGCGTCGAACTTGTGACCCAGCCCCACCCGCTCCAGCATCTTGCGGGCGACGGCTTCTGCCTCGGCCTTCGGGGTCTTCTTGACCACGGTTTGCGACAGCATGACATTGCCGCCGGCGCTCAAGTGCGGGAAAAGGTTGAATTGCTGAAAGATCATGCCGACCTTGAGACGCAGCGCCTTCAGATGCACCTCGTCGTCGAGGAGTTGCGCACCGGCCACGGAGATGGAACCGCTGGTAATGGTCTCCAGGCCGTTGATGCAGCGAAGCAGGGTCGATTTGCCCGAACCGCTCTTGCCGATAATGGCGATGACTTCCCCCGGCTCTACATCGAGATTGATGCCTTTCAGCACCTCGGTGGCGCCAAAACTTTTGCGGACTTCAGTGATTTCGATGAGCGACATTGAGCTTCCTCTCCAGGATCTGGCTGCTTTTTGACAAGGGCCAGCAAAGGGCGAAGTAGATAAGGGCGACGAGCCCATAGACGGTAAAGGGCTGGAAAGTAGCGTTGGTGACCACGGTGCCGGCTTTCGACAATTCGACGAAACCGATGATCGAGGTGAGCGCCGTTCCCTTGATGATCTGGACGGAAAAGCCGACCGTGGGCGGTATGGCCACCCTCAGCGCCTGCGGGAGGATGACGTAGCGCATCTGCTGCAACCGCCCCATGCCAAGGCTGGCGGAGGCTTCCCATTGACCTCTGGCGACCGACTCGACGCAGCCTCGCCATATTTCGGCGAGAAAGGCTGCGGTCCACAGGATGAGCGCCATGCCCGCGGCAAGCCAGGCCGGCACATCGATGCCGAAAAGACCGAGACCGAAAAAAGCGATGAAGAGCTGCATCAGCAGCGGCGTGCCCTGGAAGAGCTCGATATAATATTTCGCGAAGGTCCTGAACGCCTTGTTCTTGCTGATGCGCAGGAACAGCAACCCCAGCCCGACAGCGCCGCCGCCGATGAAGGAGACGAGCGAAAGAAGGATCGTCCAGCGAGTGGCGAGCAGCAGGTTGCGCAGTATATCCCAAAGGGTGAACTCTATCATCGCGCCGCTCTCCTTGGAAAAATCAAACCGCCGATGACAGCCAGTACCTGCCGGAGCAGGATCGCCAGCGCGAGATAGATGGCCGTCGAGGCGATGTAGGCCTCGAAGGCGCGGAAGGTTCGCGACTGGATGAAGTTTGCGGCGAAGGTCAGATCCTCGGCGGCGATCTGCGACACGACCGATGAGCCGAGCATGACGATGACGACTTGCGACGACAGCGCCGGCCAAATGCGCTGCAGCGAAGGCACGAGAACCACGTGCCGGAAGGTCTCGAAGCGGGTCATGGCAAGGCTCTCGCCCGCCTCGAACTGGCCCTTCGGCGTTGCCTGAATACCGGCACGGATAATCTCGCAACTATAGGCGCCGAGGTTGACGACCATTGCAAGGTTGGCCGCCGTCAGTTCGGAGAGGTGGAGCCCGAGCGACGGCAGACCGAAAAAGATGAAAAAAAGCTGGATCAGGAAAGGCGTGTTGCGGATCAGCTCGACATAGGCCGCGACGACCGGCTTCAGCGAGGCCGGCCCGAGTGCCCGTACCCAGGCGCAGAAAATGCCGAGCGAAATACCGAGCACCCCGCCGACCGCGATAAGCTCCAAGGTGATCAGGATGCCCTTGATGATGTCAGGGTAATATTGAAGCAGCCAGCCGAATTCGAAATGGTAGCTCAAGGAATCTCCCCTTTTGCGGTGGCGGAGCGCATGTCATCCCGCGGCGCGCGCAGGAGACATGCACAAGACCCAGGTTTGTTCACAGGTCGGACGGCAGATCGGCGCCGAGCCACTTCTGCGATATCGCGTTCAACGTGCCGTCGGTCTTGGCGGCGGCGATAATGCCGTTCACCTTCTCCAGCAGGGCGGACTGTTCCTTGTTGAGGCCGATATAGCAGGGCGAGTTTTTGATGAGGAACTTCAGCTCAGGGCGCTTGGGAGGATTCTTGGCGAGGATCGCAGCCGCCACGACGTTGCCGGTGGCAATGATGTCGACCTGGCCGGACAGGAATGCCGAGATGGTGCCGTTATTGTCCTCGTAACGCTTGATCGTGGCATCGGTAGGCGCGATCTTCGTCAGCTCGAGATCCTCGACGGCGCCGCGCGTGACACCGATGCTCTTGCCCGCGAGATCTTCCGCCTTGGCGACCGCAAGATCGGCCGGTCCGAACACGCCGTTGAAGAAGGGCGCGTAGGCGACCGAGAAATCAATCACCTTTTCGCGCTCCGGATTCTTGCCGAGGCTTGATATGACGAGATCGACCTTGTTCGTCTGCAGATAGGGGATGCGGTTGGCACTCGTGACCGGCACCAGCTCGGCTTTGACGCCCAGCTTTTCGGCAATGAGATTGGCCATGTCGATATCATAGCCCATCGGCGCCATGTCGGTGCCGACGCTGCCAAAGGGCGGGAAATCCTGTGGGACAGCGACGCGTAGCGTCCCGCGCGCCGTGATATCGGCGAGGGCATCGGCGTGTGACGGCGCGTTGAAGCCGAAGGTCGCTGCCAGGGTCACGATTGCGAAAAAGACTCGTCTTGTCAGCATGTGTTCATTGCTCCTTTGAGGTTGCGGTTTTTAGGTCTGACTGTCGGGAGACGGCGGACGCGGCTTTGGGCGGCAGCGACAGGGAATTGCGCAGATCCGAAAGCGGATCCGGGCGCGCCGTGAGGTCGAGGCCCATTTCGACTTCATCAAGATGTTCGACGGCGAGCGTCGCAGCCTTGGCGAAGTCGCCTGCCTGCATGGCCTCGAAAATGCGGCAGTGCCCCTCGTGGGATTGCGCCGCATGAAATTCGGACTGATAGAGAATCGAGATGAGGATGGTCCTTGCGGTCAGGTCGCGCAGGATATCGACGATGATGGCGTTCCCGCTCAGTTCCGCGATGCGGATATGGAAATCACCCATCAGATAGGTCAGTCGTTGGCGGTCGCCGGCCGCCATTGCATTTCTTTCCTCGTTCAGATGCGCCTCGAGAGCCTTGCGGCCCTCCTCCGTCAGAACGCGCATGCTGCGCAGCAAGCCAGCCTCTACGATACGCCGCGCTTCGTAAACCGCGATCGCATCTTCAGCGGACGGCTCGACGACAAACCAGCCCCGCCGGGGGCTGACATGCACGATGCCGCGGGTCTCCAGGCGCATCATGGCTTCACGGACGCGGGTTCGGGACACATCGAAGAGCGCAGCCAGCTGATTTTCGCCAAGCCGCGTACCCGGCCGAATTCTGGCAGACAGAATGCCGGAGACGATCGTTGCTTCGATGGATTTCTGGTTGGTCTCGGATGTGTGGCTATCTTGCATACAAGACAGAAAGCAAAGCGCATGCCAAAATCCCGTGCTCAGGATATTCCGCATGACACGGATGCTTTGCGCAAAATATGCCTGCCGGGGATGCAGACTGAACGTAATTTCAGCGATCGCCGATATCGATCTCTGGTTTTCCGATTCTACCAGCGGCGCCGGCGCCCGACGACGCCGCGCACCTTGCGCCGTCTTAGTTGAAGCTCGAGGTTTTAAGGAATTCCGCCAGCCGTTCGGTCTTCGGACGCACGAACATTTCCTTCGGATCGCCCTCCTCGCAGATGACGCCCTGGTTCATGAAGATGACGCGGGACGAAACCTCGTACGCGAAACGCATTTCATGGGTGACGAGCAGCATGGTCATGCCGTCGGCAGCAAGCCCCTTGATCACCTGCAGCACCTCGCCCACCAGTTCGGGGTCGAGCGCCGAGGTCACCTCGTCGAACAGCATCAGCCGCGGCGACATGGCGATGGCGCGGGCGATAGCGACGCGCTGCTGCTGGCCGCCGGAGAGCTGACCGGGATAATGGTTGATGCGGGCGGCGAGGCCGACGCGGTCGAGCCATTTTTCAGCGATGATGCGGGCCTCGGGCTTCGTCATCTTCTTCACCTTGATAAGGCCGAGCATGACGTTTTCGGCGGCACTCAAATGCGGAAAGAGATTGAACTGCTGGAAGGCCATGCCGGTCAACGCGCGCTGGCGGGCAATCTCCTTTTCGCTCTTGCGGCGCCGTGTCGCACCGTCGACGCGGTAGCCGATCTCTTCGCCGTCGAGGCGGATCGTGCCGCCCTGGAATTCCTCGAGCATGTTGACGCAGCGCAGCAGGGTGGTCTTGCCGGAACCGGACGAGCCGATGATCGAGATGACCTCGCCTTCCTGCACAGCGCAATCGACACCTTTGAGAACCTCGTGGATACCGTAAGTCTTGCGCAGACCCTTGATGTCGAGAATGGTCTTGGCCATCGGGAAGTCTCCTCAGGACGGCAGGGCGGTCTTGCGCTCGACATATTTGCCGAAGTGCTCGATGCCGTAGTTGACGATGAAATAGAGACCACCGGCCAGAAAATAGAACTGGAGGCTCATGAAATTGCGGGAAATGATCTCCTGTGTGCGCAGGAGAAGCTCCGCGACGCCGATGACCGAGAGCAGCGTTGAAGCCTTCACCATTTCGGCCGCTGTATTCACCCAGGCCGGCAGGCACTGGCGCATGGCCTGCGGCCACAGCACCGAGGTAAAGGTCTGGATAAAGGTCAGGCCGATCGCCTTGGCGGCCTCCGTTTGCCCCTTCGGGATCGCCTGAAGCGCGCCGCGCACGATCTCGCCGACATGGGAGGAGCAGAAGATGGCAAGGGCGAGCACGCCGGCGGAGAACGGCCCAAGGTCGAGACCGACTGCTGCGGAAACGTAGTAGCTTGCCAGCACCAGCACGAGCACCGGCGTGCCGCGGACGATATCCGTATAAGCGCGCACGATCAGGCGTAAAATCATGCCGCCATAGACGAGCGCCAGGCCGACGAAAACGCCGAGGACGGAGCCAGCGAGAATGGCCAGCAGCGAGATCGATACCGTCATGGCGATGCCGTTCATGATGACGTGGCGGGCGATCCAGAGTTGTTCGAGAAAAGTGTGGGACATCGGGACTATCTCGGCAGTGCCAGACGGCGCTCGACGAGGCGCATCAGGGCGGCGATGAGGAAACAGGTCGCGACGTAGAGGGCTGATGTGACCATCCAGGTTTCTATGACGCGGAAGCTTTCGACATTGATCTTGCGGGCGGCAAAGGTCAGTTCAGGCACGGCGATGGCGGCGGCGAGCGAGGTGTCCTTGAAGAGCGAGATGATCGTCGAGGAGAGCGACGGCAGCACGTTGCGCAGCATTAGCGGTGCAATGATGGAACTGCGGATCTGCATCCCGGTCAGGCCGATGGCGAGGCCCGCTTCGGTCAGTCCTCTCGGGATCGACAGCAGGCCGGCACGGAACACTTCAGCCAGATAGGCGCCGGAATAGAGGGAGAGAACCAGCACGAAGCTTTTTATCTTGTCGAGGCGCAAGCCCATCTGCGGCAGCGCGAAAAAGGCGAAAAGCACCAGCACGAGTATCGGCAGGTTGCGAATGACGGTGACATAGACCCGCGCCGGCACGCGTGCGAAGCGGCTCCTGGATGTCAGCGCAAAGGCCACGACAAGACCGATCGCGGCCCCGATCAGGATCGAGATCACTGCAAGGCCGAGGCTGAGCGCAAGTCCGCTTAAGAGAAAGTCGAAATTGCGCCAGACGGCCGCGAAATTCAGCGTATAACCCATGCGGGCCCTTTCAGACCAGAGCATGCCGCCGAGCCTGTGAGCGGGCCCGACGACGTCATCTCCAATCATTCGATTCAGAAGCGGACTGAGATCTTAGCCCGACCTAGACCAAGATCATCCTGTTCTAGCGGAGCGGGAGCGAACTCCCGCCCCGCATCGACGGTCACTTGAATTCGACGGGGAAGCCGATCTGCGGTGGCGCCAGATCCTTGCCGAACCAGGTCTTGTAGGATTTGGCGTAAAAGTCGAATTCGACACCCGTCATCGCTTCGTGAAGAGCGGTGTTGACGAAGTTCAGCCAATCCTGATCGCCGCGCTTGACGGCGCAGGCATAGGTCTGCGGATTCCAGCCGTAGCCGGCGTCCTTGTAGCGGCCCTGGTTCTGCGTCATGTACCAAGCGAGCGACGACTGGTCCGTGGCGGCGGCATCGGCACGCCCCGACTCCAGCGCCTGATAGATCAGGTCGACGGATTCATACTGGTCGACGGTCGCCTCCGGCAATGCGGCGTGCACCATAGCTTCGGCGTATACGTTCTGGAGAACCGAGATAGTGACCGAGGAGCCGGCAGCCTTCAGGGCGGCATAATCAGCATATTTTCCATCTGCCTTGAGCATCAGGCCGACGCCCTCACGATAATATGGAATGGTGAAGGCGACCTGCTGGGCGCGTTCGCCCGTAACGGTCATGAACTGGCAGGTGATGTCGACCTTATCGGTGGTGATGTTCGGGATGCGGGCGTCCGACGACTGGTTGACATATTCGATCTTCTCCGGATCGCCGAACAGGGCCTTGGCGATGATATGGCCCATGTCTACGTCGAAGCCCTGAAACTTGTCGTCCGCGCTCTTGAAGTGCCAGGGCGCATTGGTGCTGCCCGTGCCAAGTACGAGATGGCCGCGGGCCAGCACTTCATCGAGCTTGCTGCCCTCGGCGAGCACAGGCGAGGACAACAAAGCGGCGGCGACCAGCGATATCACACCGGTGCGAAAGGAAATGGTCATGGCGTTCCCCTTATGGATGCTTTCCTATTATTCCAATATAATAGAATCATGTCTGTTTTACTGGAATAATGTATCAAGTGCCATCAAGGATGAATTGTCAATGGGTCATGCCGAAAAAACGCGCAGCCGTGCGCGCGGTGATTCTTTTGGCGGCGCAGCATTTTCGATTGGTTCCGGGCGAACCACTGGTTGCGTTCTGACCGCTCGGCTTGCTCAAGATAGTCGAAGCAAAGGGCGCGGCGATTTTGCGGAAGCCAAAGAGGTCGCCCAGCGGCTTCTGGAGGACTTTCCTACAGGAAGTTTTCCCGGCTAGTTCCGGGAGTGGCGTCTGCAGAACGACGTTGGATGGCGGTAGACGGCCTCAGGAACAGAGTTGGATCACTTACCCGCTTTTCAATTGCGCCACTGCTCGCAGCGTATTGGCGCTGATCGCCGCTGAACCGGTCAGAATTGAAAGCGCGGTCGACGCGGTGCCGGTGCCGTTGGCCATGTCGTACATGGCGGTGAAGCGCTTGATCAGATCGTCGACTTTGTCAGGATCCGACAGGGAAGTTCTATAATTTGCCCGACGGTGAATTGGAAGCCAAGAGTCAGAAATGTCTCTGGTTCGCTCAGGCGGCGCCGATGCCGGCGGCAAAGATTGCGATTGAGCGGCGAAGATGGGCAAGCAGCGCGGCCCGATCGGGCCAAGCCTGGGCACGGCCCTCCGGCGGTCCCATGCCTCCGAAGATCATATCCATCAGCATCCGGGCGCCGCTCAGCGGATCGTCCAGGGTGAGCCGGCCTTCGGCCCGGCGATCGCTCAGCCAGTCGGCCAGCTCCTGTCGGCTGGCAAGCATACCTTCCCGTTGCAGGATCTCGACAAGTTCAGGAAACTGTGCTGCTTCACGGAAGACGAGCTGGAGGAAACCGGCACGGTCCGCATCTCTGTCCTCGTCCATGTCGAGCATGAAGATCCGTGCAAGGCTTTCGGCGATCGAACAATCTTCGGCGGGCCGCGGCAGATCAAGCATCAGCCGCCGATGCGCAGCGACAACGGCGGCGAACAGCTCTTCCTTGCTCTCAAACAGGCGATAGAGCGTCTGTTTGGAAACGCCCGCTTCGGAGGCGACGACCGCGGTCGTGCTTCCGGCATATCCGTATTTCACAAAAACCCGGCGGGCTGCTTCGACGATCTGCACGCGCTTGTCTTCGTCGGTAGAGACTTTCGGCCGGCCGCGTTTGCGCGGCTCTTCCGCGGGCTCATCGATAGCTTTCATCATGATCGTCTAAGCCGCCCTGCCGAAGCGCATGCCGACGACCTGAGAAAACGCACTACGATTTCTGTGGGATATTTCTTCGGTTGCAGCATTAGCGATTTCGATTTATAGAACTCATAAGTTCTGCAATGCGTTGCATCCCCGCCCCTAGCGATGGAGCGCTTGTGAAGACCATTTCTGCTGCAACATCAATCTCTTCCTATTCTTTTAGCAGGAGCTCGACGTCCGCATCCGAGGACATCTTTCGTGTAATACGGTTTCAGCAATAAAATCAACAACCACCCAGCAGTCCGACGAATACTCGACCAGCAGCGCCGACAAGCTCTTGTCCCAGCTGATGACCATGTCGATGAACCGCTTCGCAGATTAGTCTAATCCACCTCCGGCGGGGAGCGGGATGGCGGCGAAGGCATAAATGTCTCCCAATTGGATACCGACGGCGACGGCTATGTCAGTAAGGCCGAACTTGTCGCGGCCCTGCCGTCCGATGTCACGGAGGAACATGCCCGAGCGCTGTTCGTCGAATGAAATGCTGATGAAATTTGCCTGAGACACGTCGACAATCCGTTACGGACAACGCGCGGCCCCCTTGTCCCCTACGTCCTTAAAACGCGGTAGATTGCCGGAATGACGAGAACTGTCAGCAAGGTCGATGACGCGAGACCGAACAAGAGCGAAATCGCGAGGCCCTGGAAAATCGGATCGGTGAGGATGACGATTGCTCCGATCATCGCTGCAAGGGCTGTCAACAATATCGGCTTCGAACGCACCGCTCCGGCCTTAATCAGGATCTCGCTGAGCGGCCGGTTCGGCGCCGCATTATGACGAATGAAATCCACCAGCAGGATCGAATTGCGGACGATAATGCCCGCAAGCGCGATGAATCCGATCATCGAGGTTGCCGAGAACGGTGCGCCGAACAGCCAGTGCCCACCGAGGATGCCGATGAAGGTCAGCGGAATCGGCGTCAGGATGACCAGCGGCAGCTTGAACGATCCAAACTGAGCGACGACGAGAATGTATATGCCAAGGAGGGCGGCGATGAAGGCCGCCCCCATGTCGCGGAAAGTCACCCACGTCACTTCCCATTCGCCATCCCAGAGAAGGGTCGAGATGCTTTCGTCATCCGGCTGACCATGTAACGCGATGCGTGGCTTGGAAAGGGTGGACCAGTCCTGACCACCAAGTGCGTCACGGACGGCAAGCATACCGTAGAGCGGAGCTTCATATGCGCCGGCGAGTTCGCCTGTGATCATTTCGGCAGCGCGTCCATTGTGACGGAAAATGGGAAATGACGCCTGCTCCTCGGCGACGTGAACGACGTCGCCCAATTCGACGACACTGCGATCTCCTGGAAGAACATTTGCCGGAATGGGCGTGGTCAGGAAGCGTTCGTTCAGCACGCGGTCACTCTTCGGCAATTCCAACCGGATCGGAATCGGTTGCCGCCCGCCGCCTCTGTGTGAATAACCCACCGTCTCACCGTCATTGAGAATTGCCAGGGTATCGAACACGTCGCTCTCTTCCACATGAAAGAATTCTGCCGCATCGGTCGAGATCGTGGCCCGCACGCGCCGCGCCGGATGTCCGTATGTATTGTCGGTGTCGACGATGAACGGCACGGCACGGAATGCCGCCTCCACCTCTTCTGCCGTGCGCCTGCGTGTATCGCCATCCGGACCGTAAATTTCGGCAAGCAGCGTCGCGATCACCGGTGGCCCGGGCGGGGGCTCGACAACCTTCAGGCTGGTTCCCGGCGGGACTGGGAGCTCATCTAAGCGGCGACGAATTGCCACGGCCATCTCATGGCTGCTACGGGACCGTTCGCCCTTCGCGAGCAGTTCGATGGCGACCTCCCCCCGTTCGGCACTCGCCCGCAGATAGTAGTGCCGCACGAGCCCGTTGAAATTGAAGGGTGCTGCAGTGCCCGCATAGGTCTGCGCCGACCTCACCTCGGGAAACTGCATTACCATTCGCGCAATGGATTGTGCCGCCGCGTCAGTCTGTTCGACCGAGGATCCTTCGGGCAGGTCGACCATCACCGACAGTTCGGACTTGTTATCGAATGGCAGAAGCTTGACCGTCACATTCTCCGTATAAAAGAGCGCGAGCGAGCCGAGGGTCAGGAGACCGACCACGACCAGGAATATCCAGCTCGATGCCTTCGATGCGAGCAATGGGCGCGCCGCCAGCCTGTAAATGCTGCCGACCACACCGCCTTGCGCTTGTGACTGCCCCGAATGCCCTTTGCCGCGGCCGGCAGTCCGCAGCATCAGCCAGGGGGTCACCGTAACGGCTATGAAAAAGGAGAAGATCATGGCGGCGGAGGCGTTCGCCGGGATGGGGCTCATATAGGGTCCCATCATACCGGAGACGAAGAGCATAGGAAGCAGAGCGGTGACCACCGTCAATGTGGCGATGATCGTCGGATTTCCCACTTCCGCGACTGCTTCGATAGCAGCCTCCCGTCGGCTACGGTCGTCCTCCATGCTCCAGTGACGGGCGATATTTTCGATAACGACGATCGCGTCATCCACCAGAATGCCGATGGAGAATATCAATGCGAACAGCGAAACGCGGTTAAGCGTGTAGCCCATGAGCTTCGAGGCGAAGAGCGTCAGCAGGATCGTCACCGGAATGACGACGGCGACAACCGCCGCCTCGCGCCAGCCGATCGAAAAGCCGACAAGGACGATGATCGAGACGGTTGCAAGGCCGAGATGAAGCAGCAGCTCATTGGCTTTGTCGTTGGCCGTTTCGCCGTAATTGCGTGTGACATCGACGCTCATGTCATTGGGGATGAGCGTTCCCTTCAGCGCATCGACGCGCGCCAGCACCGATTGCGCGACGACGACGGCGTTCGAGCCCGGTCGCTTGGCGATGGCGATCGTGATCGACGGAAGTCGCACCACGCCTTTGTCTGCGTGCACCAGACTTGCGGAGATCGTCTCCTGTGAATCGGCGGTGAGGCCAATGTTCGCCACGTCCCGGACATAGACAGGGCGTCCGTCGCGCGACGTCAGGAGCAAATTGCCGATGTCCGAGGCCGCTCTCAACGTTTCACCGGCGACGAGACCGATCTGTTCGCCCTTGTCGCGAACCTCCCCCACCGGAAAGGCCCGGTTTGCGCCGGACACCTTGGCGGCCAATTGCTGCAGGGTAATGCCGTAGAGAGCAAGCTTGGCTGGATCCGGTGCGACGCGCAGAACCTCGTCCGTCTCCCCGACAAGGTAGGTCAGGCCAACATTGTCGACCTTCGCCAAGCTGGTTCTCAGTTCACGCGCGACGCGCGTCAGTTCCCCGCCCGTCACATGCCCTGCCCCATCATGCGTCGGGGTCAAGGTCAGCGTCAGGATAGCAACGTCATCAATGCCACGGCCGACGATAAGCGGCGCGGGAACGCCGACCGGGATCCTGCCCATATTCGCCTGGACCTTCTCGTCGACCCGCAAGACAGCGGAATCGGACGAGGTCCCAACGACGAAGCGGGCGGTGACAAGAACTTTATCGTCATATGTCTGGGAGTAGACATGTTCGACCCCGTCTATACTCTTGACGATGGTCTCGAGCGGCTCCGTGATCAACTTGGCGGCGTCCTCGGCCTTTAATCCATCACCCTTCACATGAATGTCGACCATCGGAACCGAAATTTGCGGCTCCTCCTCCCTCGGCAGCGTGAAAAGAGCGATGAGCCCGAAGGCCAGGGCCGCCAGCAAGAGCAAGGGCGTCAAGGGCGAAGTGATGAAGGCACGGGTGAAGCGCCCCGCAATGTCAAGGCCGTGACTAGCCTCTGTCATGGGAGGACAACCTCGTCGCCGGCGGCAAGTCCGGTCAGGATTTCAATGAAGCGGCCCCCGGGTCTGTCGATATGTTCCCCAGTGATTACCGTCCGTTCAACCACAGCCGCTCCCTCGGCAACCTTCACGAAATCCAACCCGGAATGCGTGATGAGCGCATTCACAGGCACCAGCAGCACCGACCTTTCGCCGACGGGAACCTCCACGAGAACACGGGCCTCGACAAAGGAGGTTTCGAGTTGGTCTGCCTCGACATCGGCGATCACGCGGCCATTGTCGATCTCGGGATAGATCTTCACCAGCTTGCCGGATGATTGCCTGCCGTTGACGCTGATCCTAATCGTCGCATCCTGCTTCAGAAAGGCGGCGTGGCGCTCCGGAATGGCGAGACGGAGGAACAGGCCGCCGCCTCCGACGGTTGAGACAGTCTCGCCAGCCATGATGACCGCACCCTTCGTAGTCGGTACCGTCAACACCTTGCCGTCGGTCGGAGCATCAACCTCGCCTTCGGACTGCTGCTGGACGATGACTGCGCGTTGCGCTTGCGTCGCGGTAATTTGGTTTCGAGTGACCGCGACCTGCGTGCGCAATGCATCGGATTGCTGGACTGTTACCGCGCCCCTTGAGACCAGCGTCTCAGCGCGGGCGAGATCGGCCTGTGCGGTCGTCAATTGCGATTGCAGTGCGTTGATCTGAGCGTCAAGCGCGGCAATCTGAAAGGCAAGTTTTTCGTCACGGACGACGGCGATTTTCTGTCCTGCCTTTACACTTTCGCCTTCAGTGACATCGAGCTCGATGATCGTGCCGCCGATGCGGGCGCGTGCGGCCACTGTATTGCGCGCCTCGATGCTGCCGTAGACAGCCTTCCACTCCGTGATGCTGATCGGTTGCAGCTTCAGGGTTTCGGCAGCGGCCGATCCAGCAAGCGTGAGCCCGGTCAACAGAAAAATCAGACGCATGGAAACCGCTTTCTTAGAAGGCCGGGCCTGATTTGACGCCCAACATCCGGAAGAGCTTTGCGGCCGGACAGAAACCGGTATAGGCCGATTGAAGCAGGTTGGCGCCGACGAAGACGGTCAGCCAAACGAAATAACCCGATACCCATACAGTCAGCGCCACTGACAGCAGCACCATGAAACCCGCGAAGGCGAGAACCGATCGATCCAATGTCATTTCCTAAACTCCTTTAACGGCACTGCCCCCGCTATTGGGCCGCAGTTGCACCGGGGTCTTCAATCTTGATTTCCTTGAGCTTCTCTATTCCGAGCGCCTGGAGAGCCAGTCGCTCGTAAATGGGTTCGGCTTTGCCGGTGCGCATCTTGTGCAGGTAGTACTTCTCGAAGCCAACCTTCGCAGCATGAACCCAGGCGCCACTCGCCGACCAGTTGACATTGCGCGGCGGGATCTGCGGTTGGGCTACGAAGGCGACGCCGGAATCGCCGAAGTCGGCAAGACAGACGGCGTTCCAAGTGGCTTGGGCGTCGGGCGCTTCGTTATTCACCAGCCGTTTGATGTTTCGTACCGTCGCGGTAACCATCGATTCGATCATGAAACCGGTCTTTGGTACGCCGACGGGCACAACCGTCGTGGCCAGCGGCGGAATTGCGACGCAGACCCCGACGGCGAAGATTTCCGGAAAAGCCGGATTGCGCTGGTGCTTATCGATAAGGACGAAGCCGCGTGGATTGGTGAGGCCGGCTATTCCCGATATCGCCGCGACGCCGCGGAAAGCCGGCAGCAGCATCGTAAAGCTGCTCGGCAGTTCATGCGTGCGCTTCACGACGCCGTCTTCAGCAAATTCCGAGACGTGAACCAAGCCGCCCGCAACCTTGTCCACGCGTGCATTGCAGAGCCACTTGATGTGGTTCTGACGCAGCTGGCTTTCGAGAAGTCCTTTCGTATCGCCCACGCCGTCAACGCCGAGATGGCCAATGTAGGGCTCGGAAGTCACGAAGGCCATCGGTACGCGATCGCGAACCTTGGCGTCTCGCAACGCCTTTTCCAGAATAAAGGCGAATTCGTAGGCCGGACCGAAACAGGAAGCGCCCTGAACAGCGCCCACCACCACGGGACCGGGATTGCTGATCAATTTCTGAACAGCTGCCTTCGTCTGAAGTGCGTGGTCGATCCGGCAGATCGAATGACTGACGGCAGTCGGACCCGTCCCCTCTATCTCGTCAAACGCAAGCTCGGGACCGGTCGCGATAACGAGGTAGTCATAGGAAAGCGAGGTGCCATCGGTCAGCTCAATCCGACGTTCGCAAGGATGCAGACGCGCTGCCCCCTGCGAATGAAAGCCGATATGCCGGCTCTGGAACACCGGCCTGAGGTTAACCTCGACTGAAGATCGGTCACGCCAGCCAACGGCCACCCATGGGTTGGACGGGACGAAGCTGAACGTTTCGCCTTTCCCAACGACCGAAACCTCGTGCTCCGCACCAAGCTGATCTCGCAGCTGAAAAGCTGCAATCGTTCCACCCAATCCTGCCCCCAAGACGACCACATGTGCCATGGCTTCCTCCATCCCGTTTCTTAAGCGTATCGCAGCGCGCCCGGCCACCCCTTGACGTCGATCAATCTCGATGAGCTTTGTCCGGCGGGTCTCACCCCAACTTTGGCACGCAAAGCGCGTCGGGCACGGCGATGCTCTCGGTCGCCGTCACCAGTCACTGTCGGGGCGGCTTGCCGCGTGCCGAACAATGACGGTCGGGGATCGACGTGCGCATTTGTGGTTCAACCCCGTGCGTGCTGTGCTATTTGCGTCAGGCACGGGTCATGTCATTGATCAAATTCTCACTTTATAATATCTTGATATCATAAAAATATGAAACGTAAAGAGGATAAGATGGAAATCGCCCAGGCAATGGAAAAGAAGGCCGGCGATGCCGCCAACTTTCTCAGCGGCTTGGCCAATGAGCATCGGTTGCTCGTGCTCTGCCAGTTGCTTGAGGGAGAACGACACGTCACGGCCCTGATCGACGCGACGGATATTCCGCAAACTTCGATGTCGCAGCATCTGGCGAAACTGAAGAAGGAAGGTATCGTCGATTTCCGTCGCGAGCACCGGACGCTCTATTACTTCATTCGGGATCCGACGGTCATCGAAATCATGAAGGTGCTCTACCGCCGCTTCTGTCAGTGAGTCTGCAACCGTCTGGCACAATACCGGGCCAGCGCTCGACGCTCAAAGAATTAACTATATTTTCAGTGATCTTGCGAAATAATGACCCACGTAAATCAGGCGCCCCAAAGAAACGGTGCCACAATTTATTTGGAGACAGCCTTGGCATTTACTATTGCCCGCAGTTTGGTGGTCTTCGGCGTAGCCGTTTCGACCGGTATTTTCATGTCGATCGGCTTGCAGCAATCGGCGCTCGAACGGCTGAAGGTCAACGGCCCGGTTTATGAGCAGGTGGTTTACGGCAAGGATCTGATTGCAGATATCCTGCCGCCGCCGCTGTTCGTGGTCGAATCCTACATGCTGTCTTTCGAGGCCAGTAAATTTCCCGAACTGACCGAGATCAATCTTGCCAAGATCGCAAATCTCAAAACCGCTTACGACGACCGGCGCGCCTATTGGAAATCGACGCAACTGCCGCAGGCTCTAAAGGACGAGCTTGAGAACGATGTGCTCGCCAAAGGCGACGCATTTTGGCAGGTGATGAACCGCGCGATCATCCCTGCCCTGAACGCCAATGACGAAAACAAGGCGCATGGTGCGATCGAGCAACTGCGCGCCGCCTTCCATGCACATCAGGACGCAGTTGAAAAGCTTGTCGCAAATTCGGACGCCTTCCTAAAGGGCCAGGAGACCAACGCGGCTTCGGAAATCGTCACCTGGACGATATATGCGGGCGCCGCAGGTATCGGTTCCTTCGCCCTGCTGCTGGCTGGGCTTTATCTTCTGCGCCGCCGGGCCATCGTGCCGCTGGCGGGCATGAAGGCCTATATGGGCGGCCTCGCCGAAGGCGATTTTTCATCGGAGGTTCCCTACGCCAACCGCTCCGACGAGATCGGCGCGATGTCGAAGGCCGTTGCGGTGTTCCGCCTTAACGCGCTGGAGCGACAAGACGCACAGACGCGCGAAACGGCACGTCGTGATGCCGAAATCGCACGAGAACGCGGCCAGATGGCCGAAAAAGCCGCCGAGCAGCAGACACGGGATACGGTTATCGATCAGCTGTCATATGGTTTGGACCAGTTGTCGCACGGCAATCTGGATTGCCGGATCACGACACCCTTTGCCGCGGCCTACGAGGCGTTGCGCGCGAAATTCAATGACAGCATGAACGCGCTTTCCGCCTCAATGGCCGAAATCGCCCACACTTCCAGGCAGGTCGGCAGCTCCTCCACGGGCATCACCGTTGCGGCCGACAGTCTCGCCTCCCGCACTGAGCAGCAGGCCGCAATGCTTGAAGAGGCGACTGCCGCGCTCAAGGAGATGAACACCAAAGCCAAGGACGCTTCCCATCATGCCGGCCTCGCAACCGGACTTATGGCCGAGACCCGCAGCAGCGCCGAACATTCCGCCGCCATCGTCCGCGATGCGATCACCGCTATGGGAAGGATCGAAGGCTCGTCGGCCCAGATCGGAGAAATCGTCAACGTGATTGATGAAATCGCCTTCCAGACCAATCTTCTGGCGCTGAATGCCGGCGTCGAAGCCGCACGCGCCGGCGAGGCCGGCAAGGGTTTTGCCGTCGTCGCCCAGGAAGTGCGTGAACTCGCCTTGCGCTCGGCCAATGCAGCGAAGGAGATCAGGACGGTGATTTCCACCTCCTCGACCCAAGTATCCACCGGGGTGGAACTCGTCAACCGCACCGGGAAGGCACTTTTGGAGATCGAAGGTCAGGTCGAACAGGTTTCTGGCCTGATCGCCCGCATCGCGTCCTTATCCTCCGAGCAGGCAACGGCGATCGGCGAGATCGACGCCTCCGTCAGCACGCTCGACGAAGTCACGCAGCAAAATGCCGCCATGGCTGCGGAAACTGTCTCTGCCTGCCGCGCCCTCGGCGGTCAGACGCAGACGCTGGAAGGCGTTGTCAGCCGCTTTCAGACTGGTGCGGCTACCGCCGGCTCGAGATCATACAAGGCCGCCTGAGTCGCATCGCGGACGAAACGCCGCTCGCCGCTGCTTGCTCCATCCCTTAGTTGGTCACGATCGCCAAGACCGCAACGCAGTCGCCCGGTTTGACCAGCCCCGGAAAATGCCGGGCGCAGAGAATGCCGTCCATGGCGGCGCGGATCTCGCGCGGCGGCTCACCCGTTCGTCCTGTCGAATAGATGCGGGCAAGGACGGCATTCTTAGTGACCTCTTCACCCAGATCGATGGCTGGTTCGATCAATCCACCCTCGTCCGCGAAAGAAAAACAGCGGTCGTCCGGCATGTCGAGCCACGTCGTTGGACCTGGCTCGACGGCGCCGGCAACGATCCCCGCATGCCGCAGCACGTTGATCACACCGTGTTTGGCAATCGCCGCGCTCCTGGCTGTAGCGGTCCCGCCGCCTCCGAGCTCCGTGGTGACAAAGATCTTGCCCATTTCCTCGGCTGCGGTGTCGTACATGCCAACCGCATCGATCTCCAGCATCTTCATCGAATAAGGCGCGCCGAATGCGGCCACATATTCGAACGCCTGCGCCTCCTGCCTTCTATCCGGCAGAATATGCGCCGCACAGAAAGGCAGAAAATCGAGTGTCCTGCCGCCAGAATGGAAATCGAGAACAAGATCCGCCATCGGCAGAAGCACGCGCTGGAAATAGTCCGCAATCTTCTCGGTCACCGTCCCGTCCGGACGGCCGGGAAAGCTGCGGTTCATATTGCCTCTGTCGATCGGCGACGTCCTAGTCCCTGCCAGGAACGCAGGATAATTCATGGCCGGGATGATGATGACGGCGCCGCTCACCGCCTCGGCCTGCAGGCAGCAGGCGAGGTCGAAAAGCGCGATCGGACCTTCGTATTCGTCGCCGTGATTGCCGCCAGTCAGAAGGGCGGTCGGCCCTTTGCCGTTTCTGACGACCGTAATCGGGATCATCACCGAGCCCCAGGCGGAATCGTCGCGACTGTAAGGCAGCCTGAGGAAACCGTGCTGAACGCCCTCGGCGGTGAAATCGACCGTCGCGCTGATCGGCGACGGCGGCAAACGGGTCTCTGTCATGATAGCATCAATCCTTGACCATCAGCTTGCGCGGCACATTGGCCAGGCACTCGACACCGCTCTCGGTGATGAGGATGCTCTCGGTCGTCTCGAACCCCATGTCCTCCAACCAGAGACCGGTCATGAAATGGAAGGTCATGCCGGGCTTCAATTCCGTCCGGTCGCCTGGCCGCAGGCTCATGGTGCGTTCGCCCCAATCCGGCGGATAGGAAAGGCCGATCGGATAGCCCGTGCGGTTGTCCTTGACGATGCCGTATTTCTTCAGGACCGCGAAGAAGGCGTTGGCGATATCCTCGCAGGTGTTGCCGGGCCTGGCAACAGCAAGACCGGCCTCCATGCCCTCCAGCGTCGCTTTTTCGGCATCTAGGAAAGCCTGCGTCGGCTTGCCGAGGAAGACGGTACGCGACAATGGCAGGTGATAGCGATTGTAGCAGCCGGCGATTTCGAAGAAGGTGCCCTCGCCCTTCTTCAACGGCCGGTCGTCCCAGGTCAGATGCGGCGCGGATGCTTCGACACCCGACGGCAGCAGCGGCACGATCGCCGGATAGTCGCCGCCGATGCCGTCGACGCCACGGGTGCCGGCATCGTAAATTTCGGCGACGAGATCGCACTTGCGCATGCCGACTTCTATCTTGTCGAAGATGCGGGCATGCATCGCCTCGACGATGCGGGCGGCATTGCGCATGTATTGGATTTCGGTTTCGCTCTTGACCGCGCGCTGCCAGTTGACGAGGGCGGTTGCATCAACGAAGTGCGCGTTCGGCAGATGCTTTTGCAACGCGGCGAAGGCGGCCGCCGAGAACCAGTAATTGTCCATCTCGACGCCGATCGTCAGCTTGCCGAAGCCGCGCTCCGTCAGGATGCCGGAGAGATAGTCCATCGGATGGCGTTCGGTCGATTGCACGTAATGATCGGGATAGCCGACGATGTTATCGTGGCTGAGATAGGCGGTGAGCTTGGCGCCGTTGGCGTCCTGGCCGCGGCCGAACCAGATCGGTTCGCCCTGCGGCGGCACGATCACCGCCTGATGCACGTAGAAGGACCAGCCGTCATAGCCGGTCAGCCAGGCCATATTCGACGGGTCGCTGACAATAAGCAGGTCGACGCCATTCGCTTCCATGGCACGCCGTGTCTTTTCCAGCCGCGCGGCATATTCGCCGAGCGAAAACTTCAGATGGGGTTGCGTCATGTCTCTTCCCTTCTTCTCCGGCGCCACGCCGGTTAGCTCTCGAATGTGGTGCCGGCCTTCGCCGCGTCGGCGCGGGCAAAGGCGAGCGTGGCAATGGCGGTGTCCTGAACGCCGGTTCCCGTGAGGTCGGCGACGGTGATCTGGTCGCTGCTCGTTCTGCCCGGCATCCGCCCGGCGATGATCCGGCCGAGTTCGGCGAAATCGGCATCGTTGGCGACGAGGCCCGCTTCGATCGCATGGTGCAACTCGCCGAGCCGGCGCGTCTGCTTCAGGCTGTCGGCGACATAGAGGCCGGCGCCCGCAATGACTGCCGGATCGATCTCGTTCTTGTGCTCGGCGTCCGAGCCCATGGCCGTCAGATGCTGCCCCGGCTTGAGCCACCCCGTTTCGATGATCGGTTTTTCCGCCGGCGTGGTGGTCACGATAAGGTCGGCGCCCGACATTGCTTCTCTCGGATCCGATATCGCGTTGACGGGAAAGCCGAGCCTTGCCGCCAGTTCCGCAGCCACCCCCTCGGCCTTGGCCGCGTCACGCGCCCATAGCCTGGCTTCACGGATCGGCCGCACCAGCGTCAGCGCTTCCAGCTGCAGCCGCGCCTGCATTCCGGCGCCGAAAATTGCGGCGACGTTGGAATTTTGTCGCGACAGATGTTTTGCCGCGACGGCGCCGGCTGCGGCGGTGCGCACATCAGTGAGGTAGCCGTTGTCCAGCAGCAGGGCCTGCACCAGACCGGTCCGGCTCGACAGCAGCACCATCATGCCGTTGGTGCTCGATAGGCCGATCTTGGGATTGTCGAAGAAACCTGGGCTGATCTTGATCGCGAAGCCTTCTATCCCCGGCACGTAAGCGGTCTTCACATCGACCTCGCCCCGATGCTCGGGAATATCGAGCCGCAGGATCGGCGGCATGGCGACGGCCTTGGTCGCGAGCGCTGCGAAAGCCTGTTCGACGCAAGCGACCGCATCGCGGTCGAGCGTCACGACCTCTCGCAATTCCGCTTCCGTCAGAATGATCATCCGGCTCATGGGCCATCCTCCGCGCAGATTGCAGTCTCGCCGTCCATCACCCGACGATGCTGTTCCATGTCGACATTGCGCCCGGAAAGGATCGCAACGATGGGGCCGCCCGAGCGGATCTTCCCCGCCAGCAACGCTGCGATGCCGACTGCGCCCGCTCCCTCGATAATCTCGCCCTCGGAGGCATAGGCATGGCGCATGCCGGCGGCGATCTCCGCCTCCGTCAGCAGGACGACGTCATCGAGTAGGTCGCGGCACATGGCAAAGGTCACGCGGTTGTCGAGGCCGATGCCGCCGCCGAGCGAGTCGGCAAGGCTCGACACTTCCTCGACCTGCACCGGCCAGCCGGTATCGAGGCTCGCCTTCATCGCCGCCCCCCGTTCCATCGTCAGGCCGATCACTTTCGTTTTGGGATTGATGCCCTTGACCGCGGCTGCGACGCCCGCCGCAAGGCCGCCGCCAGACAGCGGCACCAGCACCGTCGCCGCTTCCGGCAAGGCGTCGATGATCTCGAGCCCCAGCGTCCCCTGCCCGGCGACGACATCGGGATGGTCGAAGGGTGGGATCACCACCAGCCCGTCCGCGCGCACCAGCCGGTCCACCTCCTGCTGCGCCTCGTCCTGCGATCGTCCGATGATGCGCACCTCGGCGCCGAGACGGCGGATTTCCGAAACCTTGTTTTCCGGCACCAGCCGCGACATGCAGATCGTCGCGACCATGCCCTGCGCCTTCGCGGCATGGGCAAGCGCCCTGCCGTGATTTCCGGTCGAGGCGGCAACGACGCCGCGCGCCTTTTCCGCGGGCGACAATGCCAGCACCGCATTGGTCGCCCCGCGCAGCTTGAAGCTGCCCGTCGTCTGGTGATGTTCGAGCTTCAGCCAGACCGGAACACCGGCGATCGCGCCGAGCAGTGCCGACGGCACGATCGGCGTTTCCACGACATGGCTGCCGATCCACTGCGCTGCCGCGCGGATATCCTTCAACGAAACCGGCAAGGCGCTCGCCATCTCAGCCTTCCCCATAGGGCATGGCCATCAGCCGGCCGAATTCGGGCCGCGCCCGATCATCGCCGCACAGCCTCAGGCAAGCCCAGGCGGTTGCGAGGTTGCTGGTCACCACGGGCTTGCCCGTCTCGGCTTCGATGCGGGCGGCGACCTGTGCGGCGCGCAGCGCAGTGCAGGAAATGAACAGCGCATCCGACCGCGGCGCCAGCGCCTCACGCGCCAAGACGGCGATCTCATCCGGAGCAATCCGGGCCATCTCCCGGTCGTCGCTGAGGCCAAGGCAGGTGAAACGATCGATCGTAAGACCGAGATCCGCGAAATAATCCGCCATCGGTCGGCTGGTGTCGATTGTATAGGGCGTCAGCACCGAAATCCGGCGGGCGCTGAACGCTTTCAAGCCCTTCACGGCCGCGGCCGTCGGCGTCACCACGGGAACGCCGGGCTTGGACAGATGGATCGCCGCCTCGATATTTCGATCGCCGATGACGACCGAGGCGGAGGTACACGAATACATGACCGCATCCAGCGTCTCATCCGGCAGGATCAGCCCGGCGCCTTCCGTTAACGACGGCTGCATTTTCAGAAGGTTTTCAGGCGTGACCGGATTGGCATAGTGGATGCGGCTGACATAGACGCCGATGCGGTCGCTGGCCACCATGCGCCGGAAGTCGACTTCGCTTGTGTGATCGGTCGCCAGGATGACGAGGCCGATGCGCTTTTCGAGCGGCCGGTCGTCCAGCCGTGGCCGCCGGCCGGCGGGAATGATTTCGATTCCTGCGGTCATATCAATCATCCATCCTGGCGTAACGTTCCTCGAGCCAGCGCAAGCCCACGACCGAGATCAGGCTGATGATGAGGAAGAAGACGCCGACGAGCGTCATTGGTTCGATGTAGCGATAGTTGCTGTTGGCGATGCTCTTGGCCTGGTTCATCAGCTCGAGCACGGTGATCGCCGAGAGCAGCGGCGTCTCCTTGAACATGGCGATGAAGTAATTGGCGAGCGCAGGGATCATCGGCGGGATGGCCTGCGGCAGGACCACGTGGATCCAGGCCTGACGCGTCGTCAAATTGGTGGCCCTGGCCGCCTCCCATTGCCCGCGCGGCACATTCTCGATCCCCGCGCGATAGACCTCGGCGGTATAGGTCGCATAGTGAATGCCCATGCCGATGACGCCGGCGGTGAGCGGCGACAGCCGGATGCCGATATCTGGCAGCACGTAGAACATGAAGTAGAGCTGCACGAGCAGCGGCGTTCCGCGGATGAATTCCGAGACAAAACCGACCGTCCTGGAAATGGCGGCGACCGGGGACCGTCGCGCAATCGCGAGACCGAGGCCAACGACCATGGCGACCGCAGCGCCGAGGACGGTGGCGAGGATGGTAATCTTGAACCCTTCGAGAAGGGTCGGCATGATCTGCCAGACGAAATCCCAGTCCCATTCCATCCGATCAGGTCCTTATGCCGTCGACGCCACGCGCCATCCGCCGCTCCAGCCGGCGCATTGCCGCCGAAATCGCCAGGGCCATGAGAAAATAGAGAATGAGGATCGTCGCGAAGGGCACCAGCGTATTGCCGGTCTGTGCCCGCACGACCTGCGCCTGGAAGGTCATGTCCGTCAGCGAGATCAGCGACACGACCGCCGTACCCTTCAAGAGCTCGATCGCATTGTTGCAAAAGGTCGGCAGCATCAACGGCAGCGCCTGCGGCAGGATGACGTGGCGCATGCGCTGGTAGCGCGACAGGTTGAGCGCGACGCAGGCTTCCGACTGTTCGCGTCCGACGGCCTTGACGGCGCCACGCACCACCTCCGCACCATAGGCGCCGACATTCAGCCCGAGCGCCAATACGCCCGCCTGCAGCGGCGTCAGGGTTAGGCCTGCGAAGGGCAGCACGAAATAGACCCAGAAGAGCTGGACGAAGATTGAAGTGCCGCGGAAGAATTCGATATAGGCGGTCGCCAGAGCGCGGACGGCGAAGAAGCGCGATAGACGGCCAAGACCGCCCAGGAAGGCCATGACAAGCGCCAGCGCCGAGCCCATGACCGTCAGCTGGATCGTCACCAGGGCGCCCTCAAGGATCAGTGTCAGATAGCCGGACCATACCGACATCGGCAACTCGCTTCTTTGGAGATACTGCGAATCAGACTGGCCATGGCAGCGCGCATGGCCAGCCGCTCACATCAGGTTACTTGGCCGCGGCGCAGAGCTTTTCGCGGCTCGTCGACATCGCCGCCTTGGCCGAGAAGCCGTAGGGTTCGATGATCTTGGCGAATTCACCCGATTCCTTCAGCTTCTTCAGCTCGACGTCGAAGGCATCGCGCAGCGCGACGTCCTGCTTGCGGAAGGCGGCGCCATCGCAATAGACTGGTGCATTGACGACGGGGGCGACGGTTTCGAGGTTGGGATCCTTCGCCTTGGCCATCAGATCGTGGATCGACAGGACCGGCAGCGAATAGACGTCGATGCGACCGTCCTGTAGCATCTTGATGCCGCTTTGCCCATCCGGAACCACAATGACGCGGTCCCGCGGCACGCCGGCTTCCAGCGCCAGCTTTTCCTCAGTGCCGCCGCCCGGCGCACCGATCTTGGCGTTGGGATTGTCGGCGATGTCCTTGTAGCTCGTCAGCTTCAGCGGATTGCCCTTCTTGAGAGCGAAGGCTTCGGCATCGCACAGGATCGGTTCGGAATAGGCAACGGCGTTGCAACGTTCGGGTTTCATGAAAAGGCCCGCCGTGATTGCGTCATGGCGGCCGGCCTGCAGGCCGGGGATCATCGCGCCGTATTCCGAGATCGAGGCGACCACTTCCTTGACACCGAGCTTTTCGAAGATCACGCGGGCGACATCGGGGGCGGCGCCCGAAACCTTGCCGTCGGCGCCGACGGCGGTGAATGGCGGCTCATTGGCGATGGCGATGCGGGCAAAGCCCTGTTCCTTCAGCTGTTCGAGCTTGTCATCGGCGACGCATACCGGAGCGACCGCCATCACCAGAAGCACCGACAGGCTGACGGCGCTCAAAACATATCCTGCTTTCATCGTTCCCAACTCCTCTGCTTTTCTCTTTGAGTTCTGTTGTTCTCGGGCAATGTCGGAGGTTCAGACGCGGTGCCCTGCCGCGATGATCTTGCGCAGGAAGGTCTGCGTCCGCTCCTGCGTCGGATTGCGGAATATGTCGCCGGGCTTGCCTTCCTCGACGATCCTGCCGCGGTCGAAAAACAGCACGCGGTCGGCGAAGTCGTGGGCAAAGCCCATTTCATGGGTGACGAGAAGCATCGTCATATCGGTCTCGGAAGCGAGCCGGCGCATGACGTTCAGCACCTCCTCGACCAGTTCCGGGTCGAGTGCCGAAGTCACCTCGTCGAACAGCATGATCTTCGGCGACAGCGCCAGCGCCCGTGCGATGGCGACACGCTGCTTCTGCCCGCCGGAAAGCTGCGCTGGGACGCTTCTCGCCTTGTCGGCCAGGCCGACCATCTCAAGAAGCTCCATCGCCCGCTTCTCGGCTTCCGGCCTCTTGATGCCCTTGGTCAGCATCGGCGCCAGCGTCACGTTGTCGAGCACGCATTTATGCGGAAACAGGTTGAAGTGCTGAAAGACCATGCCGATCTTTTCGCGCATCCGATGCAGGTGCCGCTCATCGGCCGGCACAAGTCCGCCGCCGTTCGGCATATGATAGAGTTGTTCGCCGTCGACCTCGATATGACCGCCGCTGATCGTCTCCAGCGTCATCAGGATGCGCAGGATCGTCGTCTTGCCGGAGCCGGACGGCCCGATCAGCGCCAGCTTCTCGCCCGGCATGACATTCATCGACAGGCCGTCGAGCACGGTCAGCGGACCGTATTTCTTGACGATGTTGGCGATGCGGATGATGGGCGCGGGCATTCATGTCTCTCCTTGTTGAGACAAGCAATGACCTAACGATGACGGCGCATCAAAATCATGTCAATTCGTAAAATAATATCATGACAATTATTCTGCGCTTGCTGGAAAATGCGGCGACAACCTCAAATCGCGAGCAGCAGCTCTTCCGGATTTCCCTGCGCCAGCGAGGCGACGATCCCGAGTCCGGTTCGCAACTCGCCCTCCGTCGTCGAACCGAGCGAGATACGCACCGCCGGCGTCCAGCCGTGATCGGCGGTGTGGAAGGACTTGCCCGGCGCGATCGCCACGCCGCGCAGCCTCGCCTGCGACACGAAACCCTCCTCAGTATGGCTGCCGGAAAGCGGCAGCCATACATGCAGGCTTTGCGGATGCGCCCGGTAGCTGAGACCGGCCAGCATCTCCGCCGCGATCGCGTGGCGGCCGGCAAGGGCGCGGCGCTGCCAGTTGACGAGGTCCATCGCCGTGCCGTCACTGACCCAGCGGGTGGCGATCTCGGCCATGGCGGGCGTCGCCATCCAGCTGGACACGAGATGTCGGTTGGCGACAGCGGCGACATAACGGTCGGGCGCGACGAGATAGCCGATCCGGAGGCCGGGAACGGTGATCTTGGTGAAGCTGGTGACGTAGAGCGTACGCTCCGGCGCGAAGGCCGCCATCGGCGGCGGCCTGTTCTCGACCAGCGGACCGAGAATATCGTTCTCTATGATCGCGATGTCGTGTTTGGCGGCAACGGCGGCGAGCGCCTGCCGGCGCTCGGTGCTCATCAGCGCCGCCATCGGATTGATCACCGATGGCTGCAGGAAAATCGCCCGGATCGGCCCCGTCCGGCAGGCTTCATCCAGCGCTTCCGGCATCACGCCTTCGTTGTCGATCGCTAGCCCTTCGAGGTGGAGGCCGAGGTAGCCGCAGAGCGGCACGAGCGTATGGTGGCTGATCGCCTCGGTCGCAATCGTCGAGCCGGGCGGGGCGACGCTCATCAGCGCGACCGTCATGCCCGACGTCGCACCATTCGTCAGGCTGATGTTCAGCGGCGATGCGTCGAGCCCGCAGCGCGCCAGCCATTCCGTGGCGACGGTGCGGTGGCGTGGAAATACCATGTTCGGTCGGAACGACAGGGCCGAGCTGGAGGGCAGGTTTTCCGAAAGCCAGCCGAAGGCCTGGCGGAGTTTTTCCAGATGAATCTGCTCACAGACCGGCTTGAGGATCGAGAGATCAATTACCTCGCCCAGCCGCTCCGGCAGATAAGGGGGCTCCGGCTCGCGCGGCCTGGTCTGGACGAAGCTGCCGCGGCCAATCTCGCCCGATATCAACCCGCGGCGGCTCAGCTCATCATAGGCGCGGCTGACCGTCTGCACGGACAGTTGCAGATCATCCGCCAGCTTGCGGTGCGGCGGCAATTGCGCCCCGTCGGAGAGCTTGCCGTCGGTGATCGCGTTGGCGATCTGCTCGGCGAGCGAGAGGTAGGCCGGCCGGCGGAGTTGCGAAGGATCGGGGCGCCACTTTGTCATGATTTTACACTGCTGAAAATCAGTTCAATTGACAATGCCAAAATGCGCCCCCATTGTCTTTTCCCTGTGTCTGGAATGATTTCTTTTAAAGCACCATGAAACTCGACGCCATCGACCTGCGCATTCTCGACGCCGTCCAGCGCGACGGCCGCATCACCAAGCTGGCGCTGGCCGAAAAGGCCGGGCTGTCGCCGACGCCATGCTGGATGCGGCTGCGCAAGCTCGAAAAGGCAGGCGTCATCACCGGCTACCACGCCCGCCTCGCCCCGCGGCGCATAGCGCCGGTCGCCAGCGTGATGATGGAGGTGACGCTCGCCAACCACCGTCAGGCCGACTTCGAGCGCTTCGAACGCGCCGTTGCGGCAATCCCCGAGATCGTCGCCTGCTGGTCGGTCGGCGGCGGGGTCGACTATATCCTGAAGATCATGACGCCCGATATCGACGCCTATCAGCGGCTGGTCGACGGGCTTCTCGACCGCGAACTCGGCATCGACCGCTACTTCACCTACATCGTCACCAAGACGGTGAAGGAGGAAACACTCCTTCCAGTCTCTTCCTTCGCCGCATCCAATGACGAGCAAAGCACCGGCTAGACAATCTCTCTATCCGGCGGCTGTGCTTCAGACCGTTTGTCTGTTTTTGCCATCACCAAAGGACAATCTCTCGTCCGCTCCTGTGGAAGACTTGTTTTACTGAACAAGGAGACTGGACATGACCGCCGTTTTTGCCCGCCCCGCCTATCATGACGCGCTGTCGCGGCTTGCCGATCGTCATCTCCTGCGCGATCTCGCCTATGTCGGCGGCCGATGGATCGCCGCCGCAACGGGACAGAGCTTCTCCGTCACCGATCCGGCCTCTTCGGCGACGCTGGGCTGGGTTGCGAGCCTCGGGGCCGAAGAGACGGCAATTGCGATCGATGCGGCGTCGGAGGCGCTCGCTGTATGGCGCGCGCTGCTGCCGCAGAACCGCGCGGCGATCCTGCGTAAATGGCATGCGCTGATGCTTGCAGCCAAAGAAGATCTGGCACTGATCATGACGCTGGAACAGGGCAAGCCGCTTGCGGAAGCGCGCGGTGAGATCGACTACGCCGCCTCCTTCATCGAATGGTATGCCGAAGAAGGCAGGCGGGTGAATGCCGAAAGCATTACCAGCCATCTGCCCGGCGCGGAAATGCTCGTCCGGCGCGAGGCGCTCGGCGTCGTCGGCATCGTCACGCCTTGGAATTTTCCTGCCGCCATGGTCACCCGGAAGGCGGCCGCGGCGCTCGCTGCCGGCTGTACGGTCGTCGCCCACCCCTCCTCGGAAACGCCGCTTTCAGCCCTCGCGCTTGCCGAGCTCGGCGAGCGGGCCGGTATTCCGGCCGGGGTCTTCAACGTCGTCACCGGTCCTGCAGCAACGATCGTTGGACAGATGTGCAGCGATGTCCGCCTGCGGGCTATGAGCTTCACCGGCTCCACCGAGGTCGGCCGCCTGATCGCCGCGCAATGCGCGCCGACCATGAAACGGCTGGTGATGGAACTCGGCGGCCACGCGCCGCTGATCGTCTTCGACGATGCCGATATCGAGAAGGCGGTCGAGATCGCCGTCAACGCCAAGTTCGCCACATCCGGCCAGGATTGCCTTGCCGCCAACCGCATCTTCGTCCAGCGACGGATCGCCGACGACTTTGTCAAGGCCTTTGCCGCCCGCATCGGCGAACTGAAGGTCGGGGCTGGGCTTGACAATGGAAGCGAGGTCGGGCCGCTGATGCATGAACGCGCCGTCGTCAAGATCGAGGAACAGGTCGCCGACGCTCTGGCGCAGGGCGCCCGGCTCGTTATCGGCGGCAGGCGCCACAAGGCCGGCCGGCTGTTCTATGAGCCGACGCTTCTGACGGATGTGCCGACGGATGCGCTAATCATGCGCGAGGAGACTTTCGGGCCCGTGGCGGCACTTGCGACCTTCGATACGGAAGAAGAGGTCGTTGCCCGCGCCAATGACACCGAATACGGGCTCGTCGCCTATATCGTCACCGAGAACGGCGCCCGCCAGATGCGCCTTGGCCGCGCTCTGGAATACGGCATGGTCGCGGTCAACCGTGTAAAAATCACCGGCGGCCCCATCCCCTTCGGCGGCTGGAAACAATCGGGCCTTGGCCGCGAAGGCTCGCGCCACGGGCTCGAAGCCTTCACCGAGCTCAAATATCTCTGCATCGACATCGCCGCCTGAGCCCCATTTCAAGAAGAGGATAGGACATGCTCGACAAAAGCAACGAACTCACCGCCTGGGATCGCGACCACTTCTTTCATCCCTCTACCCACATGGGCATGCATGCGCGCGGCGAAACGCCGACGCGCGTCGTCGCCGGCGGCGAAGGGGTCTACATCACCGACACGAGCGGCCGCAAAAGTCTCGATGCCTTTGCCGGGCTTTATTGCGTCAATGTCGGCTACGGCCGCCAGAAGATCGCCGACGCCATCGCCGAACAGGCGAAAAACCTCGCCTATTATCACGCCTATGTCGGCCACGGCACGGAAGCCTCGATTGCGCTTTCGAAGATGATCATCGATCGTGCGCCTGTTGGGATGAGCCGCGTCTATTTCGGTCTTTCGGGCTCGGATGCCAACGAGACCAACATCAAGCTCATCTGGTACTACAACAACATCCTCGGCCGGCCCGACAAGAAGAAGATCATCTCGCGCTGGCGTGGTTATCACGGCTCCGGCGTCATGACCGGCAGCCTCACGGGCTTGGCACTCTTCCACAATGCCTTCGACCTGCCGCGCGCGCCGATCCTTCACACCGAAGCACCCTATTATTTCCGCCGGCCCGACCGTTCGATGGACGAGGAGCAGTTTTCGCAATATTGCGCCGACAGGCTGGAAGAGATGATCCTCGCCGAAGGTCCCGAGACCATCGCTGCCTTCATCGGCGAACCGATCCTCGGCACCGGCGGCATCGTGCCGCCGCCGCAAGGCTATTGGCAGAAGATCCAGGCGGTGCTCGACAAGTACGACATCCTGCTCGTCGCCGACGAGGTTGTCACCGGCTTCGGCCGTCTCGGCACGATGTTCGGCTCGGATCATTACGGCATGAAGCCGGATCTGATCACCATCGCCAAAGGCCTGACCTCGGCCTATGCCCCGCTCTCCGGCAGTATCGTTTCGGACAAGATGTGGCAGGTGCTGGTGCAGGGCTCCGATGAATTGGGCGCAATTGGCCACGGCTGGACCTATTCCGCCCACCCGATCTGTGCTGCCGCCGGCATTGCCAATCTCGAACTGATCGACGAACTCGGCATCGTCGAAAATGCCGGCGCGACCGGCGCCTATTTCCGCTCGGAGCTGGAGAAGGCGGTGGGCGGCCATCGAAACGTCGGTGACGTCCGCGGCGACGGTCTGATGGCGGCAATCGAATTCGTCGAAGATAAGGACGACCGCCGCTTTTTCGATGCCGCCCGCAAGATCGGGCCGCAGGTCGCCGCCGCTCTTCTCGAACGCGGCGTCATCGGCCGCGCCATGCCGCAGGGCGATATTCTCGGCTTCGCTCCCCCGCTTTGCCTGACGCGCGAAGAGGCGGATGTCGTCGTCAGGGCGGCAGCGGACGCGATCGAAGACGTTTTCAAGGCGATCTGAGGAGAAGCCGCATGACGATCCCGGAAAAGATGGCCGCCGTATTGCTGACCGGCCACGGCGGACTGGACAAGCTCGTCTATGACAGGGAGGTATCCGTCCCCACGCCGGCGGAGGGCGAAGTGCTGATCCGCGTCACTGCCTGCGGCATGAACAATACCGACGTCTGGGTGCGCCAGGGCGCCTACGGCACCGAGGACGATCCGTCCGCGGTTTCCACCTGGCGCAGGCAGGGCAATACGCTGACCTTTCCGCGCATCCAGGGCACCGATACGGTTGGTCATATCGTCAGAGTCGGCGCAGGCGTCGATCCGAGGCGCGTCGGCGAACGCGTCATGGTCGACTTCTCGATCTACAACCGCGACGACGACAGCCTCGCCGACATCGACTACATGGGTCATGGCCGCGACGGTGGCTACGCCGAATATATGACGCTGCCAGCCGAAAATGCCCATGTCGTTGCAACCGATCTGACCGATGTCGAGCTCGCCACCTTCTGCTGCGCCTATCTGACCGGCGAGCGCATGCTGGAACGGGCGAGGCTTGCCGCCGGCGAACGCGTCCTGGTGACCGGCGCCTCCGGCGGCGTCGGCTCAGCGATCATCCAACTCGCCCGCGCCCGCGGCGCCATCCCGATCGCCGTCGCCGGTCCCGGCAAGGAGGCGGCGATGCTAGAGATCGGCGCCGAAGCAGTCGTCACCCGCGGCAAGGGCGATCTAGTCGAAGCCGTTCATTCGGCAAGCCGCGGACAAGCGATCGATGTGGTCGCCGATCTCGTTGGCGGACCGCTGTTCAACGATCTCCTGAAGATCCTGCGCCCGGAGGGCCGTTACACGACGGCCGGCGCCATCGCCGGACCGGTCGTCCAGCTCGACCTCAGGACCATGTATCTGAAGCAGCTGGAACTGCATGGATCGAGCCAGGGAAGCCGCGCCGACTTCCGCCGGCTTGTCGGCTATATCGAAAGCCGCAAGATCCGACCTCTCGTCGGCGGTGTTTATCCGCTGTCGGAATTTCATCGGGCCCAGACCGATTTCATGGCGAAGAACTTCGTCGGCAAATTGGTCGTGGTACCGGATGGAAGATAAGATTCAGATCCGCAACGCCGCCGAACCTTATCGGATCTGTCGCGTTTCACGGCCATGGAAAAGTATTGCGGTCACATCAAGCCTTCGCTGCATCGGAAGATCCAGTTCGTGCCCGGCGGTCGCTGATGCCAGCGGACCGGACGACATACCTCACCTCTGCCGAACTCGGCAGGATTCAGCGCGCTGTCGGCATAGCGCGCCTGATGGACACCGCAGTCAGATTGCCGTTCATTGGCGTCCGGATCGGCGCGGACTCGGTCCTGGGGTTGATTCCGGCCGTCGGCGATGTCGCCGGGTCCCTCATCGGCCTTTTCATCATCGATGAGGCAAGGCGACTCGGCCTTCCCGCCCACAAGCTCGCCCGCATGGCGGTCAATCTCGGCGTCGACGCCGCCTGCGGCACGGTTCCTCTGGTCGGTGATCTCTTCGACGTCTACTTCAAGTCGCATCGCAGGAATGTCGCCATCATCCTCGATCACTTCGGCGTCAGCGAAGACGAGCTTCGCTCGCGCATTTGACGAAGCTGTTCGTTTCCGCTGCGATTCTCCTTGCCGAAGGACCTGCGCGGGGCTTTCGCTGCCCGCTAAAGTGCCGCCAAAGCGCCGGCCGTCTTGACTGCGTGATCAAGAACATATTGCAGCTTGGCCGCGTGGCCAAAGCCCGGCTCGTCCGGCTGACCCTTTTGCACGGCATTTGCAAATCGC
This sequence comes from Rhizobium binae, assembly GCF_017357225.1. NCBI lineage: Bacteria > Pseudomonadati > Pseudomonadota > Alphaproteobacteria > Hyphomicrobiales > Rhizobiaceae > Rhizobium > Rhizobium binae. Next base: position 11,092 of record NZ_CP071605.1, on the reverse strand, counting down.
TGGAAATTCGTGGGGACTGGTTCAACCTCGATCTTGCGCCAGATCGCCTTGTCGGCATCGGCGCCTTCGCAAGCCCTGAGGGTGGAACCTTCAGGCGTGTGAACTACCTCCAGGGCGCCCCTGTCTCCGTGCAGGCGCAGCCGCAGTTCGTTCAAATGACCGGTCGCCCAGCGAGTCGCATGGATGACGCCAGCGGCACCGTTTTCGAGTTCGGCCATCATCAGGAAGCTGTCATTGGCATCGAGATCATACTCGCCGATACGGTTTCCGGGGCTTTTGTCGAACACCTTGAGATGCGATGCCGCCGCCTTGACGTCGCTTCCGGCGGCAAAAACCGCGAAGTCGAGAATGTGGATACCGACATCGCCCAGCACGCCGTTCGAGCCGTGTTTTGTCGAGAGCCGCCAGAGCCACTGCGATTCCTTGGTCCAATCGCCCCAGGCCTTCGAGACCAGCCAGCTCTGCAGATAGGACGCTTCGAAATGGCGGATAGCGCCGAGACGCCCGTCCAGCACCATTGTTCGCGCTGCCTGCAGCGGCGCCACATTGCGATAGGTAAGATTTACCATGGTGACCTTGCCGGACGCCGCGGCCGCATCGGCCATCTCTTTGGCTTCGCGGTAGTTGACCGCCAGCGGCTTCTCGCAGAGGACATGCTTGCCCGCACCAAGTAATTTCATCGTCGTGGAATAGTGCGCGCGATCCGGCGTGACATTGGTGACGGCGTCAAATTCTCCCCAGGCAAGGGCGTCATCGAGCGACGTGAACGTCAGCGGGATAGCATGCCTGAGCGCGAAGGCCCGCAGACGGACCTCGTCCGTATCGACGGCGGCGACAATTTTGACGCCGGCGATTTCCGCAAAATGCATCGCATGGGTATTTGCCCATCCTCCGGTACCGAGAATGATCAAGCGCATTCTTTTGTCCTCATTGTTGTCCATCGAAGCGTGAGCGGCCGCGAGATCATCGCGGCATCTTGCGGGTCCGACCGGGGCACCCGCGCCCACGGCGTCTCATCTTTTATCGGTAACCGGCTTCGCCGGCCTGGTGCAGTTTCGGGCCGCGTTCGACGATCGGCTCCAGGGCCTTTTCTACCGGCACATTTGGAGCGTCGGTAATGCTCGTCAACGCGCCCTCGGGGTTATAGGCCCACTTGACGCCATTGATCAGCACCTTCTGGACGGTGGCGTCGTGATAGGTCGGATAGGTCTCATGGCCGGGGCGGAAATAGAAGATGTTGCCGGCGCCGCGCCGCCAGGTCAGGCCCGAACGGAACACTTCTCCACCCTGGAACCAGGAGATGAACACCGTCTCAAGCGGCTCCGGCACCGAGAACTGCTCGCCATACATTTCCTCGTTTTCCAGTTCGAAATGTTCGCCGATGCCGGCGGCGATCGGATGCCGCGGGTTGATCGTCCACAGCCGCTCGCGTTCGCCGGCCTCGCGCCACTTCAGCGCGCAGGGCGTGCCCATCAGCCGCTTGAAGATTTTCGAGAAATGCCCGGAATGCAGCACCAGCAGGCCCATGCCTTCCCAGACGCGCTTGGCGACGCGCTCGACGACGACGTCGGAGACCGCGCCATGATCCTTATGGCCCCACCAGGTCAGCACATCGGTTTCGGCAAGCCGGGCTTCGCTCAGCCCATGCTCCGGTTCCTGCAGCGTCGCCGTCGTCGCCGAGATGGCGGGATCGGCATTCAACGCATTGGCGATCGTCGTATGCATGCCCTCCGGATAGATGCCGCGGACGATTGCATTGGTAGTTTCGTGGATGTTTTCACCCCACACAACGGTGCGTATGGTCATGATGTTTTCTCCTTGTCATTAAAACGGATCGAGCCTTGGGAGGACATCGATCCCTGAAGATCAGGCCGCTTGCATGGCTTGTCGCTCGAGCGCTCGGCCCGACCGGTCGAAACGGTGAACGTGGCCAGCAAGCGGGGCAAGGCCAAGCACCTGGCCCGGTTCGTGGCGGGAGACGCCGGCCTCCCGCACGATGAGCGGTTCATCCGCGCCGATATCCAGATAGACGAAGCTATCGGAACCGAGGACCTCCGAATGGACGACCGTGCCGCTCCAGACCGGTGCCTCGGATGCGACGCGAATATGCTCTGCGCGCACACCGATCGTATGGCTGTCATAGGGGTCCGCAAGGTCACCCGACAGGAAGTTCATCTTCGGCGAACCGATGAAGCCTGCAACGAAGAGGGAATTCGGGCTTTCGTAAAGTTCCAACGGCGTGCCGATCTGCTCGACGACGCCGTCCCGCAGCACACAGATCCGATCGGCGAGCGTCATGGCCTCGACCTGATCATGCGTCACATAGATCATCGTCGTATTGTGCATGCTGCGATGAAGCTTGGCGATTTCCAGCCTCGTCGCCACACGCAGCGCCGCATCGAGATTGGACAGCGGCTCGTCGAAGAGAAAGACCTTCGGATCGCGGACGATCGCCCGGCCAATTGCAACGCGCTGGCGCTGTCCGCCGGAAAGCTGCCGCGGCAGGCGGTCCAAGTAAGGTGAGAGCTGCAGCATGCCGGCCGCCTGCTCGACGCGCTGGCGGCATTCATCTCTGCCGCTCCCGGAAAGCTTCATGCCGAACGCCATATTGTCGAACACAGTCATATGCGGGTAGAGCGCGTAGGACTGAAACACCATGGCGATCCCTCTCTTCGACGGCTCATGCCGGTTCACCGTCTCCTTATCGAAGGAAAGCGTCCCCGACGTGATGTCCTCGAGGCCGGAAATAAGCCGCAGAAGCGTGGACTTGCCGCAACCCGACGGCCCCACGAAAACCATGAACTCCCCGCGGCGGATGTCCATCGTTACGCCCTTGATCACCTCGAAGGCGCCGAAGCTCTTGCGGATATTCTCCAGTCGGATCTCTGCCATGTTCTACTCCTCAACCCTTGACGCCGCCGGCGGTCAGCCCCGAAATGATCCGGCGCTGGAATATCAAAACGAGTACGACGACCGGCACGGTGACGATCACCGAGGCCGCCATGATGTTACCCCAAGGAATTTCGAATTCGCTGTTGCCTGACAGCAAGGCGATCGCGACCGGGACGGTTCGCTGCGTATCCGACGATGTGAAGGTCAGCGCGAAAAGGAACTCATTCCACGCCGTGATGAAGGCGAGCAGTCCCGTCGTCACCAGCGCCGGCCACATCAGCGGCATGAACACCTGGGTGACAATGACCCATGGCGAGGCGCCATCGACGATCGCCGCCTCCTCGATCTCGATCGGCAAGTCACGCATGAAGGTCGTCAGCACCCAGACGGTGAAGGGCAGCGTGAAGATCATGTAGGAGAAGATCAGCGCGAAGGGCGTGTTGAAGATGCCGATCCAGCGAATGAGCTCGAAGAGTCCGGCAAGGACGGCGATCTGCGGAAACATCGACACCGAAAGGATGGTCAGCATCAACAGTGCCCTTCCGCGAAAATGCACCCGGGCCAGAGCAAAGGAAGCGGTGATCGAAAGCAGCAGCGACGCTGAAACCACGACGCAGGCGATCACCGCGGAATTTGCGAGACTGCGGACGAAACCGCCCTGCCCCATCACGGAGGTATAGTTGCCGAACGAGATCGAGGTCGGCCAGTAATCGACTTGGAAAAGGGCCGTCCCGGTCTTCAGGCTCGTGAGGATCGCATAGTAGAACGGAAAGACCGCAATGATGACGATAACCGTGACGAGCAGGTAGAAGAGCGTATTTTTGGTGACTGACAGCACCATCAGCGTTCCTCCCCGCCGAGCCTGACGCGGCCGAGCCAGATATAAAGGACGGTGACCGAGGCAATGATGAGGAAAAGCACCGTTGACGCCGTGGCGCCGTAGGCGAATTTGTCAAAGTCGAACAGGTTCTCGCGCGCCATGACCGACATGGTCTTCGTCTGCGCATTGTTGGGCGTCAGCACATAGATCAGATCGAAGATACGCATCGCGTCGAGCATGCGGAAGATCACGGCAACCATGATCGCCGGCCGGATCAGCGGCAGCGTCAGGCGCCAGAAGACTTTGATCGGATTGACGCCATCGATCTTCGCGGCTTCATAGATGTCGCCCGGAACCATCTGCAGCCCGGCAAGGATCAGAAGCGCCATGAAGGGCGTCGTTTTCCAGACGTCGACGATCAGCACCGCGACCATCGCTGTCTCGGGATTGGCAGTCCAGGCAATCTTCTCAGTGATAAGGCCGAAGCCGAGCAGGATGTCGTTCAGAATGCCGAACTGGTCGTTGAGCATCCAGGCCCACATCTTAGCCGAGACGATCGTCGGAATCGCCCAGGGAATGAGGATTGCGGCCCGAACGATGCCACGGCCGACGAACTGTGCGTTCAGCACCAGCGCGACGATCAACCCGAGCGCGGTCTCGACCGTGACCGAAAGGAGAGTGAATTTGGCAGTGTTCCAAACGGCTTTCCACCAGACCGGATCGACAAGCAGCCCGCGATAGACAGTCCTGCCGCTCTTCAGCGTCACCCACGACAGATAATTGGAAAAGCCGACGAATTGCGCATTGCCGAGGTCGTTGAGCGACGCATTCGTAAAGCTGAAATAGATCGTTCTGAACAGCGGCCATCCGGCGACGATCGCCAGGATCAGCAGCGTCGGCGCCAGAAACATCCAGGCGGACCGAACGCGCTCGGATCGTAGCTCGGTGGAGGTTCTAAGATTGGAAATCCTTGGTTCAACTGCTTGCGAAACTACGACTTCAGTCATGAAACGCCTCTCCCCGTTCGCTCGTCCGAAACCGGGCCGGCGGCTTCACAGCCGCCGGCCGGAATCTTACCAGGCGTCGCCCTTGAGGGTCGTGAGGTCGGCTTCGAGAAGCTCGAGATTCTCGGCAGCCGAGCCGCTGCCGGACAGCGTATTGTGCACCGCGGTCCAGAACTTCGAGGACACCTCGTTGTACTTCACCTTGGCGGTCGCCGAAGGACGCGGCACGGCGTCCTGGAAGATTGGTTTCCAGTTCGGCATGAAGGGCTGTGCGGCGGCAACATCCTTGTCGTCATAAAGGTCGGCCAGTGTGGGCAAGTTGGACAGCTCGATGGCGCGCGCCTTCTGAACGTCCTTCGACGCCAGGAATTTTACCAGCGCAATGGCTGCCTCCTGCTTTTCGGAATATTTCGAAACCGCCAGATTCCAGCCGCCAAGCGTCGAGGACGGCTTGTCGCCGGCCGCCGCGACAGGCAGCGTCATGACATCGAACTTGCCTTTCACGGCGCTGTCGGCGCCATTGCCGAGGGAATAGGCATAGGGCCAGTTGCGCATGAAGACGGCATTGCCGGTCTGCCAGACGCCGCGCGATTCTTCTTCCTGATAGGCGAGCACGCCGGGCGGCGAGATCGTCCCGATCCAGCCATTGGCGCGTTCGAGCGCTGCTGCCGCCTTATCGTTGTTGATCGAGATCGTCCCGTCCGGCTCGACGATCTGGCCGCCGCCCGACGACTTCACCCATTCCAGCGCGTTGCAGGTTAGCCCTTCGTAGGAATTGCCCTGGAAGACGTAGCCCCAGAGGTCCTTCTGGCCAGCCTGACGTTCCTTGTCCTGAATCTCCTTGGCGGTTGCGGCCATCTCGTCCCAGGTCTTCGGCGGCTGCTTGCCATATTTCTCGAGCAGGTCCTTTCGATAAAACAGCGCCGGAGCATCGGTAAACAGCGGCAGCGCCACGAGCCGGCCATTGACCGTCTGCGAGGCGATGATCGACGGGAAGAACTGGCCGGCCACGTCCTTGGTCGCCTCCTTCAGATCGATGAATTGGTCGGCAAGCTGCGGCGCCCAGATGACGTCGGTCTGATAGACGTCGATGTCCTTGTTTCCGGCCGCAAGCCACAGGCGGTATTGCGAGAACTGCTCGCTGCTCGATGACGGCATGGTGACGAGCTTCACCTGATTGCCGGTCTCCTTCTCAAAAATCGCAAGTTGCTTGTGAAGGAATTCGACGTTTTTCCCGGTGGTGTTCGCGGCAAACGAAATTTCGGCGGCATGGAGCTGACCGGCAGCGATAGCGATGCCGAGCGCAGACAAAGCCAGAGTAAACTTTTTCATAATCTCCTCCCAGAAATTGAAATCGATTTGGCGGATGGACCATCGCAGAAGGCATCGGCCACGTCAAGACATCAAAAATACCTTCTGACGGTTGTATTTGTATGATTAAAACGACCACGATGAGGGTCAGAGACGCAAATTTGGCTTCGGCAGTTGTTATCTGAAAACCACATAATTGAAAACGTTTTCAATTTCTTTCGAACTGGCACTTGCCCGTTGCGCATCGTCCACGCATCGTTCATTGATTTCCGGGACAAAGAAGACACCGATGAAACTTCGTGAATTTGCAAAGCAGCTTGGGCTCTCTCCGACGACGGTCAGCCGCGCACTCAGCGGCTATCCGGAGGTGAGCGAAACCACGCGTGCCCGGGTTGCAAGCGAAGCAATGCGGCTTGGCTATCGCCCCGATATCAATGCCGTGCGCCTGAAGACCGGGCGAGCCGGAGCGATCGGCGTCATGATGGGGCGTTCGGGAGAAATTCATTTCGCTGAATTCGTGTCGGGGATGGCGCAGCGCCTGGAAACGACCGAAACGGATATTCTCATCACACCTATTACCGCGCATAATGACGAGGACGAGATACAGGCCTACCGGCGCCTGGTCGAAAGCCGCCGGGTGGACGCCGTGATCATCCATTCGCCTCGCCCTAGGGACCCGCGGATCGAGATGCTGAACAGCTTGGGCGTGCCGTTTCTGGTCCACGGCCGCTCGGAGACCGAGCACGTTCACGCATGGCTCGATATCGACAATGAAAATGCCGTGCGCAGGGTGACCGAACATCTGCTCGATCTCGGGCATCGGCGCATCGGCATGATCAATGGCCTCAGGGGCAAGACCTATTCGATCCATCGCGAGCAGGGTTTTCGGATCGCCCATCAGGAGCGTGGGCTCATCGCCGATCCCAACATGATGGTCTGCGATAAATTTTCCGACGAGAGCGGTTTTCGCCATGCCCGCTCCTTCCTCGAGAGAGCCAATGCGCCGACCGCTATCGTCGCCGGTTCCACGATGACGGCGCTTGGGGTTTACCGCGCCGTCCGCTCGCTTGGGATGACGATAGGACAGGATGTTTCCGTCATCGCCCATGACGACGTCTTCCCTTATCTGACGGCCGAAAACATGGTGCCGTCACTCTCGACAACCCGATCCTCCATGCGTGCGGCGGGCACGCGCTGCGCCGAGCTAACACTGCAGCTAATCGCGGGGCGCGCCGCCGAGGAGATCCACGAATTGTGGCCGGTCGAGCTGATCCTGCGAGAAAGTACTGCGCCGCCGCGCTGACTGGGCGGCGCCTCTCGCCAAAAACCTTTCGTCCCGCCCGTCAATCGAACTGGAAGCAGGTGAGTTTACCGGATGAGGCAACGGCACAGCCGCGTTGCAGCTGAAATCCATCACCCGGCATATCGTCTTACCCCGCCATTGGCCCGCACGAGCGCCATCAGCATCGGGCCGATCGCAAATTCGCCTCTTTCGGTCCTGCGGGTGAGATCGCGGAGATAACCGCCGGGCGAATTGATGTGCCCTCCCTTTTCCAGGATGCAGGCGATCACGGTCGCGGCGTTTTCCGGCCCCATGCCGGCGCAGGCCTCCTCATAGGCCGAAGGGCTGACGCCGAGCATCGAGCGCACGACGACGGCGGCCGACATCAGATCGCGCCAATTGCCGATCGCTCCACCCGGCCCATAATCGAGAATGGCAGGGCAGGCCTGCAGGACAAGGCCCAGCGGGAAGGATTTCAGGCTGTGGCCGGCGGCCGGATTGGCCGCACCCGGCATCTCGCCACCTAGTCCGGCGGAAGACCTCGGCGGTTTCTGCGCATACGGCTGCCCGGCCATCCCGTCGTTGGTTGTTACTGCCTTTTCGTCCTGCTTCGTTTCGAAGCTTGGTTCAAGTTCATAGTTGGAGTCGGGGTTTGAATTCTGTTTGTGACGCTCAATTTGAGACTCATTGGCGTCCATTTTTCCTCTTTTAATGTGCCTTTCCAGCAGGTTGATTGCTTCGTCGCGCAGCAGGCCCATCTCGTCGAGCAACGAGACGAGATCTTCGATGCCCGCCACGCGCGGAATCCTCGCGACAAGATCGCGAAACATCATCGTCATCTGCTCCCAGTTCCCGGGAACGGCTTCGTCGATAGCCGCCGAAATCAGCTTGGAGATATCGCGCCGGCAGACCGTCAGGCGCTCCCTGGTCGCCCGGAGCAGTTCCCGGTCGGCAATCGCCTGAGCCGCTAGGTTTTCAATTTCCACTGCGCGGGCCAGAAGCGGCGCGACGCTGAAGCCGAAGGCCTCACCGATCGCCCCTGCCCTGTCGCGGCGGGCGTAGCGCTTTCCGTTCGGACTGTCCTTGCGCAGGATCAGACCGGCATCGACCAGGACGGCAAGATGACGCCGCAACGTCGCCGGCGTCATGCCGCGGGCGCGCAGCGATAGCTGCGCATTCGAGGGAAAGACGATCAGGCCCTTCTCCTCGGAAATCTCGTCATCGGGATAGAAGGTCAGCAGCGCGTCGAGCACCGTCAATGCTCGATCGGTCACGCCGAGCGCCGGCCGCGCCTCGCAGATTGCTCTAAACAATTTCCACTTGCTGCGCTTCATCCCCGGCTCGATGGTCTCGGCCAGTTGCTGGCTTGCCAGCATGCCAAGCGACATCGGCCGCCGCCCAAAGGGCGTCGTCACATATCCACTCTCCATTGCCTTCACCTTCGTTCAGGCAAAAGAAAACCATCCACCAATTTGGTGCCTAAGACGCTTGACTGTGATTCGTGGAAATGCGATTCTCGATGTGCTTAAGATCTGAGAAGGGCTTCCACGACGGCGTCGTTGGGGGCCTTTTTCTTTTGCGCGCTACGCTCCTCTGTGCTTTTTGAACTCCTGGAACAGGCCTTGCAGCCGTTCCTGGACGAATTGATCGAAGCCCGGCGCCGTCTTGCCGTCGAAGACGAAGGTCGCACCGGCGGCTGTCTTCTTGATCATGACGGGAACGCCGCTGACTTCGGTTTTGGCTACCGCCGGCCTTTGCTCCGCCGTCTTCTTCGTTGCCAGGACGAGCGCCCGCTGAAACCGTTCATCGCTCGACATTCTGCGCGCGTCGTCCGCGGACAACTCTGCGAGGATCTTCCCGACGTCGGCTTTCTCAAGCCTCTCGCCGAGCTCCAGCCATCGCCGGCGGCCGATATCAGGCGCCGCGCCGATGACGTTGATGAGATCGAGGGGAACCTGCCGGATGACGATCAGCATTCTCGACAGCGCCGCCTTGTCGATGCCGAGCGCCGCCATGATCACATCGCGGCCGAAGCTGCGCTCCTCGAGCCTCGAGGCAAAGAGCGCGCGCTCGATATAGGAAAGATTGGTTCGGGCGCTGTTTTCCTGTCCCTGGCTAACGACCAACTGACCGTCGGTGAGGTCGCGGACGACCGCGCGCACCCTGATGCCGAGCTCTTTGGTGGCGGCAAGGCGGCGATGGCCGTAAGCGACCTGGTAGCGTCCCCTGGTTTCCGGATGCGGACGGACGAGGATCGGAACCTGCTGTCCGTGCTCACGGATCTGCTCGACAAGCTGCGCGAGTTCAGCCGCGTCGATCGCCAACCGGTCGCTGACGAAGGACGCGTCGATCAGGCCGGTATCGAGTTCGACTATGGTCTGGCCGGCGGCAAGCTGCCGTTCGAGCTCGCTTGCGCGCTCCATTTTTTCGGTAATATTGCCGAGCGTCTTGGTGATGCCGCCGACGGGTGCAGCGCTACGCTCCTGTGGCACGAAGCCTGCAATCGGACGATTGTCGCGCGGTGCGACCGCTTCCACCCTTGCCGGACTCGGAGCAGAAATCTCGATGAGGTTCTTGCGCGCCATCTATCTATTTCCTTCCCCAGATGGAGCGAATATGCGCCTCGATCTCGCTGTTCACGAGATTGAGGGACTCCAGCGCCCGGTCGTAGGTTCCACGGGTGAATTGCGACCGCTCGACCTCGTACAGCGTCTGCTTGGTGACGCCGGCGTCGGCGACCGCGGTCGATTTCACCATCGCGTTGCGAAGCATTCGATTGCCGAAGATCGCCCGCATGAAGCCTGTCATCTGGCTCTGCGGCCCGTCATTCGGCTCGAAGCGCGTCACGAGATAACGCATCCAGTCATAGCTGGTGCGCCCGCCGGCCTTCTCGACGACCGACATCAGTTCGCTCGTCATCGTCAGAAACTGCGACATCGACATGACATCGAGCATCTGCGGATGGACGGTGATCAGGACGGAGGTCGCGGCGCAGAGCGCCGACATCGTCAGGAATCCCAACTGCGGCGGGCAATCGATGACGACGACGTCATAAAGGCTTTCGATCTCGGTCAGCACCTCGCCGATACGGGCAAAGAACATCGTCTCCGCCGTTCCGGACGCCATCGCCTTCGGCGTCTCGTGCTCGAATTCCATCAATTCGAGATTTCCCGGAATAAGATGCAGATTGGGCGTATAGGTGGCGCGGACGATATCGGCGATCGGGCGTGGTTCCTCGTATCGGATCGATCCGTAGATCGTCTCGCCTTCGCCGACGTCGAACTCCGGCTGATGGCCGAACAAGGCGGATAAGGAGGCCTGCGGATCGAGATCGACCGCAAGCACGCGATAGCCGCGCAGCGCCATGAACTGCGCCAGATGTGCCGCTGTGGTGGTCTTGCCCGAGCCGCCCTTGAAATTCATGACGGAGACAATCTGGAGCTTTTCTCCAGGCCTGCGGGCCGGCACGTATTTCGGCGTTCCGTTTCGCTCGTCGAGTACCCGGCGGATCCGGTCCATGTCGGTTGCGCTGTAGAGCCGGCGTCCGTTTGCGAGCGGATCAGGGCCGTGGCCATCCGCAGCGACCTGCCTGAGATAGCCTTCGCCGATGCCGATGAAGGCTGCGGCTTCCGCCGGCGAGAAGGTCCGGATCGTCTTCTGGGAAAGCGGCGGGAAGATTTTTGCCTGATGCTGCTGAAGTTGATAGGACAACTCCTTCGCATCTGTTGCCAGAAGCGACGGGAGATGCTCTTGATCGTCTTGAAGAGCAAGACTCGGCTGCAT